>NZ_JBIAQV010000001.1:459108-835503 GCF_042889305.1 Streptomyces sp. NPDC002619 | reverse complement strand
GACCCTCAGCAAGTCCTATCGTTGCAGCTCAGGGGCACTTTCTGCTTTCTCGACCACCTGCCGGACGGAACCCCTCATGAAAGCCCGAGGCTAGAGGCGCATTGGGGATCGAACGTGCCATGGACATACGAACGACGCCTGGTCGGAAGGATCCTGACCAGGCGTCACACGTGTTTCGTTCGTCTCAGTCGTGCCTCAGTCGTTGGGGACCACGGGGTAGCGCGGCTCGTTCTCGGTCATCTGCCGCAGCGCGTCCTTGCGTTCGCGCTTGGAGAGCCGGTCGATGTAGAGGTAGCCGTACAGGTGGTCGGTCTCGTGCTGCAAACACCGGGCGAAGTAGCCGGTGCCGCGCACCTTGATCGGGTTGCCCTTCTCGTCCTGCCCGGTGACCTCGGCGTAGTCGGGGCGGGCGAGCGGCGCGTAGGCCGTCGGCACGGACAGGCAGCCCTCGTTGCTCTCGTCCAGGTGACGCTTGTCGGCGGGCAGTTCGACCAGCCTGGGGTTGCAGACCACGCCGACGTGCCTGGTGCCCTCGTCGTCCTGACAGTCGTAGACGAAGACCTTCAGGTCGACGCCGATCTGATTGGCGGCCAGGCCCACGCCCTCGGCGGTGCGCTGGCTGGCGAACATGTCCGCGATCAGCTGCTCGAGCTCCGCGCCGAACTCGGTGACGTCCTTGCACTCCTTGTGCAGCACCGGGTTGCCGACGACCGTGATCGGCCGCGAGGTGCCCCGCTCGCGCCAGGCGAGCTCGCGCTCGTCCGTGTCCACGATGTCGATGACGAAGCCTTCGTCGTCCACGGGAAGCACGCCCGCGTGCTGCTGATCGGTGTCCTGCTGCGCCATGACCGACGTATGCCTTCCTGCAAGTCTTGGAAAAATCTGCGGGTACAGCCTAGTCGGGGTACCTGCGGGGAGACGGCTCAGCAGACCTCTTCCAGATCCCGCCAGTCCCGGGAATCAGGGCTGTCCGCGACCCACCCGTCCAGCAGTCCCCGCACCAGCGAGGCGGGCGCGGCAACGCCACACTCCCGCTCCGGCACCCACAGCTGCCCGTCGGTGCGGTGACCGAGCGGCCCGGGGTGGCCCGGCTCGCTGTGGTCGTGCGGGTCGAGGTGCACGCCGTCGCCCTCGTCGGACGGCATGCGCGACTCGGAGCACATACGGCACAGCAGCCGCACCGACGACGACCAGTCCTCGGCGGCGAAGCCGGCGTCGGCCGCGAGCTGCTCCAGCGCGTCACGGTCGGCCTCGGTGGCGGCCTCCAGGAGGACCACCCAGGTGGGGACGGGCGAGGGCGCCCACAGCTCGATCTCGTCGAAGACGGGGTAGGCGTGCCCGGCGGCGGTGGTCCGCTCACCGTGGGGCACCCCGTCGTGCAGCACGACCTCGCCCCAGCGTCGCCCGGACGAGGGAAGCGGAATGGACAGCACCTCGATCCGCGCGGGATCGAGCCGCCGGCCCCACACGACCTCGGCCTCGCCCTCCGGTGACATGCGTACGGCCGCGCTGCCCAGCTCCATGCCGGTCGGCTCCCCGGCGGCGGTGGCGCCGCCCGGCACCCGCAGCCCGTAGGCCTGCCAGGCACGACGGGCCAGCGGCCAGTCCTGCAGTGCGGTGGCGGCGATGCCGACGTTCCACCAGTCGGGCGCCCCGGCCTCCCGGTCGAGCAGCGCGACGGCGCGCAGTCCGGCCGCGCGGGCCTGCTCCCAGTCGTGCCGGAACTTGTGCAGCAGCGCGAGGTTGAACCAGGACTCCGACAGCCAGGGCTCCAGGTCGGCGGCGCGTGTCAGCAGCTCGCCGGCGTCCTCGTACCGGCCGTCGCCGATGAGCGTGAACGCCCGGTCGGTGGCCTGCCGCCAGGAGGCGGAGGGCCGGTGCCGTCCCTTGCCGAAGATCCTCACGATTCCCGCCTGCCAGTTCCAGTTCCGCTCAGTGGGCTGGCTTGTGCCCCCGGACACCCTCTCCCTCGCATCCAACCACGTACGGTGGGAAGGCCGCTCATTACCCATGGGTTACCCAGCCAGGGGCAGGCTAAGGCCGCCCCACGACAGGACCCGGGCGAGCGACTCGACGACCTCGGGCGCGTAGTCCCCGGCCGCCCCCAGCCGCAGCTCCTCCAGGGCCTTGAGCGGTCCGCCAGGCCCGGCGTCGCGCGCCTTCTCCTCGTAGGCGTTCACGGCCCGGACGATCCGCGCGGCCAGCGGCTGCTCCGGGTAGGGGTCGGCCAGCCGCTCCACGACCACGGCGACCGCGGCGTCCACCCCGGTCTGCCGTACGACGGCGCCGCCGAGCAGCGCGATACGGCGCTGTTCGCCCAGTGGCAGTACGGCCGTGGCGCCGGCCGGCACCGGGTCGACCAGGCTCAGCTGGCCGATGTCGTGCATCAGGGCGGCGTACTCCAGCACGGTCAGTTCGGGCCCGGACAGCCCGAGGTCGCGGCCGACGGCCTGGCTGAGGGCGGCGACACGGCGGGCGTGCCCGGCCGGGGTGTAGCCGGCGACCTCGGTGGCCCGGGCGAGGGAGGCGATGGTCTGCCGGTAGGTGGCGCGCACGGCGGCGTACCGGCGCAGCGAGAGCTGGGTGAGCAGCAGCGGCAGACAGAACACGGGCAGCGCCCACAGTCCGACGACGGCGACCGCGAGCGCCATCACGGCGCCGGTCGCGCACACCGCGGTCCCGATTCCGATCAGCGCGCGCAGCTCGTCGCGCAGCAGCGGGCCGAACGGCCACCCGGTGCGGGAGTGCGCCAGCGCCGCGGCGAGCACGGCGTCGCACAGGGCGGTGAGGACGAGGAGCGCGAGGAGCATGAGGGCGTAGGCGGGGCCGCTCCACGTCTCGAACACGCCCTCGTTGTGGAGGGGTTGGAAGCAGACGGCGGCGAAGCCGACGGTGAGGACACGCCGTGCCATGTCGTCGGGCGTGGAGGTCCGGCCGTCCCAGATGTGCGGGACGCTGCCGAGCAGGGAGGCGACGAGGACGACGGTGACGACCTGGGCGACTGAGTGGTGGATCGGCCGGCCGGCGTTCTCGCCGAGCAGGGCGTACGACAGCGCCGCGGCGGCGGCCAGCGGTGCGGCCTCCTTGACCTGGGTGCCGCCGGGCCGACGGGCGATCTCACCGGCGGATATCAGAACCCCGAAGGCGAACGCGATGCCCGGTTCGACGAGCCCGGTCCAGAGGGTGACGGCGAGGGACCCGAGGGCGAGCAGCGCGGCACAGCCGTGCACCAGGTGGAGAGCGGTCACCGGCGCACTCCCCGCCCGCAGGAGTCGAAGGCGGCCCAAGCGCGCGCTACCGGCCCGACGCCGACCCGCCCCGAAGGCAGTCGTCCGCGCTCTCCCTCTCCTCCGGCGCGCGGCACGGCGCGCCGTCATCCGCGGGCCCCGGGTCTGCTGGGCACCGGACCCACCGGTCGTGCCGCGTGATCCGTCTCGTCGGCGGTCACGGCGGGGCGCCAGCCGTGCCGTTTCAGGGCATTGACCAGGGCACCGACCATCCGGGGGTCGAACTGCGCGCCCGCGCACCGCTCCAGTTCCGTCAGCGCCGTCGGGACGGGTCTGGCTCTGCTGTAGGAGCGCGTGGAGGTCATCGCGTCGAAGGCGTCGGCGACGGCCACCACCCGTGCGCATTCCGGGATCTGGGTCCCCACCAGGCCGTACGGATACCCGCTGCCGTCGAGTCGTTCGTGGTGGTGCAGGATCGCCGCCCGGGCCTCGCCGAGGAAGGAGATGCCGCGCACCATTTCGTGGCCGTACTCGGGATGCAGCTCGATCACGCGCCGCTCCTCGGGCGTGAGCGGTCCGTCCTTGCGCAGCAGCCGCGTAGGCACGCCCAGTTTGCCGACGTCGTGCAGGATCCCGGCGAACCGCAGCACCTCGACGCGTTCGTCGTCCATGCCCAACTCGCGGGCGATCATCACGGACGCCTGTCCGACGCGTTCGCTGTGCCCACGCGTGTAGCCGTCCTTGATGTCGACGGCCTGCACCAGCGCGCGGATCGTCGCCTGATGGGCCGCCCGCTCCCGGTGGTACTGCGCGAACACCCACCAGGACACACACATCGGCAGCAGCACGAGCAGGGCGGCGACCGGACCGAAGGGGCTGCGCCACAGCACGGCCATCATCAGCCCGGCAAGCCCGTGCGCCCCGATCGGGGCCAGGGACCTCGGCAGCAGCCCGCGCCACGCCCGCCCCGTCGGCACACGCTCGGCGAGCACAAGGACTCCGCCGTCGAGCACGGCGAGCACCAGGCAGAACGCCAGCACCGCGGCCCCGGCGGGCACGAGGGCGTAGGGGAAGTCGGAGGCGACGACCGCGTCCCGGCCGCCCAGCCCCCAGTGCACCCGCGCCGCGGCCCACACGGCCAGCGCCGACTGGGCGGCCCGCCAGATCCGCCGGATCAGCGGCGGCTGTGCGGGCCCGGCGAGCAGGATCCCCGGCAGGGGTACGAGGGCGGCGGCGGGCGGCGGCAGCAGAAACGCGCCGGCGAGCAGCACGGGGTAGAAGGTGCCCCCGAAGCGGCGCCGCACGACGTGCTCGCAGACCGCGTAGAGCGCGGCGAGGAGAGCGACCGCCCACCAGGGGGCGTGGCTGTGGGGCAGCGGCAGCAGACAGAGCAGCGCGAGAAGGCTGACACAGGCGACGTACACGCGGGCCCGCCCCGGTACCGCCTCCATGACGTCCCTCCCCCGACCATGGCATTCCAGGCTCCGGAGCCTAGGACGGCAGTCGGGGGGCGCGGGGGGCTATGTCCTCAGGATTAGCACGTTCGGGTGAAGACCGCGGACAACGAGGAGGTCAGGACTCCTGCGGTGTGGCCGTCACGTCGTGCTCGGGGACCGTCTGGCCGGAGCGGATCAGGTCGATCCGCCCCATGACCTTGGCACGCAGATCCGTCGGTACGTCGTCGTGGCCGCAGCACCGCTTGACCAGCTTCTTCACCGCCTGCTCGAGGCCGTACTTCTCCAGGCACGGCGAGCACTCTTCGAAGTGGTGCTGGAACTTGTCGCGATCGACGTCCGGCATCTCACTGTCGAGGAACTCGTACAAATGATCGAGTACCTCACTGCAGTCCGTCTCGTGCGGCTCTCCGCAGCTCATGAGCCCGAGCCTTTCGCTTCGTTCGACTCTCCGACGCCGGCCGGGACGAGCCCGCGCTCTCGGGCGTAGTCCTCGAGCATGCCGCGCAGTTGACGGCGGCCCCGGTGCAGCCGGGACATCACCGTACCGATGGGTGTCCCCATGATGTCCGCGATCTCCTTGTACGCAAAGCCCTCTACGTCCGCGAGATAGACGGCGATGCGGAACTCCTCGGGGATCGCCTGCAGCGCTTCCTTCACGTCCGAGTCGGGCAGGTGGTCCAGCGCCTGCGACTCGGCGGAGCGCAGACCGGTCGACATGTGCGACTCGGCACGCGCCAGCTGCCAGTCCTCGATCTCCTCGGCCGCGCTGCGCTGCGGTTCGCGCTGCTTCTTGCGGTACGAGTTGATGAAGGTGTTCGTCAGAATCCGGTACAGCCACGCCTTGAGGTTGGTGCCCTCACGGAACTGGTGGAAGGACGCGTACGCCTTCGCATACGTCTCCTGCACCAGATCCTCGGCGTCGGCCGGATTGCGCGTCATACGCAGCGCGGCCGAATACATCTGGTCGAGGAATTCGAGCGCGTCCCGCTCGAAGCGCGCGCTGCGCTCCGTGTTGGACTCAGCGCCGGCGCCCTGGCCCTCGGGCTGCTCCGCCTGGCCGTTGTCGGTCCCTGCGTCGGTCCCAGTGACCGGACCCACCTCCTCAAGATCCCGGGCAGGACCGAAACCGATCCCACTCGTTTCGGAGGATAGAACACGACCCGTGCCTGCCGCCCCTCGAATGGGAGCGGTCTTGGCCGCGTGCAGCACCGTCCACTCCAGGTCAGCGCTGCTACTGCGGCTCGGGCATGCGGTCGAACCCATGCGGCGACTTCCTTCCGACGACGTCGGTGCTGGAGCTTCAGCACTTGTGTGCGGAACAACAGTGCGGCCACCGCCCGCATTCCCGGCCGTTACCCGAGTGACGAGACCCACTGCACGACGCCCTCGGTGACGATCTCCAGCGCCCGGTCCTGTCCGATCTCCGCCCGTTTCGGCACGGCGAACCCGTGATCGCCGTACGGCACCTCGATCAGCTCGTAGTCCCCCTCTGGGAACTCCGCCGGCTTGCCGAAGGGATCGTTCCCGCCCTGCACCACGAGTGTGGGCACACCGGCGCCGAGCAGCTCGTCGGCGCGCGACTTCTCGGGCCTGCCCGGCGGATGCAGGGGGAAGCTGAGGGTGAGTACGGCGTGTGCGCCCAGCTCGGTGGCCGTACGGCAGGCCACGCGGGCGCCCGCGCTGCGCCCACCGGAGATCACGGGCAGTCCGCTCCCGGCCAGCACGGGCCAGACCCCGCGCCACCCCACGTCGAGCGTCTTCGGCGCGGGCGCGACCTTCTTCCCGGCCACCCGCCACGGCTGCTCGACAAGGCCGACGCTCACCCCGTGCCCGGGCAGCACCCCCGCGAGCGCCTGGAGGTCCCGTGTCTCGATCCCGCCGCCGGCGCCATGACTCACGGCCAGCAGGAGCCTGGGCTTCTTCGCCCTGTGCCAGGTGACGCGGGCGTCTCCGGCGTCCGTGGCGATGATCTCTGTCGTCACATCAGAAGAGTGTGCCCTCTTCGGGCCCCGCCAGCTCCTTGAGCAGCTCCGGGCTGTTGTTGCGGACATTGCTGACGGCCGCGGAGACGGCGTACGCGCGCATCAGGCCGGGCGGCGGCGGGGCCAGCAGCGCGCGCAGGTCGTCGGGGTCGGTCCGGGCCGGGTCCAGCCAGGCGTCCCAGCGGTCCGGGGTGAGCATCAGCGGCATCCGGGGGTGGATCTCGGCGAGGGTGTGCGGTCCCTCGGCGGGCGAGACGGCGAGGGGTGTCGTCTCCGCCTCGGTCGTGATCACCGAGCAGGTGACCCACCAGGCCTGCGGGTGGTCGTCGGGCAGGGTCTTGTCGCGCCAGAACTCGTACAGCCCGGCCATCGCGAACACCGACCCGTCGGCGGGCAGCACGAAGTACGGCTGCTTGCGCGGCCGCTTCTTCTTGCCCTCCTCCTCCAGATCCCGCTCCTGCTTGCCGGTGACCCACTCGTAGTAGCCGTCGGCGGGCAGGATGCAGCGCCGGGCGGCGAAGGCACGGCGGTACGACGGCTTCTCGTGCACGGTCTCGGCGCGTGCGTTGATCATCCGGGCACCGCCCTCGGGCGACTTGGCCCATGACGGCACGAGCCCCCACTTCAGTTTGCGCAGCTGGCGAACCGGCCGCGGGTCGTCCGCGTCCTTCACGGCACGGTCCAGGACGGCGTAGACCTCCTTCGTCGGAGCCACGTTGTAGTCGGGCTCCAGGGTCTCCTCGGGCTCCCACTTCTCGACCTCAAAGATTCCTGCGAGATCCTCGGGCCCACGACTCGCCGCATACCGTCCGCACATACGTGCCAGACTGCCAGGCCCACCCGTCGCCCGGCCACCACCCCCCAACGACGGCGCTGCGCGCCGACCCCTATTGAATCCAGGAGAGGGAGCGACCACCGAACATGGACTCCGCCGTCACCGCGCTGCCCGACCTCTGGGACCGGCTGTGGGGCACCCAGCCCGACCCCAACCTGTGGGTGGTCCTCGCCACCCTGGCCGCGGCCCTCGCCGTGGTCGTCCCGCACGCCCCGTGGCGTCTCTCGCGCAACGCCATCACCATCGCGCACGAGGGCGGCCACGGTCTGGTGGCCCTGCTCACCGGCCGCCAACTGACCGGGATTCGCCTGCACTCCGACACCAGCGGCCTCACGGTGAGCCGCGGCAAGCCGCACGGCGTCGGCATGATCCTGACGGCCGCCGCCGGCTACACCGCTCCCCCGCTCCTGGGCCTCGGCGCCGCCGCGCTGCTGGCCGCGGGCCACATCACGCTCCTGCTGTGGCTGGCCACGGCCCTCCTGGTCGCCATGCTGGTGATGATCCGCAACGCGTACGGCGCCCTGACCGTCGTCGTCACCGGCGGCACCTTCCTCCTGGTGTCCTGGCTCACCGGCCCGCAGGTCCAAGCGGCGTTCGCGTACGCGGTGGTGTGGTTCCTGCTGCTGGGCGGAGTCCGCCCGGCCTTCGAACTCCAGGCCAAGCGCAGGAGGGGCGGAGCGGGCGACTCGGACGCGGACCAGCTGTCGCGCCTCACGCACGCACCGGCGGGGTTGTGGCTGTTCCTGTTCCACGCGGTGTCGCTGTGCTCACTGATAGGCGGGGGCCGCTGGCTGCTGGAGGGATGAGGACATGCCTCGAAGGGGCGACGTCCTCAGGGGCGCGGGGCTGTGTCGATCTGCGGCTCCGCCGCGTGGGCGCGACCAGCCCCTACGGCGCCGCACCCGACAACGCAGCCCGAAAAACACGCACCCGCATCCGACAACGGCAGCCCACTAAAGTGGGGCCATGGTCCCGAACAACGCACACATCGCCCTATGGCCCGCCCCGCACGCGAGCGGAGCCGTCGACGCGACGGTCCACGTGCCCGGGTCCAAGTCCGTCACCAACCGCGGCCTCGTGCTCGCCGCCCTCGCCTCCGAACCCGGCTGGCTGCGCCGTCCCCTGCGCTCCCGCGACACCCTGCTGATGGCCGGTGCCCTGCGCGCCATGGGCGTCGACATCGAGGAGGGGGTGGGTCCGGACGGCTCCGGTGAGGCCTGGCGCGTGCTCCCCACGGGCCTGCACGGCCCCGCCACGGTCGATGTCGGCAACGCCGGCACCGTCATGCGCTTCCTCCCCCCGGTCGCCGCGCTGGCCGACGGTCCCGTCCGCTTCGACGGAGACCCGCGGTCGTACGAGCGCCCCCTGAACGGTGTGATCGACGCCCTGCGCGTACTCGGCGCCCGGATCGACGACGACGGCCGGGGCGCGCTGCCGCTGACCGTGCACGGCGGCGGTGCGCTGGACGGCGGACCGGTGTCGATCGACGCGTCCTCGTCGTCGCAGTTCGTGAGCGCCCTGCTCCTGTCCGGACCGCGCTTCAACCAGGGCATCGAGGTCCGCCACACCGGTGCCTCGCTGCCCTCCGTGCCGCACATCCGGATGACCGTGGACATGCTGCGCGCGGTCGGCGCCCAGGTGGACACCCCGGAGTCGGGCGGCGAGCCGAACGTCTGGCGGGTCACGCCGGGCGCCCTGCTCGGCCGGGACCTGACCATCGAGCCGGACCTGTCGAACGCCCAGCCGTTCCTGGCGGCGGCCCTGGTGACCGGCGGCAAGGTGATCGTTCCGGACTGGCCGGCGCGGACGACCCAGCCGGGTGACCGGCTGCGGGAGATCTTCACCGAAATGGGCGGTTCCTGCGCGCTGACCGAGTTCGGCCTGGAGTTCACCGGCTCCGGCGCGATCCACGGCATCGACGTCGACCTGGGTGACGTCGGCGAGCTGACTCCGGGCGTCGCGGCGGTCGCCGCCCTCGCGGACTCCCCCTCGACCCTGCGCGGCGTCTCCCATCTGCGGCTGCACGAGACGGACCGGCTCGCCGCGCTCACCAAGGAGATCAACGAGCTCGGCGGCGACGTCACCGAGACCGCCGACGGCCTGCACATCCGCCCTCGCCGGCTGCACGGCGGGATCTTCCACACGTACGAGGACCACCGCATGGCGACGGCCGGCGCGATCATCGGCCTCGCGGTCGAGGGCGTACAGATCGAGAACGTGGCGACGACGGCGAAGACGCTGCCCGAATTCCCCGACCTGTGGACCGGGATGCTCGGGGCATAGGGCCCCGGGGAGCACGCCATGCGCCGCTACGGCAAGCACACCGACGAGGACGACATCCGCACCCGCCCGAACCGCAAGGGCAACCGACCGCGTACGCATATCCGGCCCAAGCACGACGACGCCGCCGAGGGCATGGTCCTCACCGTCGACCGGGGCCGTCTGACCTGCCTCGTCGACGGCCGAACCGTCATGGCGATGAAGGCCCGAGAACTCGGCCGCAAGGCGGCGGTCGTGGGCGACCGGGTCGCCCTGGTCGGCGACCTGTCCGGCACGAAGGACTCGCTCGCGCGCATCGTCCGTATCGAGGAGCGGGCGTCGGTCCTGCGCCGTACCGCCGACGACGACGATCCGTTCGAGCGCGTGGTCGTCGCGAACGCCGACCAGCTCGCCATCGTCACCGCCCTCGCCGACCCGGAGCCCCGCCCCCGGCTGATCGACCGCTGCCTGGTCGCGGCGTACGACGGCGGCCTCGAGCCCCTCCTGGTCATGACCAAGTCGGACCTGGCCCCGCCGGACAAGCTCCTGGAGCTGTACGGCGACCTGGACATCCCGTACGTCGTCACCAGCCGCGAGGAGTTGGAGAACGGAGACGCGGCGGAGCGGGTCAGGGAACAGCTGGACGGCAAGGTCACCGCCTTCGTGGGCCACTCCGGCGTCGGCAAGACGACGCTGGTCAACGCGCTGGTCCCGCAGGACAGGCGCCGTATCACGGGGCATGTGAACGCGGTGACGGGCCGCGGTCGGCACACGACCACCTCCGCGCTGGCGCTGCCGCTGAGCGACGACGGGGGCTGGGTGATCGACACCCCGGGGGTACGGTCCTTCGGCCTCGCGCACATCGACCCGTTCCGGGTCATCAACGCCTTCCCCGACCTGGAACCCGGCACGGTCAACTGCCCGCGCGGGTGCAGTCACGACGAGCCGGACTGCGCACTGGACGAGTGGGTGGCCGAGGGCCACGCGGACCCGGCGCGGCTGTACTCCCTGCGTCGGCTGCTGCGCACGCGCGATCGGAAGGAAGGCGACTGACCTCAGCGGTGTTTGCGTGAGCAGCAGCATGGCAAGTGCATAATCGCACCGAGCCGCACGTACGGGAGGACACCACATGGCGTGGCTGCTGGTCATCGTGGCCGGACTGCTCGAGACCGGTTTCGCGGTGTGCCTCAAGCTGTCCCACGGCTTCACCCGGCTCTGGCCGACCGTCGCGTTCTGCGCGTTCGCCCTCGGAAGCTTCGGCCTGCTCACCCTGTCCCTGAAGAAGCTCGACGTCGGCCCCGCCTACGCGGTGTGGACCGGCATCGGCGCCGCGGGCACCGCGATCTACGGCATGATCTTCCTCGGCGACCTGGTGTCGACCCTGAAGCTCGTCTCGATCAGCCTGGTCATCATCGGCGTGATCGGTCTCCAGCTGTCGGGCTCGGCCCACTGAGAAGGTGGGCCGGCTGAAGAAGCAGCCGCTCACACCGATTGCCGGCCGAGGGCGCCCCGCACCAGTTCGGCGACCCCGCCCTCCGGCGGCGGAGCGGCCACGCAGGACAGGGCGAGCCGTACGACGAGCTCGCAGGAGCGGGCCAGTTCGGAGCCGTCGTACCGGGTGGCGCCGGGCAGGGAGAGGACGGCGACGGCCCGGTCCCGCACGATCTGCACGAAGTCGCCGGGCGACGGCAGGGGGCCGTCGGCCCGGCGCTGCGCCGGTACGGCGGAGGAGGACGGTACGGCCGAGAGCGTCGGCGACGGCAGCCCCTCGCTCCAGAAGCCGGTGAGCATGGCCCGGACCAGCGCGTTCTCCCGGGCGGCTGAGGCGGTCCACTCGGCGGTGGCGGCCAGCCGGTCACGGGGGTCGATGTACCCGGTCAGGGCCCGCTCGACGCCGGCGAGGTAGCCGTCGGCCTCCCTGCGCACGAGGGCCCGCGCGAGCCCTTCCTTGCTGCCGAACTCGTTGTAGAGGGTCTGCCGGGACACCCCGGCCGCCGCGGCCACGTCCACCATCCGCACGGCGGACCACGGCCGGCGCGTGAGCGCCGTATAGGCGGCGTCCAGAAGGGATTCCCGGGCAGCAGGCATCATCGCCTCCCTGGGGCGAGCGGCTCTGCGCCCAGATTTGACGCGCCCGTCACCACTGTCAAGGGTCTGGGAACCCCCGAAGCGACCCTTTCCGGCCACCAGGAGTTTCCGACGATCACGAGTTCCCGGCCACCAGGGTCCGGGTCGGCGCCGCGCGCCGGGACACACCGCGGCACGGCAGGCCGGATCGCGGCGGGTCGGCACGCGGTGCACGTCCGCGATCAGCGGCCGATCAGATCCGCTGCGCGTTCGGCGATGGCGTAGACCGTGGCATTGGTGTTGCCGGACACGATCGAGGGCATCACGGATCCGTCGGCGATCCACAGCCCACTGAATCCGTGCACTCGCAGATCGGAGTCCACGACGGACATGCCGTCGCTTCCCATCCGGCAGGTGCCCACCGGGTGGTAGGAGGACTCCATCGCAGCCTCGGCGTGGGCCCGTAGAGTCGCGTCATCCGGCGTCCGGTCGTGTGGTGGACGGCGTTGGCGATCGCGGCGGCACCGACCTGTCGGACCTCGCCCACGCCCTGGACGCCCAGCGCATTCGCGACACCGCCCTCGACCTCGACCTCGACCGCTCCGAGGTTCGGCATCGGGCGCATCCGCATGGACGGCGGCCAGGTCCCCGCTCGGCATCCCAGCCCCGTGTAGCCCCACCTCACCCCCGCCGGATACGGTTCATCACATGCCCGACTACCTCGACGACCTCCGCCTCGCGCACGTCCTCGCGGACGCGGCCGACGCCGCCACCATGGCCCGCTTCAAGGCCCTCGACCTCAAGGTCGAGACCAAGCCGGACATGACCCCCGTGAGTGAGGCGGACAAGGCCGCCGAGGAGCTCATCCGCGGCCAACTCCAGCGCGCCAGGCCCCGCGACGCGATCCTCGGCGAGGAGTACGGCATCGAGGGCACCGGCCCCCGCCGCTGGGTGATCGACCCGATCGACGGCACGAAGAACTACGTACGGGGCGTCCCCGTCTGGGCCACGCTGATCTCCCTGATGGAGGCGGGCGAGGGCGGCTACCAGCCCGTCGTCGGCCTCGCCTCCGCCCCCGCCCTCGGCCGCCGCTGGTGGGCGGCGAAGGGTCACGGCGCGTTCACGGGCCGCAGCCTGACCTCCGCCACCCGCATGCACGTCTCCCAGGTCTCCCGCCTCACGGACGCCTCCTTCGCCTACTCCTCGCTCTCCGGCTGGGAGGAGCAGGGCCGGCTGAACGGCTTCCTGGATCTCACCCGCGAGGTCTGGCGCACGCGCGCGTACGGCGACTTCTGGCCGTACATGATGGTCGCCGAGGGCTCGGTGGATCTGTGCGCGGAGCCGGAGCTGTCCCTGTGGGACATGGCCGCCAACGCGATCATCGTCACGGAGGCCGGCGGCACCTTCACCGGCCTCGACGGCCGCCCGGGCCCGCACAGCGGCAACGCGGCGGCGTCCAACGGCCCGCTCCACGACGAGCTGCTGGGATATCTCAACGAACGCTACTGACGCAGCTTGCGGCTTGATCTGCGGGTTTCCACCCTCGTCAGTCCCCCTGGGCCGTCGTGGGGCCGTCATCGGTGTCCGGGCCGCCATCGAAGGCCCGGTTCACCGCCTCCCGCGTGCGCTTCTCGCTGCTGGGCACCAGGTGCGTGTACGTCCGCAGAGTGAAGCCGGGATCGTGGTGCCCGACGTACTCCGACAGAGCCTTGATGCTCTCCCCCGCGTCCAGCAGCACAGACGCGTAGAAGTGCCTCAGGGCGTGCATCCCGTTCTCCCGGCCCCGCGTGATACCCACAGTGTCGAGAGCGGGCCACCACGCCACGCGGTTGAACACGACGCGTTTGACCGCACACCCCTCAATGTTGGCGAAGAGCGGGGAAGCGACCACCGGAGAGCCGTCGACCGACCGCCACGGCAGAGACACAGCCGTCGCTGCATGCCGAGCGATGTGGGCCTCCAGCGACCGCGCAACGCTCTTCAGGCAACGGGACGGTACGGGCCTTACCGCCCTTGGGCAGCGCGAACACCTGTCGTCCGGCGATGAGCTTGACCTGCCGGACGATGTGAACGACTCCTTCGGCGAAGTCCACGTCATCCACGGCCGAGCCGAGCACCTCCCCCTGTCGCATGCCGCACCTGCCGGGCCAAAGTCGCTACGCCGACCTCACGTCATCACCGTGCGTAGCCTGATTCGGCGGGCATGGACGACTCACCGCTGGGACGAACGCCCGAACCGCCGCCCCTGACCACACGCCTGTCCGCGCGGCCCCTCAATCACCTGAGATGTCTTTCCTCCGGGCCGTGACTCCTGGATGTACTGGTCGGCCCAGGCGCTGATGATGTGGGCGGTTCGTTGCGCTTGTCCTCGTACGGTCAGGAGATGGTCTGCTCCTTCGAGCGCGACGAAGCTTCGCGGGTGTCGTGCCTCGCGGAAGATCTCCCCGGCGTTGGCGATGTCGACGGTGCTGTCGGTAGGCGAATGCAGGACGAGTAGTGGCAGGTGCAACTCTCGTATCCGGTCGCGCAGGCGAGCATGGTGGACGTTGTCGACGAAAGCACGCTTGAGTACCAGGGTCCTCCCGCCGACGAACCACTCGTGCGACCCTTCACTGAGAACGCGATCCATGACCGCGTCGTACTGTTTCTCGACGTGGCTGGGGTCGACAGGTGCGCCGATCGTGGCGACCGCGCGGACGCCGGTTGCCTCGGCCGCTGCAGCGATGGCGGCGGTGCCTCCCCACGAGTGCCCCACCAGCAGGTCTGCTGGAGTCCCTCGCTCCGCCATCAGAGTTGCTGCACGGACGGTGTCCTGGACCTTGATGGTGAAGGAACCGTCCCCCCAGTCGCCGTCGGAGTCTCCGATCCCGAGGTTGTCGTAGCGCAGCATTCCGATCCCCTCGCGTGCCAGCTGCTTGCTGACGCGCGAGGCGGCCGGCGAGTTCTTGCCGAGTGTGAATCCGTGGACGAAGATTCCCCAGCCTCGGATCTCGCCGTCTGGCAGGTCGATCGCTCCGGCCAGTTCGGGGCCGACGATGCTCTTGAATCTCACTTCTTCAGTCATGTTGTGATCACCCGGCATGGACTGTTCGTGGGGTATTGGAGGTGAGGGCGACACCTGCTGGTGCCACGCGCGTGCTCCGAGCAGGAGAGCAGGGAGCGCGGCGCTTGTCGCTGTCGGCGCGTCAGACGGCCGGCTTCTGGACGGAGGTCGGCTTGGTGGCGAGCAGTGCAGTGATCTCATCGGCGAGATGCGGGCCGAGCTCGCCCCAGCCGTCCTTGTAGCCGTAGACGCCGGCCAGGGCGCGGGCGTCGTAGTCGCCGTGCATGATCTCGATGTCGGTAGCTGTGATGAGTGCCGGGTGGGCGACGCCGACGGCCGCCGAGACCTTCATCAGCTCCTTGCGCAGGGTGCGCAGGTAGACAGCGGCCCGGGTGGCCTTCGAGGTCGGGTCGAGGCCGCGGGCCAGCCACGGCTTCTGGGTGGCGACGCCGGTGGGGCACCTGTCGGTGTGGCACTTCTGCGACTGGATGCAGCCGATCGACAGCATCGCCTCACGGGCCACGTTGATCATGTCGGCACCCAGAGCGAAGGCGACCGCGGCGTTCTCGGGCAGGCCGAGCTTGCCGGAGCCGATGAAGGTCAGGTCGTCGGTCAGCCCCAGCTCGGCGAAGGTGGCGTAGACCCGGGAGAAGCCCATCCGGAACGGCAGCGACACCGAGTCGGTGAAGATCAGCGGCGCCGCCCCGGTGCCGCCCTCGCCGCCGTCGATGGTCACGAAGTCGACACCACGGTCACCACGCGCCATCAGCGTGGCCAGCTCCTGCCAGAAGTCCATCTCTCCCACCGCGCTCTTAACCCCGACCGGCAGACCGGTCTCGGTGGCGAGCAGCTCGACGAAGTCGAGCATCGAGTCGACGTCGCTGAACGCGGTGTGCCGCGACGGGGAGGCGCAGTCCTTGCCGGTCGGAATCCCGCGGATTTCGGCAATCTCCGGGGTCACCTTCGCGCCCGGCAGCATCCCGCCCAGCCCTGGCTTGGCGCCCTGGGAGAGCTTGATCTCTATCGCCTTGACCGGGGCGCCGGCGACCACATCCTTGAGCTTGTCGAGGTTGAAGCTGCCGTCCTCGTTGCGGCAGCCGAAGTACGCCGTACCGATCTGAAAGACGAGGTCGGCGCCGTTGCCGTGGTACGGCGAGAGGCCGCCCTCGCCCGTATTCTGCATCGTGCCCGCCAGCGCCGCCCCTTTGTTGAGCGCCGTGATCGCCGCGCCGGAGAGCGATCCGAAGCTCATCGCCGAGATGTTCACCACGCTCGCCGGTCGGAACGCCTTGGCGCGCCCTCGCGGCCCGCCCAGCACCTTGGCTGAGGGCAGCGGGGCCTGCGGGTCCTGCGCGTCGGGCAGCATGTCGGCGAACGTGCGCTGCTTCACGTATGCGTGCCCCTGCACGTGCTCGACGTCGACGTCGGTTCCGAACCCGAAGTAGTTGTTCTCCTCCTTCGCCGACGCATAGATCCAGGTGCGCTGGTCACGACTGAACGGGCGCTCCTCCTCGTTGGAAGTGACGACGTACTGCCGCAGCTCCGGCCCGATCATCTCCAACAGGTACCGGGCGTGCCCGATCACCGGGAAGTTCCGGAGCAGTGCGTGCTTCTTCTGGATGAGGTCGCGGGCGGCCACCAGCGCCAATGCTGTTGCGGTGGCCGCGCCGATGCTCCGGGCGCGCATGAACGTTCCTCTCCTCGATGCTCGACTCCATCGCCATGCGGTGGACGTCGTCGTGTTGGGCGGTGGGCGGTGGGCACGACCAAGCGGGTGTCGGCGTCCGTCGAAGAATGCGAAATGGAATCAAGAGGCCGCGCGGATAGGCATGTGGTCTGGGTCGGCGGTCCGGGCGTTCGTCCCAGCGGTGAGTTGTCCATGCCCGTCGGATCCGGCTACACACGGTGATGATCGTGTCGGCAAGGTCATTAAGGCTCAGCCACAGCGCTTCCAGCCGGTCGATGCCCTCGATGCTCGGGTCGGCAGCGAAGGCAGCGCCGTTGAGTGCGCCGGCCGAGGACGCCACTACGAGGTCGGGTCTGATCCCCGCCTGGGTGAGCGCCCTCAAGGCGCCGACCTGCGATGCGCACAGGCTGCCACCGCCTTGCAGCACGATCGCCACGGTGCCGGACGGCGCCGGCTCAGCCGTCGCGGGCGCGGCCGGCGCCCCGGCATCCCGTGGAACCTGGCACGGAGTCATCGCCGACCCCCCGGTTTGCACGGTACCCATGTCGCCTCCTTCCTCTTCGAACGACCATTCCGTTTTGCGGATCCCATCCTGCGACGGTGGCCGACCCCACGTCAAGACGAACATTCGTTTTCTTTGCACGATGGTCTCATGCCAAAAGTCACGGAGCAGTACCTCGTCGACCGGCGCCGGCACATCCTGGAGGCCGCCCACCGCTGCTTCCTGCGCAACGGCGGCTTCCAGGCCACCTCAATGCAGGAGCTACGGGCCCAAGCGCGCCAGCGAGCACGGGAATTGCCGATCAGCTCGTAGGCCGCCGGATGGGCCAGCTGACGAGCCGTTGTCTGGGCCGTCCCTGGCGATTGATGCTCGTGCCACAGCCGTGCCAGAAGGAGCGGGAACCACGGGGAGTCCGGGAGTCTGACGGGCGCTCAGGCCGACTGTCGCCAAGGCTAGGATTCTGCAGGTCAGTCACGATGCGGCCCCCACCTCGCCCCTAAAGCGGTGCTCACCCGCCGGCCAGCTCAAAGCGAGGGAGAGAAGCCGGCGGACTGGTCGAGGTGGAACGGTGAGCCCGTTCGAACGGGAACCCAACCCTGTCGTAGGGCGGACTCGATGGCGTCGGCGACATGGGAGGGAAGTACCGGGTTGCCCGGGCGTCCGAGCCAGTTGCCAGCGTGAGGGTGCTTGGTGATGACCACGAGAGTCGCCCCAGGATGATCCGCATGCTCCACGGCGCAAGTACATGGCGACCAGCAGAGGGCCTGACCGTAGGTGGGCCTGCGTCGCAGCCGCCAGCGGTAGATCGTGCCGCCGACGACTATGCGCCGTGATCCCTTGCGGCCCAGTGCCATGTATCCCCCTCGATGCCGACCGACAACGACAGAAGGCCACGGCATCTGAACTGGTCAGAGCCGTGGGCTTCTTCAGCCTCGTTGGTTAGCCAGAAGGCTGATCAGTACGAGCGCTATTGAGCGGCGCGATCCAGCTTTACTGAGCGGCGCGGTCCAGAGTCACCGAACGGCGCGATCCAGCGCTACGGAGCCGTACGGGACACCCGCGCGCACCCTCAGGCACTCACGCGCCCTCTTGTTGACCTCTGCTTTACCTGCCACTCTGAAAGGACCCTCACTTGTGAACTTGTGAATTACTGCACTAGTTCAGGAAAGCGTAGGAGGTGGCACCCGACCATGCTCGTCCGCGACGCCATGAGCACGGTGGTCCTCACCATCGGCCCCGCACATACCCTCCGCCAAGCAGCCGCCCTGATGTCCGCCCGCCGCGTGGGCGCGGCCGTCGTCCTCGACCCCGACGCGGGCGGCATCGGCATTCTGACCGAGCGCGACATCCTCAACTCCGTGGGCCTGGGCCAGAACCCTGACACGGAGCGCACCCATGCCCACACCACCAACGACGTCGTGTTCGCCGCTCCGACCTGGACCCTGGAGGAGGCGGCCCGCGCGATGGCGCACGGCGGCTTCCGGCATCTGATCGTCCTGGACCACGGTGAGCCCGTCGGCATCGTCTCGGTCCGCGACATCATCCGCTGCTGGGCCCCGGCACGTCAGCAGGTGCCGGCCTGAGGACGCCGGTGGGCCGGGCCCCGTGAGGGACCCGGCCCACCCGCCACGACAAACGGTCCAGCGCTGGAGTGTGTCAGCCGCGCGGGGCCCGGACCGCGGCCTCCAGCCGCTTGCCGAAGTCGGCGTCCGCCTTGCGGAAGTTGTCGATCGCGCGCTCGGCGATGTCGTCGCGCGACACCTTGGCGATGAAGCCGGCCAGGTTGTCGATCAGCCGGCCCTTCTCGTCCTCGGACATCAGCCGGTAGAGGTCGCCCGCCTGCACGAAGTCGTTGTCCTCGGCGTGCGCGGGCGCGGCGTGCTCACCGGTCCGACCACTGACCGTAGCGGCCTGCCACAGCGGCAGATCCGTCTGCACCGGCCCGCCGAAACTGTTCGGCTCGTAGTTCTTCGCACCCTTGTGGCGGCCGTCGTACAGGAAGCCGTCACGGGAGTGGGTGCGCGCCTCGGTGGCGTGCGGACGGTTCACCGGGAGGTGGTCGGCGTTGATGCCGACGCGGTAGCGGTGCGCGTCGCCGTACGCGAACAGGCGCCCCTGGAGCATCTTGTCGGGCGAGGGCCCGATGCCGGGCACGAAGTGAGCGGGGCTGAAAATGCTCTGCTCGACCTCGGCGAAGATGTTCTCCGGGTTGCGGTTGAGCTCCAGCTTGCCGATCTCGATGGGCGGGTAGTCCGCGTGCGGCCACACCTTGGTGAGGTCGAACGGGTTGAAGCGGTACGTCGCCGCGTCCGCCGCCGGCATGATCTGCACCTGCACGGTCCACGTCGGGAAGTCACCGCGTTCGATGGCCTCGCGCAGATCGCGCTGGTGGGAGTCGGGGTCCCCACCGGCGAGCCTGTTGGCCTCTTCCTGGGTGAGGTTCTTGATCCCCTGGTCGGTCTTGAAGTGGTACTTGACCCAGAAGACCTCGCCGGCCTCGTTGTTCCACTGGTAGGTGTGCGAGCCGTACCCGTTCATGTGCCGGTACGACGCCGGAATACCGCGGTCACCGAACAACCAGGTCACCTGGTGCGTGGACTCGGGCGAGAGCCCCCAGAAGTCCCAGACGTTGTCGGCTTCCTGGCTGCCCGTGTACGGGTCGCGCTTCTGGGTGTGGATGAAGTCGGGGAACTTGATGGCGTCCTTGATGAAGAACACCGGGGTGTTGTTGCCGACGAGGTCGTAGTTGCCCTCCTCGGTGTAGAACTTCAGCGCGAAGCCGCGGGGGTCGCGCACGGCGTCCGCGGCACCGAGGTTGCCCGCCACGGTGGAGAACCTGAGGAAGGTCTCGGTCTGCTTGCCGATCTCGGAGAGGAATTTGGCGCGCGTGTACGGCGTGACGTCGGCGGTGACCGTGAAGGTGCCGTAGGCGCCGGCGCCGCGGGCGTGCACGACGCGCTCCGGGATGCGCTCGCGGTTGAAGTGCGCCAGCTTCTCCAGGAGGAGCTGGTCCTGAACGAGCACAGGACCGCCGGCGCCCGCGGTCTCGCTGTTCTGATTGTCGGCCACCGGAGCACCGGCCTCCGTGGTGAGCGGTTCCTGCGTCACGTGCGCCTCCTGCGTCGCTTTCGAGCAATCCTGTCGCTTGGCCAAGTCAAACTCGATCCTACATTGGACTTAGTCCAAGTCAAGGAGAGCTCCAAAGTCACACCTGTTCAGAAAATGGTCCTCCTGCTGTTAGGCTTGAATGCATGAGTGACCTTCTGGAACGGCTGCGCGGACGTGGATGGCGGATGACCGCGCAGCGGCGCGTCGTGGCCGAGGTACTCGACGGCGAGCACGTCCATCTGACGGCCGACGAGGTCCACGCACGGGCCGTCGGCAAGCTGCCCGAGATCTCCCGGGCGACCGTCTACAACACGCTGGGTGAGCTGGTCTCCCTCGGTGAGGTTCTCGAGGTCGCCACCGACAAGCGCGCCAAGCGGTACGACCCGAACGCGCACCGGCCGCACCACCACCTGGTCTGCGCCCGCTGCGGCTCCATCCGGGACGTCCACCCGACCGGCAACCCGCTGGCCGACCTCCCCGACTCGGAACGCTTCGGCTTCACGGTCTCGGACGTCGAGGTGACGTACCGCGGCCTGTGCCCAAACTGCGCGAGCGCGTAGCGCACCACTCTTCACCAAGCCCCGGCACCGAAACGGCGCCGGGGCTTGGTGCTGCCCCGACCTGGACCAACACGAAAAACACCAGGGGCCGGAACCCATTCCTGGATTCCGGCCCCTGGCCTTCAGTAGCGGGGACAGGATTTGAACCTGCGACCTCTGGGTTATGAGCCCAGCGAGCTACCGAGCTGCTCCACCCCGCGTCGTTGAACTGAACGTTACGTGAAGGACGAGGACAGAAGCAAATCGGTTATCCGACGACTCCGCCGGAGGCACAGGCGACTCCGTCGCGGGCACAGGGAAGCCCTCGCCGGGGTGCAGTCACAGAGCCCCGCAGGGGTGCTGGGGCGAAGCCCCGCAGGGGCGGAGCCCTCATCGGGGTGGGGGCTAGGCCCCGCAGGGGCGCAGGGGACGCAGTCCCCACCGGCGTCCTGGGGCGGAGCCCCGCAGGGGCGCAGGGGCGCAGGGGACGCCCAGGGTCTGGCGCCGAGCCTCAGGGCGAGGGGACCTTTTCACCTACCGAGTCGGGCGGGTGGGTGGGCAAAGTCACCCGGCACCAACCTCACGCCGACAGTTCCTCCCGCAGAGCGTCCCGCAGCCGCTCCGCCCGCCCCGACACCTCCGCCGGCCCCAGCGACACCGCTCGCTCGGCCCACCGCTGCCCCTCCGCGAGCTCTCCACGCCGCGCGAACAGCAGGGCCAGCCGCAGCGCCGCCCGCCCGTGCCCCGCGTCAGCGGCCCGCTTCCACCACACCGCCGCCTCCGGCTCGCTCCCCTCCCGGGCCAGCAGCAGCCCCAGATTGAATGCCCCGTTCCGCGACCCGGCCTCCGCCGCCTCCCGGTACCACCGCGCCGCCTCCACGACGTCACCGCGCGCGGCGGCGTGCATCCCCACCCGCACTTGCGCCCGCCGGTGCCCCTGGGAGGCCGCCCGCTCGTACCACTCCTCGCACTCGGTCTTCTCGTGCACGGACTCACCAAGACCGTGCTCGGACACCGCGGGCCGCCGCGCGTCGAGCAGGGCGGCCAGCCGGTACGCCGCCTCCGCGTTCCCCGCGCCCGCCGCGCACCGCAGATGCCGCTCGGCCGTCTGCTCGTCGCCCTCTCGCAGCCGTGCCATGCCGACCTGCAACGCCGCCTCGGTGTGCCCGGCGGCCGCCGCACGCTCGTAGTACCGCAGCGCGACGTTGTCCTCGCCCCGCCCGGCGTACAGGATCCCGAGGTTGAACGCGGCGTCCACGCTCCCCGCCTCCGCCGCCTTGGAGAACCACGGCTCGGCCCCGCTGGCGTCGCCGCTGCCCAGCAGCAGGACCGCCAGCGCATTGGCCGCCTCCCGGTGCCCGGCGTACGCCGCCCGCCGGTACCACTGCTCGGCCTGCGCGGTCCGCCCCTGCTCGGCGCAGAGCAGCCCGAGGTTGTACGCCCCGTTGTCGTCCCCGGCGTCCATCGCCTCCCGGTACCACCGCTCGGCGGTCTGCGTCTCGCCGCGCTCGGCGTGCAGCGCGCCCAGCGCGTTCGCCGCGTTGCCGTCCCCCTCCTGCGCGGCCCGCAGCCACCACACGGCCGCGCTCTCGGTGTCCCCGGCGTCCCGCAGCAGGAACCCCAGCGCGCAGGCGGCCCGGGCCTCCCCGTCCTTGGCGGAGGTCAGATACCAGCGCCCGGCCTCCTTGAGCTGACCCCGCTTCTCCAGGATCGCCCCGAGGTGCAGCGCGGCCCGCCGGTGCCCGCGCGCGGCGGCCTGCCGGAACCACTGCTCGGCCTCCTCGACGGCGACCTCGACACCATTGTCGGACCCGGCTTCCCCCTCGGGTCCCACCGCGCGGTCAAGCGCACGCGCCAGCCGGTACGCCGCCTCCCGGTGCCCCCGCTCGGCGGCGGCCCGCATCCACTGCTCGGCGCCCGTGTCCCCGCGGTGTTCGAGCAGGTCGGCGAGCGCGTACGCGCCCAGCACATGTCCCTGCTCGGCGGACTGGCGCAGCCAGTACTCGGCGGCGGGCTCGTCCCCGCGCTCCCGGTGGTGCCGGCCCAGGGCGTGCGCGGCGGCCGCGGACCCGGCGACGGCGGCGATCCGCCACCATCCGGCGGCCTCGTCGGGGTAGCCGCGCTGGTGCAGGAGGACTCCGAGGTTGTTGGCGGCGGCACGGTCACCGGCAGCGGTGGCAGCACGCAGCTGGGGCTCGGCTCCGTCGAGATCGCCGCGGCGGAGCAGCATGGCCCCGAGCACGCTCATCGCCTCGACGTCACCGGCCTCGGCGGCGAGCCGCTGACGCACTTCCTCGGCAGCCTCGCCGGTCTCGTCCCGGTCGGAAGACGACACCAAGCCAGAAGACGGCACCAACCCGGAAGACTGCGCAAAGCCGGAAGGCTGCGCAAAACGCCCTGTCTCCAACAGAGTTGCCTTGTCCCCCATAACGTCCATAGTCGCACCACCTGCAACCTCGGTACACCCGGTATACCGCAGCCCGGGAGGTCACTTCAGCGTTTTGTCGACATGCCCACAGAACGACAAGTCAAACACACATCTCCCAAGTCCCCACGGCGGCACGGCGACCCGCACACCGGTACATCCGTTCGTCGCCCGTCCGCACACCACGAAGGCCCGGATCCAAGAGGATCCGGGCCTTCGACTTCAGTAGCGGGGACAGGATTTGAACCTGCGACCTCTGGGTTATGAGCCCAGCGAGCTACCGAGCTGCTCCACCCCGCGCCGTTGCTCGGCAACCGTATCACGGCACGGGGTGGCCTTGATCAACCGCTACCGGGACTGCCGCTGGGACTCGGGCTGCCGCTCGGGCTGGGACTGCTGCCGGCCCCGGAACCGCTGGTCTTGCTGCCGCCGGCGCCGGCGGCGGCCTGCGCCTCCGCGGCCCGCTTCAGCGCGGCCTCGAGGTCCTTCTGCGCCTTGGCGTACGCCTCCCAGTCGGGCTTCTTCAGCGCTTCCTGCCCGGCGTCGAACGCCTTCTGGGCGTCCTTCAGCGCCTCCTGGACCGTGGGATTGCCGGACGACGGGGGCGGGTTCCCGGTGCCCGTGTCCGGTGGCGGAGTGGTCGAACTACCCGTGCCGAAGACCTTGTTGAGCGCCTGATCGAGGGTGTCCTCGAAGGCGTAGCTGTTGCCGTAGCTCACCAGGACCTTCCGCAGCAGTGGGTACTTGAGTCCACCACCGCGTACGTAGACCGGCTCCACGTACAGCAGTCCTCCGTCGAGCGGCACCGCGAGCAGATTGCCGTACTCGACATCCGAATGACCTCGGCTCAGCAGGCTGATCGTCTCAGCGATGTCCTGCTCGGAGTTGAACTGGCTCTGGACCTGTTTGGGTCCGTTGACCGTCGTGTCCGTGGGCAGTTTCAGGATTCTGATCTTGCCGTAGTCGGACGTGCCCGCCTCGGAGTCGACCGCCATGAACGCGCTGAGGTTGTCCCGGCCGTTGGGCGTGAACGTCGTCGACAGCGAGAACGCCTGCGACGTCTGGTCCGGCATCTTCATGCTCAAGTAGTACGGCGGCACCGCGCTGCCCGACTTGTTGGACGGGTCGTCCGGCACCTGCCACACCTCGCTGCCGCTGAGGAACGTCTGCGCGTCCGTGACGTGGTAGCGGGTGAGCAGTTCGCGCTGGACCTTGAACAGGTCCTGCGGGTACCGGAGATGGGCCATCAGGGAGGCCGAGATGTCGGACCTGGGCTCGACCGTGCCGGGGAAGGCCTTCATCCAGGTCTTCAGGACCGGGTCCTGGGTGTCCCACTGGTAGAGCTTGACGTCGCCCGTGTACGCGTCGACAGTCGCCTTCACCGAGTTGCGGATGTAGTTGACCTGGTTCTGCTGGGCCACCACCGCGCGCGAGTTGTTGGTAGCGGTCAGCGAGTCGGCCGTCGTGTCACCCAGGGTCGTACGCGAGGCGTACGGATAGCCGTTGGTCGTCGTGTAGGCGTCGACGATCCACTGGATGCGGTGGTCCACGACCGCCGGATAGGCGTCCCCGTCGATGGTCAGCCAGGGGGCGACGGCCTCGACGCGCTGCTTGGGCGTGCGATTGTAGAGGATCCGCGAACCCTCGCCGATCGCACCGGAGTAGAGGATCTGCGGCTCGTTGAACGCCACCGCGTACGCCGCCCGGTTGATCGGGCTGGCGAGGTTGACGCCGCTCTTGCCCTGGTAGCTGGTCGTCTTCTCACCGCTGTCGTCGGAGTAGTCGATCTCCTTCTGGGGACCGCCGACGATGGAGTAGGTACTGGTCTTCTCGCCGTAGTAGACACGCTGCTCGTACGTGGGCAGGTCGCCCTTGGACGGCAGGTTGTACTCGGTGAAGACCGGGCGTCCCTCGGAGTCCGCCTCGGTGCCCTTGGCGGCGACCACGCCGTACCCGTGGGTGTAGCGGAAGTGGTCGTTGATCCAGTTGTTCTTCGGGATGCCATCGAGGTTCAGCTCGCGCAGACCGATGACCGTGTCCTGGGCCTTGCCGTCCTTGGCGTACCGGTCGACGTCGAGGTTGGTCGGGAACGCGTAGTAGTTCCGCATCTGCTGGAGCTGCTGGAACGTCGGCGAGACGATGTTCGGGTCCATGATCCGGATGCTCGCCGTGCCGCCGACGTCGCCCCGGAGCTCGGTCTTGTCCTTGGTGTCGCTCGTGCCCGCGTACTCGGTGACCTTCGTGTCGTCGATGCCGTAGGCCTCGCGAGTCGCCTTGAGGTTCTTCTGGACGTACGGCGCTTCCTTGGCCTGCTCGTTGGGCTGGACCTGGAACTTCTGGACGATCGCGGGGTACAGGCCGCCGATGAGGATCGCCGAGAGGACCATCAGGCCGAAGCCGATGACGGGCAGCTGCCAGGTGCGCCGCCACAGGGTGGCGAAGAACAGCAGCGCGCAGATGGCCGCGATGCAGAACAGGATCGTCTTGGCGGGCAGATAGGCGTTGGCGTCGACGTAGCGCAGGCCGGTCCAGTTGCCGGTCGCCTTGAAGTCGCTGGACTTGACGGCCAGTCCGTACCGGTCGAGCCAGTAGGCGACCGCCTTGAGGGCGACGAAGATGCCGATGAGCACCGACAGGTGCCCGGTGGCCGCGGCCGTGGCCCGCGCACCGGGGCTGGTGACGCGCAGCCCGCCGTACAGGTAGTGCGTCATCGCGGCGGCGATCACGGACAGGATCGCGGCGGCGAAGCCGAAGCCGAGCAGGAAGCGGTACCAGGGCAGGTCGAAGGCGTAGAAGGAGACGTCCAGGTGGAACTGGGGGTCCTTCTGGTGGAAGGGCACGCCGTTGACCCACATCAGCCAGGTCCGCCACTGGCTCGACGCGGAGGCACCAGCGATCAGACCCACCAGCGCGGTGACGCCGAACAGCAGCCATCTCTTGTACGGTGCGATGCCCATCCGGTAGCGGTCGAGGCTCTGCTGTTCCACGGACATGGCGCTCAGCGGGGGCCGCAGCCGGTGCGCGAGCCAGATGTTGAAGCCGACCGCGGCCGCCATGAGCAGACCGAAGACGAAGAACAGGCCGATCTTGGTCCACAGCGTGGTGGTGAACACCGACGAGTAGTGCACCGACCGGTACCACAGCCAGTCCGTCCAGAAGCCTGCGAACATGGTGAACGCCATGCCGAGGACGGCAAGAACGCCCAGTGTCATGAGCAGGGTCCGGGCACGCCGTGACGGGCGGCCCGCTCTGATCCGCGGCCCCGTCGGGCCTCCGCCGCGGTCCGGCATCTGGAATGCCAAGGTGCGCACCTCGAAGTTCGGTGATGGTTCGCTGTCGTTACGTCAGGCCCCCGTGTTCACGGGCCGTCCGCTGTGCCCCGTGATCCGGGCCCACACCTATGCAACTTACTCACCGTTTACTCGGTTCCCGATTCCGGCTATGAACGAGGCAGGATTGTGACCATGTCCAACACTCCCATGGCAGCGAGCCCGCTCACCCGGGCCGTACTCGAGATCGACGAGTACGCCTCCGGCCTCGGCTGGGACCAGCCCGCTCGCCTCTTCGCCCTCGTAGACACCGCGCGGCTGCGGACCCAGGAACCCTCGCTCGCGGCCCAGCTCGGCCTGCAGGACGAGCCCGAGACCACCGGTCTCACCCCGATCGAGCAGGACGAGATCCCCGCCGGCAAGGCGCTCGACGAGTTCCTCGGCACCATCGCCTGGCCCGACGCGGTGACCGGCTGCGCGCTCACGGTGGAGCGGCTGATGCTACCGCCGTCCGCCGAGGCCCAGGTCCCGGACGGGCTGAACGAGGCCGGGCTGGCGAAGTGGGTGGCAGACCATCCCGAGCGCCAGGAGGTCCGGATGACCGTCGCGGTCCTGCGCGACGGCACCCGTGAATCGGCCCTGCGGCTGCGTGAGAAGGACAGCCCGACGGAGGTCCTCACCGGCCCGGATCTGGTGCCCGGTCTCGCGGAGGCACTTACGGCGACGTTCGCCGACTGAAGCGTTCCGGCCTGGGTACTGCGATGGGGGCGCCCTCGGGTCCTGAGGGCGCCCCCAGCCACGTCACGGGTGCGGTCAGCCCTTGGTGGTGCACTTCGGCAGGGCGGCGGTGTCGCCGGTGCGGATGTCCTTCAGGGCGTCCAGGGCGTCGTTGATCGTCCTGACCTTGACGAGGGTGAGCCCGCCCGGGGTGTCCTTGGCTGCGGCCGCGCAGTTGTCGGCGGGCGTGAGGAAGTACTGGGCGCCCTTGCTGCGCGCGCCGACGGTCTTCATCTCGATGCCCCCGATCGGGCCGACGGTGCCGTCGTCGTCGATCGTGCCGGTGCCGGCGACGAACTTGCCGCCGGTGAGGTTGCCCGGGGTGAGCTTGTCGTAGATGCCGAGCGCGAACATCAGTCCGGCGCTGGGGCCGCCGACGTCGGCGAGCTTGATGTCGATGGTGAACGGAAACGTGTGATCGGTCCCGGCGGAGATCCCGACGATGGCTCGCTTGGCCCCGCTGTCGTCGGACGTCGCCGTGGTGATCGTCACGTCCTGGGTCTTGGTCGCCGTCCTGTTCGCCTTCTCGGCGGCCATCTGCTCCTTGACCGGGACGATGGTGAAGACGACGTCCTGCCCGGGCTTGTGCTTGGTGACGAGCTTGGCGACGTCGGAGGGCTGCTTCACGGCCGTGCCGTCCACGGCCTTGATGACGTCACCGGCGTGCAGCCGGCCCTGGGCCGGGGAGTCCTTGATGACGGTGGAGACGATCACCCAGGACTTCACCGGGACGTTCAGCTCCTTCAGGGCGGCGACCTTGGCGCTCTCCTGCGACTGGCTGAACTCCTCGGCGTTCTCCTGGGTGGACTGCTCCTCCGTCTTGCCGTCCGGGTAGAGCGTGGCGTGCGGCACGACCTTATTGTCGTGCGCGAGCCAGCCGTACACGGCCTCGACGAGGTTCATCCGGTAGTCCGCGCTGGTGACGCGGACGGTCGTCATGTTGAGGTGCCCGGACGTCGCGTACGTCTTGTGCCCGGAGATCTGCAGCACCGGCTCGCCGCCGTGCTCGCCGAGGGTGTTCACCGTCGGACCCGGGGACATCTCCGAATACGGCACGGGCGTGAGCACTCCCACGCACAGGAGCGCGATCAGCATCAGGGTGGAGGCGAGCATCGTCGCGGTGCGGCGTGGCATGCATCGACAGTACGGGACGGGTCTGTCAGCGCATCGTCAGGGCATCCCTGTCCCGCACGTCACGTGTGCGAGTGGGGCCTCTCCATGGCCTCGCGGAAGCGGGCATAGCCGTCCAGCTCGGGACCGTCACTCCGTACCTTGCGGGTCCGGTTGGCCCAACTGCCCCACAGGCCTGCGCCTATCGCGGCCACAAACGGAATGAGCAACCAGGCGAGTGCCGCCATGCCGACCTCCCAACCTTATGAGCGTCGCCAACTGACTGATCAGCAGATTAACCAGTCGCAGTGACAACGCTCACGGCAGGGGTGCGGTTACGCAACCGGAAAAACGGGTGAACTGTTCAGCAGGCGCCCACCCATTCCTCCGTACCGTCAGAAAATTTCTGATGTTTCCAGATCGGCACTTCGTGCTTGAGGTCGTCGATCAGCTTCCGGCAGGCCTCGAATGCCTCGCCCCGGTGCGGACACGACACCGCGACCACGACGGCGAGATCCCCGACCCGCAGATCCCCCACCCGGTGTACGGCGGCCAGCGCCCGGACCGGGTAGTCCGCGACGACCTTCTCGGCGATCCGACGCATCTCGGCCTCGGCACTGGGGTGACACGAATAGCCGAGCGCGTCGACGTCGGCGCCCGAGTCATGGTTGCGCACGGTCCCCACGAACAGCGCGATGCCGCCCGCCGCGTCGTCGCCCACGGCTTGGAACACCTCGTCGAGGGAGAGCGCGGTCTCCCGGACGGCGATCAGCTTGACGGGATCCTGCGCAGCCTGCTCACCGGGGTGGTCATTCATGGTTGCCATGCGTCCATCGTGCCGCACTTTTCGACCAACCGAGTCGGGTGGTGGGTGGGCGAGGACCGGGGTCCAGGGGGCGGCCACAGCGCCGGGCGTCGTGAAACCCCGGCCCACCTCAGATCCGTCGCCGAGCCTTCCGTGCGCGCCGTACCACCGCCGCCGCCCCCAGCAGCGCGACCGTCGCCCCCGCGGCCCCCGCCGCCGTCGCGTCCTTGCGGCCCAGCCGCCGCCCGGCGACCGTGTGCCGCCCAGACACCTCCTCCAGCAGCTCCGCGAGAACCTCCTCGTTGGTCCACCGCGGCCGCCACCCGGCTTCGTGCAGCCGGCTCCCGCTGACCACCCAGGGGTACATCGTGTAGGCCAGGTCACCCGCGGGCGACGGCGTGAGCCCGATCCGGTGCAGCCGGGCCGCCGCGCCGAGCGCGACCGCGGACGGCAGCTCCATCCGCCGGATCCCGCTGAGCTCCTCGACCTCCTCCTGCTCCAGCCACCCGTCGCACCCGACGGCCAGTTCGCCGTCGGCCTTCTCCAGCACGGCGTACTCCAGCGCACCGCACAGATCCTCGACGTGGCAGAACTGCCAGGCGGGCCGCGACCCGGCGACGACAAGGAGCCGGGGCGATTCGAAATACCTGGTCAGGGCGGTGTCGGTGCCGCCGACGAGCACCGCGGGACGGACGACCGTGACATTGAGGCCGGGATGCGCCCGGGGCGCGCGCCGGGCCAGTCGCTCGATCTCCAGCAGGTCGCCCACGCCCGTGGCCTCGGCCGTGGCCCGCAGCTCGGCGTCCTCCGACAGCGGCAGCTCGTTGTCCGGCAGCGCCCCGTAGACCATCGCGGAGGTGCACAGCACCACCCGGTGCACGCCGGCCGCCGCGGCCGCGGTCAGCACGGTCTGTGTCCCCCGTACGTTGTACGCCGTACGCGCCGCCGGGTCGCTCTCCAGGTCCAGGTCGAGCGCGAGGTGCACGACCACGTCCGCACCCCGCAGCTTCTCCGCGATCGCCGGGTCCCGCACGTCGAGGATGTGCCACTGCGCCGCCGCGCACTCCCCGCGCCGCTCGTCGATGGCGACGACCTGCCTGATCTCCTCGGATGCCGCCAGTCGCTCCGTGAGCAGCGCGCCGATCCCGGTCGCGGCGCCGGTGACCGCGACGACGGGCCCGCGCGCGGCAGGAGTGGTTGACTGGTTTCGCGCTGCGCGAACCTGCGGATCTGGGGAACTCACCGGGCGTCTCCAGCGGTTGTCTTCAGTACGGGCGCGAGCGACGCGTACGTACCAGGTGGCATCCATCCTGCCGCAGGCCAAGAGTCGGCGAAGCATCGAGGCCCGATCGGGTCATGGTGTCTACGCTGGGTGGTGTTGTCGGGCAGCCGTGCCGCCGGAAGAGCCGGTGGCCTTACCAGCCGAGGAACCCCGTGAGTGACACCCCATTCGGATTCGGCCTTCCGCCGGAGGAGCCGGACGACGGCGACGAGGGCAAGAAGAAGGACCAGGAGAGCGGCGGTGGTCAGGACCCGGCCAACCCGTTCGGATTCGGGCTGCCCGGCTTCGGCGGGCCCGGCGGCCCCGGCGGCGACAATCCGCTGGCCGCGATGTTCGGTTCACTGAACCCCACCGACCTGGGCGCCGCCTTCCAGCAGCTGGGCCAGATGCTCTCGTACGAGGGCGGCCCGGTGAACTGGGACATGGCCAAGCAGATCGCCCGCCAGACGGTCTCCCAGGGCACTTCCGACGGCGTCAAGGACGCGAGCATCGGCGCCGCCGAGCGCACCGCGGTCCAGGAGGCCGTCCGCCTGGCCGACCTGTGGCTGGACGACGCGACGTCCCTGCCGTCCGGCTCCGGCTCCGCCCTGGCCTGGTCCCTCGCGGAGTGGGTCGAGGCCACGCTGCCGGCCTGGAAGGAGCTGGTCGATCCGGTCGCCGAGCGCGTCGGCGCGGCCATGGGCGACGTCCTGCCGGAGGAGATGCAGGCCATGGCGGGCCCGCTGATCGGCATGATGCGCTCGATGGGCGGCGCCATGTTCGGCACGCAGATCGGGCAGGCCGTCGGCGTCCTCGCTGGCGAGGTCGTCGGCTCGACGGACATCGGGCTGCCGCTCGGCCCGGCCGGCAAGGCCGCGCTGCTGCCGGTGAACATCGAGGCGTTCGGCAAGGACCTGGGCGTGCCGAAGGAGGAGGTGCGGCTCTACCTCGCCCTGCGCGAGGCCGCCCACCAGCGTCTGTTCGCACACGTGCCGTGGCTGCGCTCGCACCTGTTCGGCGCGGTCGACGGGTACGCGCGCGGGATCAAGGTCGACACGGCCAAGCTCGAGGACGTGGTCGGCCAGTTCGACCCGCAGAACCCCGAGCAGTTGCAGGACGCCCTTCAGCAGGGGATGTTCCAGCCGGAGGACACGCCCGAGCAGAAGGCCGCCCTGGCCCGTCTGGAGACGGCTCTGGCGCTCGTCGAGGGCTGGGTGGACGCGGTGGTCCACGCGGCCGCGAAGCCGCGTCTGTCGTCCGCCGACGCCCTGCGCGAGACGCTGCGCCGCCGGCGCGCCACGGGTGGCCCCGCGGAGCAGACGTTCGCGACGCTGATCGGCCTGGAGCTGCGCCCGCGCCGCCTGCGCGACGCCTCCCGACTGTGGGCCTCGCTCACGGACGCGCGCGGTGTGGACGGCCGGGACGCCCTGTGGGCCCACCCGGACATGCTGCCGACGGCCACCGACCTGGACGACCCGGACGGCTTCGTGCACCGTGAGCAGCTGGACTTCTCCGAGCTGGACAAGATGCTCGGCGAGGCGGCGGGCGGCTCGGGCGAGAAGCCGAACCTGAAGAAGGACGACGAGGCCGAGGGCGACGACAGCGAGTGAGTCTGTACGACGACGCGGTCCTCACGCTGAAGACGTACGAGGGCCAGGACGAGTTGCGCCAGGCCTACCTCGACCACCTCGCGGCGCACCCGGACGGCATATGGAAGTCCTGCCACGCGGGACACGTCACGGCGAGCGCGCTGGTGATCGACCCCGAGCGCGGCCGGGTGCTGCTGACGCTGCACAAGAAGCTGAAGATGTGGCTCCAGATGGGCGGGCACTGCGAGCCGCAGGACGCCTCCCTCGCCGCGGCCGCCCTGCGTGAGGCCACGGAGGAGTCCGGAGTCGCGGGCCTGGCCCTGCTCCCGGGCGGGCCGGTGCGCCTGGACCGGCATCCGATCCCGCCGCCGTGCCACGTCCACCTCGACGTCCAGTACGCGGCCGTGGCCCCGCGGGACGCCGAGCACGCGATCAGCGACGAGTCCCTGGACGTGCGCTGGTTCGCCTACGACGAGGTGGCGGACGTGGCCGACGACTCGGTCGTACGACTGCTCGAGGCGACGCGCGCCCGACTGTGAACGTGTAAGGGGCGCCCGCAAATGGCAGGCGCCCCTTACGTCGGATTCCTGGACGCTCAGCTCCAGACGTTGCCCTGGTTCTGTGCGCGCGCCCCGTGCTGGCCCATGCCGAACTGCGCGGCGACGCCCTGGCCGATCTGGGCGTGCTGCGGCGGCAGCAACTCGCTGGGCTGGACGAGCGCATAACCGCTGCCCATGAAGCTCAGCTCCCAGCCCTCACCGGTGCTGCCGCGGCGCCGCCACACCCCGGAGGAATGCGTCTGGGCCTGCATCTGCACCCGCAGCCCGGTGGACCAGGCGACGATGGCGTCGGCGTCGCAGTTGACGTACTTGTCCGGCGTGACCTGCATCATCAGCGGGGCGCCCGAGGTCATCAGCGCGACCTTGCCGTGGCCGGTGATGTTGAGCTGGTACTTCCCGGACCCCGAGATGCCGTACAGGCTGTCGACGGCGATGACCTCGTGGTGCAGCGAGGAGTCCATGGCGAGGACGTAGCTGCTGTCGACCGTCAGCCCGTCCTGCTCGACGTCGACCACATGGACGTACTGCGCGAGGTTGGCGAAGTAGACCGTGCCCTGCCCGTGGCAGCGCATCAGGTCCAGGCCCTCGCCCGTGTACGCACGCGCGCGTGACTGGCTGTTGCTGCGGTACTCGGCGTCGAACTCGACGAGGCCCTGGTAGGCGACCATGGTGCCCTTGCGGGCGAGGATGTCGTCGTGGCCCCCGAGGGCGACACGGAGCATCTGCTTGTTCTGCAGGCTCCAGCGGTCCTGGGTCTGCGAGTCGTTGAAGGCGAAAAGCGGGCTCTGCATGGCGTTTCTGGCTCCCCCTCAGCCCCGGATCCGGAGGCGGTCGGTGCTGTCCTCGCTGGGCTGGACGACGACGATGCCCTGGCCGGAGAAGGCCATCTGGTAGGCCTCGCCGCTGCCCCGGCCGATCAACGACTGGGCCTTGAAGCTGCGCTTGCCCTTCACCTTGAGGTTCGGGGACCAGGCGACGAGCGCGTCCGGGTCCACGTACGTCTCGTCCTCGCCGCCGCCGCAGTCGACGACGATCGGCTTGCCCCGGGAGGTCAGCGCGACCCAGCCCTGTCCGGAGATCTTGGTGTTCCACAGGCCCTGGCCGGCGAACTTCGCCAGCCCCTTGACCCGCTCCACGCCCCAGGTGAGGTGGGCGTCGAAGGCGAGCAGGTTGGTGGCGTTGACGGAGATGCCGTCGCCGTTGAGGTTGATCACGACGACGTTCGCGCCGTAGTCGGCGAGGTAGAGCAGGCCGTCGCCGGAACACTTCATCAGCGGTGCGCCCTCGCCGGTGACCCAGTCGCGGGCGATCTGGCGCACGGCCGGCGGGTTGGGCTCGTACTGGACGAAGCCTTCGTAGGCGACCATCGAGCCCACGCGCGCGAGGAGGTCGTTTCCGGTCTGCATGGCGACCTTCAGCATGTGGTCGCCGTGGTTGTCCATGCGGGCGGCGACGGGTGCGGGGGCATAGCCCGCGAGCTGCTGGTTCATGACGGGCTCCCTCAGACCTCGTACGGCTGGACGACGATGAAGTTGCCGGGCGCGCCCCGGAACTGCAGGTTGATGCTCTCGCCGGTGTCGCCCGGGTAGGCGTTGCGGCGCATGCGGACCTGGCTGGAGACGATCACCTGGGAGGCCGCCGACCAGGCGACGACCGCGTTGCAGTCGGCGAACGTGGTGGGCGTGACGGGCAGGACGACGGGCGTGCCGTGCGTCTTGACGACGATGGTGCCGGTGCCCTGGAACTGCATCGTGAACAGGGCGCCTCCGGGGATGCCGTGTCCCTCGATGCGGCGGACCTCGTACTGGAGGCTCTCGTCGAAGGCGAGGACGTTCTCGGCGGAGACGCAGATCGCGTCGCCCTGGAGCTCGACGGGGTGCAGATGCGTGGCCTCTTCGGCGAGGAACACCTGGCCCTGGCCGGTGCAGCGCATCAGCTGCATCTCCTGGCCGGTCGCGTTGCCCACGATCCGGCCGGCGAAGCCCGCGCCCTTGTAGCCGAAGTCGACCTTGCCCTGGTAGAGCACCATGCTGCCCTGGCGCGCGAGGACGGGCTGGCCGCCGATGCCGAGGTCGACGCGGATGAGCTTGGAGTTCTGCTGCGTCCAGCGCTGCCCGGTGGGCGTCTCCTTGAACTTCTGGAGCGCGGCGCTCACACCGGCACCCTGGGGCGCGCCCTGCGGCATCCCGTAGGGGGCGGCCTGCTGGCCGGGGACCTGTCCGAACGGCGGCTGCTGGCCGTAGCCCGGAGGCGCGGTCGGCTGCCCGTAACCGGGGGGTGGCGTCGGGGCCTGCGGGGGCTGGCCGTAGCCCGGAGGCGCGGTCGGCTGCCCGTAACCGGGGGGTGGCGTCGGGGCCTGCGGGGGCTGGCCGTAGCCGGGAGGCATGGGGGCGCTCGGGGCGGCGGGCTGGCCGCCGTACGACTGCTGGGGCTGGCCGTAGGGCGCGGGGGCGGGAGCCGGGGGCGGCACCGTGCTGCCCGGGGGCGGGGTCAGCGGCGCGATGACGGTCGGCGCGGCGTGCACGTTGGGCACGGGCGCCGGCGTGGGGGCGGGGGGCGGCGTGAAGCCCTGCGGAGCGGGAGCGGGTACGGGGGCCGGAGCCGGTGCTGCCGGGGCGCCGAACGCGGGCGGGGCGAAGCCCGGAGTCGCGCCCGTCTGCGGCTGCTGCGGGGCCGGAGCGGGTGCCTCCTCCTCGAGCACCTCACCGCCGAAGTTCTTCAGCAGCGCATCGAGACCCCCGTCGAAGCCCTGGCCGACCGCGGCGAACCGCCACACGTCCTTCAGGTAGAAGTCGCCCAGCATCACGGCACGTTCGGTGGTGAACTCCGAGCCGTTGAAGGAGTACCGGGCCACTTCCTCGCCGCCGGCCACGATCCGGACGTATCCGGGGCTGATCTGCGACATCTGCCCGGCGCCGTCGAGGGTCGCCGTGAACGACAACTTGTGGATCTGCGGCGGGATCCGGTCCAGCGTGATCCGGAAGGACTCGGTGTCGCCCGCCTGGGCACCCAGCAACTGGACGGACTCCTCAGGGGACTTCGGCTGGTTGAAGAAGACGAAGTACCGGTCGTCCGAGAGACGTTCGTCGGCGTCGAGGCCGAAGCAGCTGATGTCGAAGGTCAGTCCGGGGCCGGAGATCTGTACACCTACGTACAGATCCGTACCCGCGGTGAGGTCACTGATCCTGGCCTTGTGGCCGCGTTGGAATTCCCTGGCCATGCGTAACGACCGTCCCCCATCCCGAATGTAAGTGCGTCGCGCCAGGCTAACGGCAAACCAGGACATCGGACGATGTCGGTACAGACCCGGTACACAACCGCGTTCCGCGTCGAGCGCGACTCTGCCCGGCGAGCGGGTCACTCGGTACGCGCACCGGGCAGATGGGGCAGACGATCGGCGGCGACCACTCCTTCGAGGTAGCCGCGGGCCCGCTCGGTGCGCGGGTACGCCTCCAGGAGTCGCCAGAAACGGGGGCCGTGTCCGGGCACCAGCAGATGCGCGAGTTCATGGCACAGCACATAGTCGACGACGTACTCGGGCATGCCCTGCAGCCGGTGCGAGAGCCGGATACTGCCCTCGGCCGGTGTGCACGAACCCCAGCGCGTGTTCTGGTTGGTGACCCAGCGCACCGAGGTGGGCCTGGCCCGGCCGCCGAAGTACTGGTCCGACAGCTGCTCCGCGCGCTCGGCCAGTTCTCTGTCGCCCAACACCCGCTTGCTCTCCTGGGCGGCCAGTTTGTCGAGCATGACGGTCACCCAGCGCTGCTCCTCCGCCTCGGACATCCGGGCGGGGATGAGCACGACGGTGCGATCGCCCTCGCGGTACGCGGAGACCGTCCGGCGTCGCCGGGCACTCCTGCGGACCTCGATCGCGCTCGCCCCCGAGCCGCTCGGCGGCTGGCTCGTCGTGCTGCGCTGTGGTTTTCCGGCGCGGTGCAGGGGTTCGGCGGGCACGCCCCGACGTTACCCGCTGCACATGGGGGAAGTCCCGGGTCCGGGACGGTTCGATGCCGATCCCCCACCATGCGCTTGATTTGTACGACAATTTCCCCCTGCCTGTGGACAACTTTCGGCAGCCGGCTCTCGCGCCGGGCATGCTGGCAGTCGTCGAGGGGACGTGACCGATTCCTCCGGCAAACACCGATGTTCCAGGACTTGCCCAGATCGAAGGGGGGACTGTCATGCATCCACTGGTGAAGCCGGCGCTCAGGCGCGGCTGGCGCGACCTCAACACCGTGCAGTTCGGGATGACTCCGGCGCACGCGATGACGCTCGGCCCGATGGACACGGCGACGGGCAGTTTCCTGGATCTGCTCGACGGCGCGCGGGGACTTCCGCTCCTGCGCGAGGAGGGGCGCCGCATGGACCTGCCCGACGGCCACGTCGACGCCCTGGTGGAGCGGCTGAGCCGGGCGGGACTGCTCGACGACACACTCGGCGGCGGTCCGGCCGCCGATGCCCTCCGCGAGAAGAAGGACACCCTCGACCGGCTGCGCCCCGACCTGGCGTCCCTCTCACTGATCTCACCCGAACCCGGCGGCGCGATCGGCCGCCTGGCGGCTCGCCGCGCCCTGCGCGTCCAGGTGAAAGGTGCGGGCCGCGTCGGCGCGCTGCTGGCCTCGCTGCTGTCGGGCGCGGGGGTGGGCGAGGTCGACGTGCGCGACGTCGGCCGTGTCGAGCCGTGGGACGTCGCGCCGGGCGGACTGCCCGTCGAGTCGGTCGGCGAGCGCAGGGACGAGGCCGCCCGCCAGGCCGTCCGCCGGGCGGCACCGGGCCGCCCTGCGCGCCGCGGCCGCTCCTCGACGCCGGATTCCGATGACCCCGGCTTCTCGCTGGTGATCTTCGCCCCGCGCGACGATGTCAGCGTGCACGCCCCGGACCCGTTCGCCGCCACCCCGCTCATCAGCTCCGGAACGCCGCATCTCTACGTCGGTGTCGTGGAGGGAACCGGAGTCGTGGGCCCCCTCGTCCTGCCGGGCGAGACGGGCTGCGCCGACTGTCTCCACCAGGACCGCACGGACCGGGACCCGGCGTGGCCGCGGCTGGTCACGCAGTGGCGTTCCGGGAAGGCGCGTCCGGTGCCACCCTGCGATCTCGCACTGGCGACGGCCGTCGCCGGGCTGGCGGCCGCCCATGCCCTCGCCTTCCTCGACGGAGAGTACCCGTCGAGCGTCGGCGCACGCTGGGAGGTATCCGTGCCTGGTCTGCACTGGCACGCGCGGCCCGTGTGGCCCCACCCGGCATGCCCGTGCGGCGCCGCGGAGAAAGGTGAGGAGGAACACTCCTCCACGGACGGGGAGCCACACGAGACAATGGCGGGGCAACGGCCGTCGACGGAGCTACCACGCACGGCGTACACGGCGCGGCCGGCTGGGACTTGGAGGGCGCATGTCTGATCTTCCCCGGAAGGCGGTCACCCGGACCGCCAAGCTCGCCGCGCTGCCGCTCGGCTTCGCCGGCCGGGCTACCTGGGGCCTGGGCAAGCGGATCGTGGGCGAGTCCGCGGAGATCGTCGGCCGCGAGCTGCAACAGCGCACCGCGGAGCAGTTGTTCAAGGTCCTCGGCGAGCTGAAGGGCGGTGCGATGAAGTTCGGGCAGGCCCTGTCCGTCTTCGAGTCGGCCCTGCCCGAGGAGGTCGCCGGCCCCTACCGTGCCGCGCTGACCAAGCTCCAGGACGCGGCACCGCCGATGCCGACCCGCACTGTGCACTCCGTGCTGGAGGAGCGGCTGGGGCCGGACTGGCGCGAGCTGTTCCTGGAGTTCGAGGACAAGCCCGCCGCAGCCGCCTCGATCGGACAGGTGCACCGGGCGGTGTGGCAGGACGGCCGTGAGGTGGCGGTCAAGGTGCAGTACCCCGGGGCGGGCGATGCCCTCCTGTCCGACCTCAGCCAACTGAGCCGCTTCGCCCGCCTGTTGGGGCCGCTCATTCCGGGAATAGACGTCAAACCACTGATCGCCGAGCTCCGCGACCGCGTCTCGGAGGAACTGGACTACGGGCTGGAGGCCCAGGCCCAGCAGGCGCACGCGGAGGAGTTCGCGGGCGATCCCGACGTCGTGGTCCCGGCGGTGGTGCACCAGTGCGAGCAGGTGCTGGTCACGGAGTGGATCGACGGGATCCCGCTCTCCGAGGTCATCACGGACGGCACCACCGGGCAGCGCGACCGCGCCGGCCAGCTCCTGGCCCGCTTCCTCTTCTCGGGCCCGGCCCGCACCGGCCTCCTGCACGCCGACCCGCACCCGGGCAACTTCCGCCTGCTGCCCGGCGACCCGGACGACGAGGACGACTGGCGCCTGGGCGTCCTGGACTTCGGCACCGTCGACCGCCTCCCCGGTGGCCTGCCGACACCGATCGGCGAGTCCCTGCGCATGACGCTGGACGGCGAGGCCGAGGCGGTCTACGAGATGCTTCGCGCCGAGGGCTTCGTCAAGGAGTCGATAGAGCTCGACCCGGAAACGGTCCTCGACTACCTGCTGCCGATCATCGAACCGGCCAGAGTGGACGAGTTCACCTTCTCCCGCACCTGGATGCGCAGCCAGGCGGCACGCATTGCCGACCCGCGCTCCCCTGCCTACCAGCTCGGCAAGCAGCTCAACCTGCCTCCGGCGTACCTCCTGATACACCGGGTGACCCTGAGCACCATCGGTGTCCTGTGCCAGCTGGGCGCGAGCGTACGGCTGCGGCAGGAGCTGGAGGAGTGGCTGCCGGGCTTCGTTCTGGAGGACGACCTGGACCTGGAGGACGAGGCACCGGCGGCGCAGGCATGACGGCGCGCGGGCAACCGCCGGATACCCGGCGTCTGTCCGCGCGGTTCACCACCAGGCCGAGTCCAGCCGCCCCTCGATCGCTCTGAGGTTTTCCCGGGCGCAGGTGTCGCAGAAGTAGTGAAGGACGCCGTTCTCCATGGAGCAGATCCAGGTGGGCCGTGGGCCCTCGGCCCGGACGCCGCAGCGGGCGCACACGAAGGGCTGGGGCTCGGTGGTGGAGCCGCCGTGGTCACTGTCTCCGGAAAGACTCGTCACTCGGTGACGATATCCCCGGGCCCGGTGGTTCGGCGGCACAACGCACCGCGGGGGCCGGTCCGTTCGGACGGACCGGCCCCCGCGGGGAAGTCATCGCCTCCCGAGGCCGGGAGGCCACCGCTTCAGGTGTGGTCGGCTACTGCATGACCGCCATGGCGAGCGCGCGGCGGGCACGCATCGAAGCGCGCTCCGCTCGGCGCTGCATCCGGCGGGCGGTTGCCAGGCGCACGGCCCGGCGTTCCCGCTCGGCCTCATGCAGCCGCTCGTGCATATGCGCACGAGCCAGGGCTTCTGGGATGAGTTGCATCTCGCGGGTCCTGTTCTGACGCGAGTCGGTCGCGCCGGTGGTGGTGACGTCTGGAGTCGCGGAGCCCGCGGGCTCGCTGGTGGACGGCTTCATCGGTGCCTGCTTCTTGGGGTCGTGCGTGACGGGACGGTCGATCGTTCCTGCGGTGTTCATGCCGTGACCGGGTTCTTGCGCGGGCGACCACGCGGCCGCTTCCGGGCGACGACGACACCCTGGACGAACAGCTCGCCACCCCAGACGCCCCAGGGCTCACGCCGCTCCTTGGCGCCCAGGAGGCAGGCCTCCATCAGCGGGCAGGTGCGGCAGAGGGACTTGGCGTACTCGACGTCTGCCGGCGACTCGGCGAAGAAGACCTCCGGGTCGTAGGAACGGCAGGGGACGGGTACGCCGAGGTTCTCGATGGCGTCGTCGAGCGCGGTGAGCGCGGTGAGCGGAGTCAAGGTGGAGTCCTCCGTGAGGCCGGGCGGGGGGATCGTTTCGGAAGGCGGTACGGACGGGACGTGCGCTTCGAGTTGCACGGTTCGTCTTCCTCGTCTGGTCGTTCCGGTCGGGTTGGACCGGGTGGCGGCTGGTACCGGGTTCTTTTCTTGTCCCGAGGCCCCTTCGCCCGTCGTCCAAGTTCTCTTGGACAAACAGAAGGGCCGCGGATCCCGGATGGGGTTCCGCGGCCCTGAAGGCGCCGGCCTGATCGATCAGGCTGGATCACTCCAGGGTTCTGGCCCACGGAAGGCCCACATCAGGTGGTGCTGCGTCGTCTGCTTCCGGAATCCGGCACCGGCTGCCGCAAAGGCATAGGCCTTGGCCCGTGCCACTACTGCTTCCAGCGCCTCGGTCGGTCGCTCATTGCGCTCACGGACGGGAAGACCCGCGAGAGACACGGAGGACGCCGGACGCACGGCACGAATGCCGGACAGACCGGTGCCCGGGTTCGAGGCGCCGAGCATGCACAGGGAGACGGCCGAGCGATCGCTCATTTTGGCCGCGCTGATGACGCTGGTCTTGATGCTGATCACTGAACTCGCCTCCTCTCGGCGTCTTGGGGACTGGGGTGAGCCAGCCCGCTCGGATATGCAAGTACAACACGGAATCAGGGCCTCCGAGAAGGCCCCCGTTTCCGTGCTTAGAACCTATGGGGATCGCTGGGGCATGCGCAAACTATTTTTTCGACGAGTTCGTATCAGTCGCCCTCGTCGGCTGCTGCAAGATCCCGGCCTGCGCAGATGGCCAGAACATCGGCCCCGTACCGGTTGAGTTTGCGCACTCCGACGCCCGGGATCCTGGCCAGTTCGGCGTCGTCCTCCGGGGCCGCCTCGGCAATGGCGATCAGGGTCTTGTCGGTGAAGACGCAGAAGGCCGGCTGGCCACTGCGCCCGGCCTGATCCGCACGCCACTCACGCAACCGCTCGTACAGGCCCTCGTCCATGTCGGACGGGCAGTCCTCACAGCGCATCAGCTTCATCTCACCGGCGTCGGTGAGCGTGCGACCGCACACCCGGCAGCGGGCCGGGGTGCGCTGGGTACGCCGCGGAGCGGCGGTGCCGCTGCTCACCTGGCCGCGCTCGACACCACCGGCGGCACCGGTGGCGGAGCGGCCGGCGGTGGCCGTGGAGCCGGGGCGCAGTCCGTCGAGGAAACGGCTGGGACGGCGGCTGGGACGGCCGCCCGGGGATCGAGCGAGCGCCCACGAGACATGAAGCCGTTCTCTGGCGCGGGTCACCCCGACGTAGAGGAGACGGCGCTCCTCCTCGACCTGCTCATCGGTCTTCGCGTAGGTGATCGGCATCATGCCCTCGGCGACACCGACCAGGAAGACGACGTCCCACTCCAGGCCCTTGGCCGAGTGCAGTGAGACGAGGGTGACGCCCTGGACGGTGGGGGCGTGCTGGGCGTTCGCCCGCTCGTCGAGCTCGGCGACGAAGTCGCTCAGCGTGGCACCGGCTCGAGCGGCGGAGAAGTCATGGGCGAGGCCGACCAGGGCGGCCAGGGATTCCCAGCGCTCTCTGACCGCGCCGGACCCGGCCGGGGGCACGCTGGTCCAGCCCTCCCCCGACAGGACCGCGCGCACCTGGGACGGCAGGTCCACGACGTCGTCCAGAAGGGAGTCGTTGCCTCCGAAGCGGGCCGCGCCGCGCAGGGCCATGCCGGCCTTGCGGACCTCGGGCCGGTCGAAGAACCGCTCGGCGCCGCGCAGCTGGTAGGGGACGCCGGCGTCGGCCAGGGCCTGCTCGTAGGTTTCGGACTGGGAGTTGGTGCGGAACAGGATCGCGATCTCACTGGCCGGCACCCCGGCGTCGATGAGCTCGCGGATGCGGCGGGCGGCACCCTCGGCTTCGGCGGGCTCGTCGGTGTACTCGGTGTAGACGGGTTCGGGGCCCGCGTCGCGCTGGGAGATCAGCTCGAGGCGGTGATCGGCGGCGCGGCCGTGGGCCTGGGCGAGCAGGCCGTTGGCGAGGCGCACGACCTGGGGGGTGGAGCGGTAGTCGCGGACCAGCTTGACGACCGTGGCGCCGGGGTGGCGGGTGCGGAAGTCGAGGAGATGGTCCGGGGTTGCTCCGGTGAACGAGTAGATCGTCTGGCTGGCGTCGCCGACGACGCACAGGCTGTCCCGCTCCCCGAGCCACAGCTCCAGCAGGCGCTGCTGGAGCGGGCTGACGTCCTGGTACTCGTCGACCACGAAGTGCTGGTACTGGGCGCGGATCTGCTCGGCGATGTCGTGCCGGTCCTGGAGGACCGCGACGGTGAGCAGCAGGACGTCCTCGAAGTCGATGACGGCGCGGTCGCGCTTGAGGTCCTCGTACACCGAGTAGATCTGGGCGATCTCGGCCGGATCGCGGGGGGCTTCGCGGCCGGCCTTGACGCCGGCGAGCGGATAGTCGGCGGGGACGGTCTGGGTGACCTTGGACCACTCGATCTCGGCGGTGACATCGCGTAGCTCACCACGGTCGAGGCGGATGCGGCAGGCGGCGGCTGCGTCCGCCACGAGCTGGATCTTGCGGTCGACGAGCCGGGGCATGGAGCCACCGATCGCTTTCGGCCAGAAGTACTGGAGCTGGCGCAGGGCCGCGGAGTGGAAGGTGCGGGCCTGTACGCCGTGGGCGCCGAGCTGACGCAGCCGTCCGCGCATCTCGCCGGCGGCTCGGTTGGTGAAGGTGACGGCGAGCACCGTAGCGGGCTGGAGGATGCCGGCGTGCACCCCGTAGGCGATGCGGTGGGTGATCGCCCGCGTCTTGCCCGTCCCGGCTCCGGCCAGCACGCACACCGGGCCGTGCAGGGCGGTGGCCACTTCGCGCTGCTCGGGGTCGAGCCCTTCGAGCACCGCGTCGGCCGAGTCCGGTGCCTGCGGGAAGAGGGGGGAGTGCGTTGCTGCTGTCACACCGCCATGCTGCCAGGTCGCCCGAGACGGCTGTGCCGGTTGTCCACAGGGAGACCCTCGCAGTCGTACTAATGCGGCAGGCGTCACGTCCCATGCGGCGGGCGTCATGTCCGACCGCATACCCCGGGTGGGAATGACGGCCCCATCGCGTACGTTCCCACCTTGGATCACCTTCCCCGAGCTGCCAGAGGAGCGCGAGCGAGATGCAGGGCACTGTGACGATGTACAGCACCACGTGGTGCGGCTACTGCCGCCGGCTGAAGACCCAGCTGGACCGCGAAGGCATCGCGTACACCGAGATCAACATCGAGCAGGACCCGGATTCCGCGGCGTTCGTGGAGAAGGCGAATGGCGGAAACCAGACGGTTCCGACCGTTCAGGTAGTTCCCTCCAACGGTGGTACTGAGGTCGTCATGACGAACCCGAGCCTTGCCCAGGTGAAGCAGGCGCTGGGCGCCTGACCCTCGCGATGCGCAACCCCCGACCAGCCTGACGCTGATCGGGGGTTTTGTGTGCCCTGGGGACCCCAGCAGCAGGACAAGGCCCGCCCTCGGCACGCCCGGTATCGGCTACCGCCGCGGTCGACAGGAGACCGTCATCACCCGAACTCCTGCACGTGTCCCACAGGGGCGCAAGAGACTGAGCACTCCACCTGGCGGCCGTCGCCAACAGAAGCTCTCAGCGCGCGAAAGCAGAGCCGCAGGTTCAGAGCGTGAGCACAGGCCGGGTGGAGAAATCCTCGCAAAGGTCTTCACCGTCCGGGCCATACACGAACTCGACCATGGATGGGTTGCGATTGGCGGTGGCCAGGGGCAGCCATGCCAGCATGCGACCGTAGCCGCCGCACACCGACTCGCCACCGTCCCCGCCGTGGACCGCAGTGGCGTCGCTCGTCAGCTCCGTACGGTAGGTGTCGTAGGCGATGCGTAGACCGAAGGCGCTCAGCTGGTTCTGCGGGCCTGTGCGGTCCCCGTAGGGGATGCGGTCGAGGGGGCAGTCGTTTCCCCACCGGAACAGGGTCTCTGCTCCAGCTCCGCAAGCGTGCTCCCACTCGTCGGAGCTCGGCATCCGCAGGCCCCGAGCCGCGAGAACAGCTGGCATGTCAGCAGGCAACTCGGTCAGGTTCTCGTCCTCCGCAGCCATGAGCACAGTGGCCAAAACGACGCTCCGGCGGGGGCTGAGCACCTGCGCGAGGTGGGCCCGCAGGTCGGATCCGTAGCCGAAGCCCTGTTCCAGGCTCTCGGCGTAGTCGGCAGTCTGCTGCAGGGTCGGCTGCCAGCTGTCCAGGTCGAAGCCGAGGGACACCGGCCCTCCGGGTATCAGAGCGAATTCCTGCTCGTTCCGCTCGATCCGGACGCGATGCAGCGGGGCACCGAGGTGCTCCGTGGTCTCGATGAGGGTCACCCGGCCATCCACCAAGCCAGCGGCCTGCTCGGCGACGCGGCGTGCGGTAGGCAGTTCGAAGGACCGCCACTGGTCGAGAGTGAGATCAGCGAGAGACATGGACCGCAGTGTTGCACGCAGGTCTGACACCCCTCGCGACCACCGCACTCCGGAGCTGGGCTGCGGTCGCGGAAGCCTCAGAGAGCGAGCAGCGGACGCCGGCGGCGGGCCGTCGCTGCCTTTCCTGATTCGGGATGCACCTGTGTACGCCTGCCTCAGGCGCTCTCGCCGAGGTGGCGGTACAGGGTGGCTCGTGACACCCCGAGAGCCTTGGCGATGGCGCTCACACTCTCGCCCTTCGCCTTCCTGGCGCGGGCCACAGTGAGTACGCCCTCATCGACCACGGTCGGCCGTCCGCCGGTACGCCCCTGTGCCTTGGCTGCGTCCAGTCCTGCGCGGGTGCGCTCCTTGATGAGGCTGCGCTCAAACTCCGCCATGGCTCCGACCACCTGAAGCATGAGGCGGCCGTCGGCCGTACCGGGGTCGATGTTGGCCAGCGCACCCGTGAGCACCTTGAACCCGATGCCGCGCTCTCGAAGGGTGTCGACCATGGTCACAAGGTCGATGAGCGACCGGGCGAAGCGGTCGAGCTTCCACACGCACAGAGTGTCGCCGGGTCTGGCGTAGTCCAGTGCGGCCGTGAGCTCTGGCCGGTTGGTGTTCTTCCCGCTGGCCTTGTCCTCGAAGATCCGGGCGCAGCCTGCGGCCGTCAGTCCGTCGTGCTGAAGCTGCGCTTCCTGGTCGTCGGTGGAGACGCGGGCGTAACCGATGAGCTGGCCAGTGATCGTGTTCGTCGTCATGGCCAGACCGTCTCAGAACTCGTCTCAATACGTCAAGCCCGAGGCGGAAGTTTCGAGACGGGTTTTGAACAGTGCTGCGCCCCCTTGCGGGGGCGCCTGCCGTCTCGTCTCACAAACCTTGGTTTTCGAGACGCCCGTTACTGGTTACGCTGCGCCACGGTCGGGCACTGCGCTCTGCCCTGTGATCGCAAGCGCTGCGCCCAGTGGATGGTGTCCCGCCGAATGGTGTAGCAGCGATCCCCTCTCATGACCCCCGGGCACCAAGCCGCTGAACAGCGGGGGGCATCAGGCGCTGCCGCGCCACTACACCGCTCTGCGGGACATGACCGAAGGAGGGGATGTTCGCGGCCCCTCAGTCGATGCAGAACTCGTTGCCCTCGATGTCCAGCATCGGGATGCACGAATCATTGCCGTCATACAGCGTTCGCACGTGTACCGCCCCGAGCGGGACCAGCCGTGCGCACTCGGCCTCAAGTGCTGCGAGGCGCTCTTCACCCACGAGTCCGGTGCCGACCCGCACGTCAAGATGCAGTCGGTTCTTGGCGGCCTTCCCTTCGGGGACGCGCTGGAAGTACAGTCGCGGACCCACGCCTGAGGGGTCAATGCAGGCAAACCATGCGTCCTGCTGCTCAGGTGGCTGTGAGCGCTTGAAATCGTCCCACGTGGCAAACCCCTCGGGTGGCGGCGGTACGACGTACCCCAACGCCTCGCACCAGAAACGGGCGAGGCGCTCAGGTTCTGCGCAGTCGAAGGTGACTTGGAACTTCTTGATCGACGTCACCGGGCCACCGTATTGGCGCGTGCTCTTCAGCGAAACCCCCAGGGTGCCATCGCCGCGCAGGCCGAGCGCCTTTCGTCAGCCGTCTTCCTGAAGGGCGGTCCACCGACAGCTACACCAACACACGGGACATGACCGCCCAGTGCGTTGCAGCAACGGGCGTGCGCCTGTCTGCCTGCCTGTCGCTGTGCTCCCGCGCGGCCTGCCAGTGGTGCGGCCTGCCAGCTGCTCACGCGGGCGCACAGCCGTTCGTGTGCCACGACGCGGGCCAGCCTGGCGACGGCGGAAGGGGTGGGGTATGACCCCTTGAGCCAGCCAAGAGGGACCGCCAGGTCTTACCGGCCAAGATTGCGCACGGTTTGAGGGGCGATTGAAGGGTGGTCAGTGCCGTCATGCGCCTGCAAAAGCGCAGGTCAACGACCGTGTGACGGAGTCATTCAGCGTCATACCACTGCTTCAAAGTGTTCCTCGCATCGCTGCTTCGAAGTGCTCATCGGTCAGTGCGTCGTACCCGTGCTCGGCGGCGAAGGCACGGATGCGGGCGAGTGGGGTGTCCGGGGCTGGTGGTTCGGTGGCCAGCTCGAAGCCGGTCACCTGGAGAGCGAACGCGAGGTCGTAGTCAGGGGTGCTGTCTGGATGGCTCATCGCGCCAGCGTAGCGAGGATGAGCCTGTGCGCGGCCTCATTTTGGGAGACGCCCCACATGCAGTGACCTGCGCTTTTCCCTTCCACGCCCTGTACATTTGCGGGTTCCCCGCCACGATCGCGGGGCCGATGTTGTCTCCGAGGAAGGGAAGCCCGAGATACAGGAACACGTATGGCGTCGTGCGCTGGTGCGCTCGAACATGAAGCACGCAGAGAAGTTGGTCGGCGTCGCCATGGCGTTGTACGCGCACTACGAGACGGGCGAGAACGTGTGCCCGTCGAACGGGACGATTGCCAGGGAACTCGGCTACGGCGGGAAGGCTCCAGAGCAGACGGTCAACAAGATCGTTGGCAGGCTGCGTAGGGCTGGCTGACTCACGAAGACAGGCAAGGTGCCGGACGGTCCGGTGATCTACCGGCTCACGTTGCCGAAGCAGGGGGGTATGGCTGAGGAGCCATACAACCTACCTACCTTCAAGAGCGACGGCGGTAGGAGTGAGGAGCCAACGGCGAAGAGCAAGCCGGTAGGCGAAGAGCGGCCCCCGGCAGGGGGCCGACAGGGCGAAGACGAAGAGCTCAAGCAGCCGGCGAAGGTGGGCCGCGGGAGCGGCCCCCAGAAGGAAGACGAAGGGGCTGGCTCCCTTGGGGGGCCTTCGGCCCCCTCCTTCTCCTTCGTAGACGTGGAGACGGTCAAGCAGAAGGAGCGCCGTCGACGCTGGTTTGGAGAGCCATACGCAGCTCCCTCGCCGGTGGACTTCAACTACAACGGCTTGACCGACCGGCTTCAAGAAGCAGGGCATGAGCCGCCGCCCTTCTGATCGGAAGACAGAAGGCCCCCAGGTCGGGGGCCTTCCTCAGTTGCTCAGCCTGCATCAGGCAGAGATCGCAACCATCTCGGTTCCCTCTGCTCCCTTGGCTTCCTCCTCAGCCTTCGCCCGCTGCGCTGCCCGTTCCGCATCGAAGTCCTCCCAGCGGCTGACGATCTCCCACTCCACACCCGTGAGCGGCTTCGGCTTCTCGTACGGCTTTCCGTGCAACGAGATCGGCATGATCGGTGAGAGCACCTGAGACGACTTGGAGGGCAGGTCCCAGTACGAGATGCCCTGTTGCTTGATGTTCTCGATCAGGTCGCCGGGATCGATGGCCAGGACGTCATGTCCGAAGTACGCCTTGACCTTGTGCTTCTTCAACCATTCACGCCGTTCGTCGACGCTCGACCGCTCCCACCACTCTGCGTAGCTCTCGCCCGTACCGGTCCACACGGTCACCGGCTTCGGCCCCTCCTGGTTGGTGACCTTCTCTCGGTCCTGGGCAAGGCCGGCGACCTGCGAGGCGTACGCGACGGCGCTGATCTCGTCCTGCTGGAGTTCCTTCAGGAGCTGGTTCATCTTGCCGTCGATCACGGCGAGCTTCGCCGCACGGCTGTCGTCGATCGTCGTCTTCGACTCCATGCGTTCCAGGTGGCCGATCTCACCCAACAGGGCTGACTCCAGCCAGGGGTACAAGTCCTCTGCCCAGAACCTCTGCTTCGGGCACGCCTGGATGCCTTTGGTCTTGCTGCCGTGGCAGCGGTATCGCTCCCGCTTGCCCTTGGCCGGGTCGCCCTTCACGAAGTACAGAGAGCTGCCGCACAGCATGCAAAACGTCACGCCCACCGTCGGCGACGTGGAGCCCTTCTGCTTCTTGTACGGCACCCGGGCAGCAGCTGGAGCGCGGCCCGCCGTACCTCGCCCCAGTGCAGTGCCGGGTCTTCCATGGGTATGCCCGCCGGACCGCGCTTCCCGCCACGCAGCAGCGCGAGAAGTCGGCTCGCGGGCAGACCGCATCCGCTGATCAGCCGGTCCAGGAGGGTCCGGTCGCGGGCCAGGCCCACGATCACCAGGCGGCCGCCGGGCGCCAGCAGCCGTACGCGGTGTTCCACCGCGTCCTCGAAACGGGTGTGGTGCACGACGGCGACCGCGCTGACGAGCTCGTACGCTCCCTCGTCGAGGGCGGTGGGGTCGAGGTAGTCCGCTTCCAGAAAGGTGACGTTCCGGGCCCGTCCCGCCCGGGCCGGCCGGATCATCTCCGTTGAGCGGTCCACGCCCGTCACGGCCCCCGTCCTGGTCGCGAGCTTGCCGGCCAGCAACCCGTCCCCGCAGCCGACGTCCAGGGCCCTGCGGCAGCCGTCCGGTACGGCGGCGACCACCGCGGGGTGGTAGTGGACGTTGTGGTTCCAGTACGGATCGGCGCTCACCGGCGCCGCCTCAGAAGGAGCTCCGTGTCGGCAGCGGCTTGCCGTACCAGAGCTCGATCAGGCGGGCCGCGATGGAGATGCCGTACGGGGGCAGGACCTCGCCGGACTCGAAGGCCGCGTGCAGCTCTTCTCTGGAGAACCAGCGGGCTTCGTGGATCTCGTCGCCGTCCACCTCGATGTCGGTCGAGGTGGCCTGTGCCATGAAGCCCAGCATGAGGCTGGACGGGAACGGCCAGGGCTGGCTGGCGACGTACTCGACCTGGCCGACGCTGATGCCGACCTCTTCGAAGACCTCGCGGCGCACCGTCTGCTCGATGGACTCGCCGGGTTCGACGAAGCCGGCGAGCGTCGAGAAGCGGCCCTCGGGCCAGTGGACCTGGCGGCCGAGCAGGATGCGGTCGTCCGCGTCGGTGACGGCCATGATCACGGCGGGGTCGGTGCGCGGGTAGTGCTCGGCACCGCAGGCGGGGCAGCGGCGGATGTGTCCGGCGGCGGCGATGACCGTGCGCTCGCCGCAGCGGGAGCAGAAACGGTGGGTGCGCTGCCAGTTCTCCAGGCCGACGGCGTGCACCATCAGGCCGACGTCCCGTGCCGACAGGAGCAGGCCCGCCTCGCGCAGGCCCGCCGCTCGGGCGGACTGGTCGATGCGGCCGGGCAGGGAGTCCTTCTGGAGCGCGAAGTAGCTGACGCCGTCCTCGTCGGTGCCCAGGAAGTAGCGGTGCGCCTCGGTGAGGGGGGCCTCGAAGGAGGGGGTCATGACGAGTTCGGTACGGCCGTCCGCCGTCTCGTCGATGAGGACCTGGCCGCCGGAGACCACGAAGCAGCGGGTTGTGGGGTGGCTCCAGGCCGCCGCGAGCCAGGCCTCGTCGAGCCGGTGGTGGGCGGCCCGGTCGATGCCGCTCGGGGCGGTGAGCGAAATGGGGCGATCGGCGGTGTGGTCGGTCCAGGTGGTCACGGGTGCTTCCAACTCCCCCATTGCAACGGTTTGTTTCGGCGGGTGGTTCAGCGGGACGTAGGGCGGGAGGGGACCGGGTCGGGCGCGGGCGGACCGTGCGGGGTAGTTCTTCCAGTGTGCCCCGCGCGCGGTGCCGCTCCGGACGGCGCCGGATCAGGGTGCATGGCGCCAGTTCTCGGCGAGGTCGGCCCACAGGTACGCGGTGGTCTCGACACCCTTGAGGAGCAGGCCGAGCTCGACCTTCTCGTTCGGTGCGTGCCAGCCGTCGGAGGGGACGGAGATGCCGAGGAAGAGGACGGGTGCGCCGAGGACCTCCTGGAGGTCGGCGGCCGGTCCGGAGCCGCCCTCGCGGGTGAAGCGGACCGGTGTCTGGAAGGCGCGGCCCATGGCACGGGTCACGGACTGGAGGGCGGGGTGGTCTAGCGGGGTCAGGCACGGGCGCGTGGCCGCGCCGAACACGATCTCGCAGCGGATGCCGGCGGGTACCTGGTCGGCGGCCCAGGCACGGACGGCCTTCTCGATGTGGTCGGGGTCCTGGTCGGCGACCAGCCGGAAGGACAGCTTCACCATCGCCGAGGACGGGATGATGGTCTTGCTGCCAGGCCCCTGGTAGCCGCCGCCGATGCCGTTGACCTCGGCGGTGGGGCGGGCCCAGATGCGCTCCAGGGTGGTGTGCCCGGCCTCGCCGTGGGTGGCGTGCGACTTGGCGGTGTTCAGCCACTGCTGCTCGTCGAAGGGCAGTTCGGCGAAGAGGGCTCGTTCGCGGTCGGTGAGTTCGACGATGCCGTCGTAGAAGCCGGGGATCGCCACGCGTGCGTGCTCGTCGTGCAGGGCGGCGACGAGGCGGGCGGCGGCGGTCGCCGGGTTGGGCACGGCGCCGCCGAAGGAGCCGGAGTGGATGTCCTGGTCTGGGCCGTGCAGCCGGATCTCGCACTCGGCGAGGCCGCGCATGCCGGTGCACACCGTGGGCGTGTTCTCGGACCACATGCCGGTGTCGGAGACGATCACGGCGTCGGCGGTGAGGCGGTCGGCGTGCTCCTCGACGAGGGCCCGGAAGTGCGGGGAGCCGGACTCCTCCTCGCCCTCGACGATCAGTTTCAGGTGGACGGCGGGGGCGGTGCGACCCGTGGCGGCGAGGTGGGCGCGGACGCCGAGTGTGTGGAAGAACACCTGGCCCTTGTCGTCGGCCGCCCCGCGCGCGTAGAGGCGGTTCTCCCGGACGACGGGCTCGAAGGGTTCGCTGTCCCAGCCGTCCTCGCGGGTGGCGGGCTGGACGTCGTGGTGGCCGTAGACGAGGACCGTGGGTGCCTCGGGGTCGTCGGCGGGCCACTCGGCGAAGATGGCCGGGGCGCCCGGGGTCTCCCAGACCTCGGTGGTCGGGAAGCCGGTCTCGGCGAGCTTGGCGGCGAGCCAGTCGGCGCTGCGTCGTACGTCGGGCGCGTGGTCGGGCTGGGCCGAAACGGAGGGAATGCGCAGCCACTCGGCGAGGTCGTCGAGGAAGGCGGCACGGTGCTGCTCGATGTACGCGCGGACAGCGCTGTCCGGGGTCTGGCTCATGGCATCGAGCCTATCGGCCCGTACCGACATCTTGATCGGGCGTTCGTCACACCTGGGCTTCGCCTGTGAGCAGCCTTTCGAGCGCGGTCCGGTCCGGGAGACCTTCGGGGCGTACGACCTCTCCGGTGCGCACGTACAGGAAGGCGACCGAGACCGACTCCGGTGGCACGCCCTGCTGCTCGGCCCAGCCGAGCCGGTAGATCCCGAGCTGGAGCGGGTCGGCGGTGCGGGTGCGGCTGGTCTTCCAGTCGACGATCTCGTACGTCGCCGCGTCGCCGTCGCCGTTCTTGTAGACGGCATCGATACGGCCCCGTACGACACGGCCGGCGAGGGTGAGCTGGAAGGGGACCTCGACGCGGTAGGGCGTGCGGTGGGCGTACTCGGTGCGTTCGAAGGCCTCCTTGAGGGCTTCGAGGTCGCGTTCGTCGGCGATCTCGGCCTCGCTGCCGGGCAGGTCCTCCGGCTCCAGCATCGGGAGCGTCAACTCTTCGAAGCGGGCCTCCACCCAGGCGTGGAACCGGGTGCCCCGGCGCGCGCCGGGTTGCGGAGGGCGCGGCAGGGGGCGCGCGAGTTCCTGCGCGAGTCCGTCCGGGTCCTCGGCCAGGCGCAGCAGCTGGGTGGCGGTGAGCGTGGTCGGCAGCGGTACGTCTGCGACGCTCTGCCGGGCGCGCAGGAGTTCGCCGGTGAGTGCGTCCAGGTCGCGGTCCCAGGAGGCGAGGGTGCGGGCCTCCTCGGGGGTGAGGGGGTCGCGCTCCGGCTCGGCGGGGTGAGGGCGCGCGGCGGGCGGCACGGTGGGGGCGGTTGCCTGGTGCGGGACGGTCGGTCGATCGGTGGTCCAGGTGTCCCAGTCGGCGGCGTCGTCGGCGAAAAATGCCTCTTCGGTGCCGGTCGGGTCGTGATCCAGGTGGGCCTCGTCGAAGGGGGGCATCTCGTCGTCCGGTGGCGGGGGCCAGTCCGGATCGTCGTGGCTGTCGGGGTCGTGGGTGGCTGACGGGTGGGTGTCCGCGTGGGAGGCGAGGTTCTCCAGATGGGCGAGGACCGTTTCGGCGGCGGCACGGCGGCGGGCCAGGGCGTCCGCGTCGAGGGGCAGCGGCCAGGCCTGCTCGGCGGTCGCCCAGTGCAGGGCGGGGTTCTCCTCGTCCTCCTCCGGGGCGTCCGCCCAGGCCTCGATCTCGCCGTACCCGGCGGCGCAGTGCTCGTACAGGGCGAGCAGGAAGTCGGAGGGGCCGCGGGGTTTCTTCTGGGTGGGCCCCCACCAGTGGCCGGAGCCCAGGAGCAGCGAGCGGGGGCGGGTGAAGGTGACGTAGCCGAGGCGCAGTTCCTCGGTGTGCTGGTGGTCCTTCATGGCCTCGTGGAAGGCCTTCATGCCCCGCGAGTCCCAGGCCTCGATGTCGGGCAGGGTGTCGGTGTCGCCGCGCAGGGCGTGCGGCAGCACCTTGGCCTGGGAGGTCCACTTCTCGCGGCCCTGGGTGCTGGGGAAGGTGCCGGTGACCAGGCCGGGGACGGCGACGATGTCCCACTCCAGGCCCTTCGACTTGTGCGCGGTGAGCACCTTGACGGTGTTCTCGCCGCCGGGGAGGGCGTTGTCGAGGCCCTTCTCGTACTGGGCGGCGGTGCGCAGGAAGCCGAGAAAGGCCAGCAGGGTGGCCTCGCCGTCGCCCGCGGCGAAGGAGGCGGCGACGTCCAGGAAGTTGGACAGTGTCTCGCGGCGGCGGGCGGCGAGCGCGTGCGGGGACGCCGAGAGTTCGACCTCGAGGCCGGTGACGGCGAGGACGCGGTACAGGACGTCCATCAGCGGGTCGGACAGGGAGCGGCGCAGTTCGCGCAGTTCGGCCGCCAGGCGGGCGAAGCGCACACGCGCGTCCGGGGAGAAGGGCAGCCCGTCGTCGTCCCCGTCGCCCTCCAGGGGGCTTTCCAGGAACGTGTCGAGGGCGTCCGCGAGCGAGATCACCTCGGACGGGTCGACCCCTTCCACGGCCTGGGCGAGTCGGTGGTCCGGGTCGTCGTCGGCCACGCGCGCGTGGGCCACGAGCAGGCGGGCGCGTCGGCCCAGCAGGGCGAGGTCGCGAGGTCCGATGCGCCAGCGCGGGCCGGTCAGCAGGCGGACCAGGGAGGCGTTGGCTCCGGGGTCCTGCAGAACTTCGCAGACGGCGACGAGGTCGGCGACCTCGGGCAGGTGCAGCAGCCCGGACAGTCCGACCACCTCGACGGGGACGTCCCGGGCGACCAGCGCTCCCTGGATCTCGGCGAAGTCGGTGGCCGTACGGCACAGAACGGCGATCTCACCGGGTGCCTTGCCGGTGCTCACCAGGTGCGCGACCGAGTCGGCGATCCAGTCGATCTCCTCGGAGTGGGTGCGCAACAGGGCGCAGCGGACCGTGCCGTCGCGCTCGGCGCCCGGGGCCGGGCGGAGTGCCTCCACGCCCGCGTGCATGGCGCGCAGGGGCTCGGCGAGGCCGTTGGCGAGGTCGAGGAGACGGCCGCCGCTGCGGCGGTTCTCGCTGAGGGCCTGGCGGGCGGCGGGGCTGCCGTCGGCGTGGGCGAAGTGCTCGGGGAAGTCGTCGAGGTTGGCGACGGAGGCGCCGCGCCAGCCGTAGATGGCCTGGCAGGGGTCGCCGACGGCGGTGACCGCATGGCCCGTGCCGCCGCCGAACAGGCCGGCCAAAAGGACGCGCTGCGCCACCGACGTGTCCTGGTACTCGTCGAGGAGGACGACGCGGAACTCGTCGCGCAGGATGCGGCCCACTTCGGGGATCCGGGCGAGCGTGGCGGAGAGGGCGATCTGGTCGCCGAAGTCGAGGAGGTCGCGTTCGCGCTTGACCGCGCGGTAGCGCAGCACCAGCTCGGCGAGTTCCCGACGGGCGGCGGCGATGTCGGGGACCTTGCGCAGGTCGGCGTTGCTGAGCCGGGTGCTCTCCAGGCTGTGCAGTAGATCGGCGTCCCAGGCGCGCAGGTCCTCGGGGCGTACGAGGTGTTCGGAGAGATCGGCGTCGAGGGCGAGCAGATCGCTGACCAGGTCGGCGAAGGAGCGTGTGAGGGCCGGGTAGGGGCCGGGGGCCTCGCGCAGCACGCGCGCGGCGAGCTGGTAGCGGGTGGCGTCGGCGAGCAGGCGGGAGGCCGGTTCGAGTCCGATGCGCAGGCCGTGGTCGGTGAGCAGGCGGCCCGCGAAGGCGTGGTAGGTGGAGATGACCGGTTCGCCCGGCGGGTTGTCCGGGTCGATGACGTCGGGGTCGGTGACGCCTGCCTTGATCAGCGCCTTGCGGACGCGCTCGGCGAGTTCACCGGCAGCCTTGTTGGTGAAGGTCAGGCCGAGGACCTGTTCGGGGGCGACCTGTCCGGTGCCGACCAGCCACACCACGCGCGCCGCCATCACCGTGGTCTTGCCCGAGCCGGCTCCGGCCACGATCACCTGCGGGGCGGGCGGCGCGGTGATGCAGGCCGTCTGCTCCGGGGTGAACGGGATACCGAGGAGCTCCTTGAGCTGCTCGGGGTCGGTGATGCGGGCAGGCATGTCGCAGAGGCTAGCTGCGGCCACTGACAGCGGGTGCCGGATCGTCGGCCGGGCCGGGAGAAGTACAGGTCAGCGCGAGTGGTGCGATGCGTCACGCGGGTCACTCGACCACGTGCTTGCCTTCCGGTCTGGCGCTGCACGAGGCCCGGAAGGCGCAGTGCGCGCAGTGCTGGCCCGCGGTGGGCGTGAACCGTTCGTCGAGGACCTTGCCGGCGGCGGTGGCCAGCAGGTCGCCGACCCACTCCCCCTCCAGCGGCTGCTGGGTCTGCACCTTGGGCATGGTCTCGCCGCCGTCGCGCTGGGCGGCGCCCTGCCTGAGGTGGACGAGTTCGGCGCCGCCGGGCTCGGGGCGTACGCCGTCGAAGGCGTCGTCGACGGCGCCCTCGCTGACGGCGAGCTGGTAGACGGCCAGTTGGGGATGGCGGGCCACCTCGGTCGCGCTGGGCGCCTGTTTGCCGGTCTTGAAGTCGACGACGTACGCGCGGCCCTCGCCGTCCTCCTCGACGCGGTCCATCTGGCCGCGGATGCGCACCTCGTAGTCGCCCGCTTCGAGGGTGACGTCGAAGTCGTGCTCACTCGCCACCGGCGTGCGCCCCGCGCGGGCCAGATTGGAGTCGACGTGCCACTTCAGGAAGCGTTCGAGCGCCACGCGCGCGTGTTCCTTCTCCTGCGCCGACTTCCAGGGCGCGTCGAAGGCGAGCGCGTTCCACACCGAGTCCAGGCGCTCCATCAGCACGGCGAGGTCGGCGGGGGTCCGACCGGAGGCGACCTCGTCGGCGAGGACGTGGACGACGTTGCCGAAGCCCTGGGCGGTGGTGGCGGGCGCGTCGGCCTTCACCTCGCGGCCCAGGAACCACTGCAGTGCGCAGGTGTTGGCGAGCTGGTCGAGGGCGCTGCCGGACAGCACGACGGGCTGGTCGCGGTTACGCAGGGGCACCTTGCTCTCGGTCGGCTCGAACATGCCCCACCAGCGGTAGGGGTGCGCGGACGGCACCAGGGGGCGGCCGTCCTCGTCGGCGAGTGCGGCCAGCCGGGCCAGGCGGTGGGCGGCGGCCTCCCGGAGCGGGGCGGACGCGCGCGGGTCGACGGTCGTGGCGCGCAGTTCGGCGACCAGCGCGGCCACGGACAGGGGGCGGCGGGGGCGGCCGGTGACGTCCTGGGGTTCGACGCCCAGTTCGGTGAGGAACCGGGAGGGCTGGTCGCCGTCGTCCGCGGGAGCCTTCACGGCGGTGACGACGAGGCGTTCACGCGCGCGTGTGGCGGCGACGTAGAAGAGGCGGCGTTCCTCGGCGAGCAGCGCGCCCGGGGTGAGCGGTTCGGCGAGTCCGTCGCGGCCGATACGGTCGGCCTCGAGCAGGGAACCGCGGCGGCGCAGGTCGGGCCACAGTCCCTCCTGGACGCCGGCGACGACGACCAGGCGCCACTCCAGGCCCTTGGCGCGATGCGCGGTCATGAGGCGTACGGCGTCGGGGCGTACGGCCCGCCCGGCGAGCGTGTCGGCGGCGATGTCCTCGGCGTCGATCTCCTCGAGGAAGTTGAGGGCGCCTCGGCCTCCGGTGCGCTCCTCCGCGCGCGCGGCGGTCGCGAACAGCGCGCACACGGCGTCCAGATCGCGGTCGGCGTTGCGGCCGGCCGCGCCGCCGCGCCGGGCGAGCCGCTCCAGGCGCCCGGGCCACGGTGTGCCGTTCCACAGGTCCCAGAGCGCCTCCTCGGCCGTACCGCCGTTCGCGAGGCGCTGTCGGGCCTTGCGCAGGAGGGCGCCGAGGCGCTGGGCTCCGCGCGCGTGGGCGGGGTCGTGCGTGACCAGCCGTTCCGGTTCGGCAAGCGCCCGTGTGAGCAGTTCGTCCGAGGGGGGCGGGAGCGCGTTGCCGCCGGCGCGCTCCTCCTCGCGCAGGGCGCGGCCGAGGCGGCGCAGATCGGCGGCGTCCATGCCGGCGAGGGGCGAGGTGAGCAGGGTGAGCGCGGTCTCGGTGTCGAGCCACGGCGGGGTGTCCGGGGCGGGCTCCGTATCGGCGGGGCGGCGTGCGGCTTCCGCCGTCGCGACCGCTCTGAGTGCGGTCAGCAGCGGTGCCACCGCCGGTTCGTGGCGCAGGGGCAGGTCGTCGCCGTCGATGTCCAGAGGCACGCCCGCCGCCGTGAGGGCGCGGCGGACCGCGGGGATGGTGTGGGCTCCGGCGCGCACCAGGACGGCCATTTCGCGCCAGGGGACGCCGTCCTCCAGGTGCGCCCTGCGGACGATGTCCGCGATGTTGTCGAGCTCCGTACCCGGGGTGGGGTAGGTGTGGACGTCGACGCGGCCACCGTCCCGTACCGGGGTGAGTTCGCGGTGGGCGCGGACCTTGTCGGCGGGCAGCCGGGTCAGGGGCATGCGCTGGGTCAGCAGGCGGGTCGCGGCCAGCAGGGCGGCGCCGGAGCGGCGTGAGGTGCGCAGGACCTCGACGGGGGCCGGACGGCCGTCCGCGCGCGGGAAGGCAGCCGGGAAGTCGAGGATGCCGTTCACGTCGGCGCCGCGGAACGTGTAGATCGACTGGTCGGGGTCGCCGAAGGCGACGAGGGTACGGCCGCCGCCCGCCAGGGCGTGCAGAAGCCGCACCTGGGCCGGGTCGGTGTCCTGGTACTCGTCGACGAACACGGCGTCGTACTGGCCGGCCAGCCGGTCGGCGACCTCCCGGCGGTGGGCCAGCAGCACCGCCCGGTGGACGAGTTCCGCGTAGTCGAGCACGCCCTGCATGTCGAGCACGTCCAGGTACTCGGCGAGGAACGCGGCCGCGGCCCGCCAGTCGGGGCGGCCGATCCGGCGGGCGAAGGAGTTCAGGGAGTCGGGACCGAGCCCCAGTTCGCGGCTGCGGGCGAGGACCGCCCGGACCTCGTCGGCGAACCCCCGGGTGGTCAGGCACGCGCGCAGTTCGTCCGGCCAGCGCACATGGGTCAGGCCGAGCCGCTCCAGGTCCGGCTGGCCCGCGAGCAGTTCGCGGACGGTGACGTCCTGCTCGGGGCCGGAGAGCAGGCGCAACGGCTCCACGAACAGCTCGCTGTCCTGGTGGGCGCGGACGAGGGCGTAGCAGTACGAATGGAAGGTGGTCGCCCGGGGCGCGCGGGCCGCACCGACGCGCAGGGCCATGCGGTCGCGGAGTTCGACGGCAGCCTTGCGGCTGAAGGTCAGCACCAGGATCCGCTCGGGGTCGGCACCGCGGGCGATCCGCGCGGCCACGGACTCGACGAGCGTGGTGGTCTTGCCGGTGCCGGGACCCGCGAGCACGAGAAGAGGTCCGGACCGGTGGTCAACCACCGCGCGCTGGGCAGCGTCCAGACGAGGGGGATCGGGTTCGGCCGGCGCAGTACGGACCAGTCGGTAAGCGACACGGTTCCCCTGCCGCACCTGGGGGTGCGGCAGGTGCCCGGTGGAGGAAGAGGAGCTCACGTGGTTCGCCGGTCCTGGTGCTTGTACTCGGGGCTGTCTCTGTCGGCGCCGTGCGCCGCCGTCGAGGGATGGTCGGGTGTTGCGTGGGCGGGCCCCGCTCGGGGAAGGCGGTGACCGCGAGGTGAACGGGACACGTGCAGCCGACGCTACGCCGACACCCGGGACGGAAGCAGGGCTTCCGCTTCTTCCCTCGCGGCGCTCGCGACACACGCGCCCCACGCGCCCCACGCGCCCCACGCCTCTCGAACGTACGGCATCTCCCGGACGTCCCCCGTGTCCCTCGTACGGGCCACAGGTTCCCCTCCTGGGCGTCCGATGGCGGAAGCTGTCAGGTGTGACCCTCCGCGCTCTCGCCGCCGTCCCATCTGGCCCGTTTCATGTCGACCCGGGGCAGATGGCCCTCGGCGGCTCTACTCGCCTCCTTCAGCGGGGTGCCCTCCGCGCGGTAGTGGCCGAGCGCCCGCAGCTCGTGCCCCGGGAGCAGGACCCCGTCGGCACGCACCACGCGCCACCACGGGACGGGGCCCCCGTAGAGGGCCATCACACGGCCGACCTGGCGCGGGCCTCCCTGCTCCAGCCACTCCGCGACATCGCCGTACGTCATGACCCGCCCGGGCGGGATCCGCTCGGCGACGTCGAGGACCCGCTCGGCATACTCCGGCAGCCCGTCCGCGTCCCCCTCCCGGGTTTCCTCCGGAAGCCTCTCCTCGCTCATTCGCCCCATCCTGCCGCACCCCACCGACAACGCGACGCCCGCGGCACCACGCCTCTCCCTCGCCCTTCAGCGGCGCTTGGGGCAGACTGTGCGCCCCCGCATGTGCACCCTGACACCCCCGCGTGTCGGTGGGGCATGCCACCATCGTGCGGGCGGTGACTGGTGATACGAGACCAAGAAGAGACGATGAAGCAGCAGGGCGTGCACCCCGAAGGTGCGGAGGGCACGTCCGACGCCGCGGCGCGCCCGGACACCGCCGACACGCACGCGAAGGACACCACCGAGAAGGACCCCGGCACCGAGGCCGCCGCGCCGGAGACGGACTGCGCGCAGGACCCGCACATCGACGAGGTCGAGGGCGACGAACCGCTCCTCCCCGCGCGCGTGCACCGTCCCTCCGACCTGATGCGGCTCCTGGTGGGCGTGCTCGCCATCGCAGTACTGCTGGCCATCGCGGCCTTCGCCCACGGCACCACCTCGGGCCTCGAACAGGACATCAACAAGGGCACCGGCCAGGCGCCCGACCTGCTGATCAAGATCGCGGGGCTGGCGTCCAGCATCGCGATCCTGCTGGTGCCGGTCGCGTTCGCCATCGAGCGGCTCATCAAGCGGGACGGGCTGCGTATCGCCGACGGCGTGCTCGCGGCCGTCCTCGCGCACGGAGTGACCCTCGCCACCGATCTGTGGGTCGCCAGAGCCGCCCCGGACTCGATCCAGGAGGCCCTCACCCAGCCCTCCCCCGGTGACATCCACGCCCTGACCGACCCGGTGCACGGCTACCTCGCGCCCGTCATCGCGTACATGACGGCCGTGGGGATGTCCCGCAGGCCACGCTGGCGTGCCGTGCTGTGGATCGTGCTGATGCTCGACGCGTTCTCCATGCTGGTCACCGGTTACACCACACCGTTCTCGATCATCCTGACGGTGCTCATCGGCTGGACCGTGGCCTACGGCACGCTGTATGCGGTCGGCTCCCCCAATGTCCGGCCCACGGGGCAGACCCTGCTGGCGGGCCTGCGGCACGTCGGCTTCCATCCAGTCGGCGCGGCCCGCGAGGAGGCCGCCGACAGCGAGAACGGCGACCGCGGGCGGCGCTACTTCGTCACCCTGGAGGACGGCCCGCCGCTGGACGTCACCGTGGTCGACCGGGAGCAGCAGGCCCAGGGCTTCTTCTACCGCGCGTGGCGCAACCTCACCCTGCGCGGCTTCGCCACCCGCAGCAGTCTCCAGTCCCTGCGCCAGGCGCTGGAGCAGGAGGCGCTGCTGGCGTACGCGGCGATCGCGGCCGGCGCCAACGCGCCCAAGCTGATCGCCACCTCCGAACTGGGCCCCGACGCCGTGATTCTCGTCTACGAGCACACCGGCGGGCGCACCCTGGACTCGCTGGCCGACGAGGACATCACCGACGAACTGCTGCACAACACCTGGCGCCAGGTGCGGGCCCTGCAGTCCCGGCGGATCGCGCACCGCAGGCTGGCAGGCGACGCAATTCTGGTGGATCGTTCCGGCGCGGTGATCCTCACCGACCTGCGCGGCGGCGAGATCGCGGCCGGTGATCTGCTGCTGCGCATGGACGTCGCCCAGCTGGTCACCACGCTGGGCCTGCGGGTCGGCGCCGAGCGCGCGGTGGCCTCCGCCGTCGGTGTCCTCGGCCCGGACGCCGTCGCCGGCTGCCTGCCGATGCTCCAGCCGATCGCCCTGACGCGCTCCACGCGCGCGACGCTGCGCAAACTAGCCCGGGAGCGGGCGCAGCGCGAGCGTGAGGCCGTACTGGAGGCCTCCCGGCAGGCGAAGCTCGCCCGGCTCGAGGAAGCGTCGGAGGACACGAGGCCCGCCCTCGAAAATCCCGACAAGAAGACGGTGCGCGCCGAACAGCGGGCCGAGAAGCGGGCCATCGACGAGGCTCTGGAGGAGGCCCGCGAGGAGGATCTGCTCACCCAGATCCGGCACCAGGTGCTGCGGATCAGGCCACAGGCCCCCGTGGAGCCGGCCCGCCTGGAGCGGGTGCGGCCGCGCACGCTGATCAGCTTCATCGCGGGCGCCATCGGCGCGTACTTCCTTCTGACGCAGCTCACGCACATCGAGTTCGGCACGCTGTTCGCTCAGGCCCAGTGGGGCTGGCTCATCGCGGCGGTGCTCTTCTCGGCGCTCAGCTATGTGGCGGCGGCCATGGCCCTGCTGGGCTTCGTGCCCGAGCGAGTGCCGTTCCTGCGGACCGTGGCCGCGCAGGTCGCCGGGTCGTTCGTGAAGATCGTGGCACCCGCCGCCGTCGGCGGTGTCGCCCTCAACACCCGCTTCCTGCAGCGCGCGGGCGTACGTCCCGGGCTCGCGGTGGCGAGCGTCGGCGCCTCACAGCTGTTCGGGCTCGGCTGCCACATCCTGATGCTGCTGTCGTTCGGCTATCTGACCGGCACGGAGAAGACGCCGTCGCTGTCGCCGTCCCGCACGGTCATCGCGGGTCTGCTGACGGTGGCCGTCCTGGTGCTCGTGGTGACCTCGGTGCCGTTCCTGCGGAAATTCCTCGTCACGCGCGTGCGGTCGCTGTTCGCGGGTGTCGTCCCGCGCATGCTCGACGTGCTCCAGCGGCCGCAGAAGCTGATCACCGGCATCGGCGGCATGCTGCTGCTCACCGCCTGCTTCGTGATGTGCCTGGACGCGTCGATCCGCGCGTTCGGCGACGACTCGACCTCCCTGAGCATCGCCAGCGTCGCGGTCGTCTTCCTCGCCGGCAACGCCCTGGGATCCGCTGCGCCGACCCCGGGCGGCGTGGGCGCGGTGGAGGCGACCCTGACGGTCGGCCTGATCGCCGTCGGCCTCCCCAAAGAGGTCGCCGCACCGGCCGTCCTGCTGTTCCGACTGCTCACCCTGTGGCTGCCGGTGCTGCCGGGCTGGCTGGCCTTCAACCACCTCTCGCGCAAGGGCGCCCTGTAGAGCCGTACCCCGTACGGCCCGCGCCCCGAGCGGCCCGCCGCGCGCGACCGCAGGATGGGATCATGCCGAACCCCTTCCGGATCCGCGCCGCCCTGACCGCCGCCGTCCTGCTGCCCTCCCTGCTCGCGGGCTGCGGCGACGGTGCCACGCACGGGGATCTGACAGCGCAGAAGCTGGACTGGAAGGACTGCCCGGCCCCGTCCGAGGCGGAGGGCAGCGGCAGCGCCCCGTCCCCGCTGCCGGGCGGCACCCCCTGGCAGTGCGCCACCCTGAAGGTGCCGCGCGACTGGAGCGACCCCAAGGGCGACACCATCGGCATCGCCCTGATCCGGGCCAGGGCGAGCGGCCCCGCGAGCAAGCGGATCGGCTCGCTCTTCTTCAACTTCGGCGGCCCCGGCGGCAGCGGGGTCACCACACTGCCCGCCTTCAGCGAGGACTACGCGAAGCTGCGTACCCGCTACGACCTGGTGAGCTTCGACCCGCGAGGGGTCGGCCGCAGTTCACCCGTCGAGTGCTTGAGCGACGCACAGCTCGACGTGTACTTCCAGCAGGACGCGACGCCCGACGACAGCGCCGAGCGCACCCAGCTCCTGGATCGCACCAAGAAGTTCAACTCGGCCTGCGAGAAGAACTCCGAGAAGATCCTGCCGCACGTACGGACCACCGACGCGGCCCGTGACATGGACCTGATGCGCCAGGTTCTGGGCGACTCCAAGCTGCATTACTTCGGCATCTCCTACGGCACCGAACTGGGCGGTGTCTACGCGCACTTGTTCCCCAAGAACGTCGGCCGGGCCGTGTTCGACGGCGTCGTCGACCCCACGCAGAACCCCGAGCAGGTCTCGCTCGAGCAGGCCAGGGGCTTTCAGCTCGCGCTCGACAACTTCGCCGAGGACTGCACGTCGAAGACCACCGAATGCCCGATCGGCGACACCCCGCAGGACGTCAAGGACCGCATCGCCAAACTGCTCGCGGATCTCGAGAAGAAGCCGATCCCTGGCATCTTCCCGCGCGAGCTCACGCAGACCGTCGCGACCAACGGGATCGCTCAGTCGCTCTACTCCAAGGACTTCTGGGAGTACCTCACCGAGGGCCTGCAGGAGGCGTACGACGGCGACGGCAAGATCCTGATGCTGCTGTCCGACTCGTTGAACGGCCGCAGCGCGAACGGCGAGTACAGCAACATCACCGCGGCGAACGTGGCCATCAACTGCTCGGACGAGAAGCAGCGGTACAGCGCAGGCTTCGTCCAGCAGAAGCTGCCCGAGTTCCGCGCCGCCTCCCCGCTGTTCGGTGACTATCTGGCCTGGGGCATGGTCACCTGCACCGACTGGGCGGTGCCCGGCGCCGCCGACCACCCCGACGTGAGCGCGCCGGGATCGGCGCCGATCCTGGTCGTGGGCAACACCGGCGATCCGGCGACGCCTTACGAGGGCGCGCGCAAGATGGTGGACGCCCTCGGCAAGGGCGTCGGCGTCGAGCTGACGTTCAAGGGGCAGGGGCACGGCTCCTACGACAGCAAGAACAAGTGCGTGCAGGGTGTGGTGAACGGCTATCTGCTGGACGGGAAGGTGCCCGCGGCCGGAACGGTCTGCTCCTGACCCGCTACGGATTTCCGGAAAAATCGCAGGTCAAAGGGTTATCCACAGGCCGCCACCGGCGCGGCTTGATCCGCCTACTATGGCCTGACCGCTCTCCGCGACCGATGTGCTGAGAGCTTGCGAGGGGGGTGCGCATGTCGCGTTTCGTACGGTGGGCGGCCGTGGTCGCCGCAGCGGCGCTGGTGGCCGGGTGCGGTGGCGGCTCGTCAGGTGGGGGCGGGGACAAGGGGAAGGACACGTCCGGCGCTCCGTCGGCGCCGCAGGCCGGCACGTCCGCCGTCGCCCTGCCCTCCTCACTCACGTCGCAGAAGCCCGACTGGGGCCGCTGCAAGGGCACGACGGACTCCGCCGCGCCGAGCGGCGACTGGCAGTGCGCGACGCTCAAGGTCCCGCTGGACTGGGCCAGGCCGGACGGCGCGACCATCGGCCTCGCGTTGATCCGGGCCCGCGCCACCGGGGGGGACCGCATCGGCTCGCTCCTCTTCAACTTCGGCGGGCCGGGCGGCTCGGGCGTGTCGACGATGTCGTACTACGCGGCCACGGTCTCCGAACTGCGCAAGCGGTACGACCTCGTGAGCTGGGACCCGCGCGGGGTCGGGGCCAGCGAGGGCATCCGCTGCCGCGCCGACCGGGACATCAGGGCGGCCGAGACGATCGACGCCACCCCGGACACCCCGGCCGAGGAGAAGGCGTACTTCCAGGACGCGACCGACTTCGGCAAGGGCTGTGAGCGGGCCGCCGGCAAGCTGATGGCCCACGTCTCGACGACCGACACGGCCCGCGACATGGACCTGATGCGCCAGGTCCTCGGCGACGCGCGGATGCACTACTTCGGCATCTCGTACGGCACCGAACTGGGCGGCGTCTACGCCCACTTGTTCCCGAAGAACGTGGGGCGGCTGATCCTCGACGCCGTGGTCGACCCGAGCGCCGACTCGGTGGGCCACGCCGAGAACCAGGCCAGGGGGTTCCAGCGGGCCCTCGACGACTACCTCAAGTCCACCGGCCAGGACCCGAAGCAGGGCTCACGGAAGATCGCCGCCCTGCTGAAGCGGATCGACGCCGAGCCCCTGCCCACCTCGTCCGGCCGGAAGCTGACCCAGAGCCTCGCGGTGACCGGCATCGTCCTGCCCCTGTACAGCAAGGCCGGCTGGCCGACGCTGACCAGCGCCCTGAACTCGGCGGAGCAGGGGGACGGTTCGCGACTGCTGTCGCTGGCCGACGAATACAACGACCGTGACTCCTCGGGTCACTACGGCACGACGACCCACGCGCAACGGGTCATATCGTGCTTGGACGACAAGCAGCGGCCCACGCTCGAGAAGACGAAAGGGCTGCTGCCGGAGTTCGAGAAGATCTCGCCGGTGTTCGGGGACTTCCTCGGCTGGGACACGGCCGGGTGGTGTCACGACTGGCCGGTGGCCGGGCAGTACGACACCCCGGAGGTGAGCGCACCGGGCGCGGCGCCGATCCTGCTGGTCGGCAACACCGGCGACCCGGCGACGCCGTACGAGGGTGCCCGCAGGATGGCCGACGAACTGGGCAAGGGCGTCGGTGTGGAGCTGACCTGGAAGGGCGAGGGACACGGGGCGTACGGCAACGGGAACGAGTGCGTGGACTCGACGGTGAACGCGTACCTGCTCAGCGGCACGGTGCCGAAGGACGGCAAGGTCTGCTCGTAGCGCCCGAGGCCCGCGCGGCACTCGGGGCAGCGGAAAGGGGCCCGGCACACCAGGTGCCGAGCCCCTCCGGGACCGGGGATGACTCGCGTCTAGTAGACCGGCTTGCTCGGCTCGATCTGGTTGACCCAGCCGATCACGCCGCCGCCGACGTGCACGGCGTCCGCGAAGCCCGCGGACTTCAGCACGGCGAGGACCTCGGCGCTGCGGACACCCGTCTTGCAGTGCAGGACGATCTTCTTGTCCTGCGGGAGGGTCTCCAGGGCGCTGCCCAGGAGGAACTCGTTCTTCGGGATCAGCTTGGCGCCCGGGATGGAGACGATCTCGTACTCGTTCTGCTCACGGACGTCGATGATCTCGATGTTCTCGCCGTCGTCGATCCACTCCTTGAGCTGCTTGGGAGTGATCGTGGAGCCGGCGGCCGCCGCCTGGGCCTCCTCGGACACGACGCCGCAGAAGGCCTCGTAGTCGATGAGTTCGGTGACGGTCGGGTTCTCGCCACAGACCGCGCAGTTGGGGTCCTTGCGGACCTTGACCTGGCGGTACTGCATCTCCAGGGCGTCGTAGATCATCAGTCGGCCGACCAGCGGCTCGCCGGTGCCTGTGAGGACCTTGATCGCCTCGGTGACCTGGATGGAGCCGATGGACGCGCACAGCACGCCCAGGACGCCGCCCTCGGCGCAGGAGGGGACCATGCCCGGGGGCGGGGGCTCCGGGTAGAGGCAGCGGTAGCAGGGGCCGTGCTCGGACCAGAAGACCGAGGCCTGGCCGTCGAAGCGGTAGATCGAGCCCCACACGTAGGGCTTGTTGAGCAGCACGCAGGCGTCGTTGACCAGGTAGCGGGTCGCGAAGTTGTCCGTACCGTCGACGATCAGGTCGTACTGGCTGAAGATGTCCATCACGTTGTCGGCCTCGAGCCGCTCCTCGTGAAGGATCACGTTCACGTAAGGGTTGATGCCCTTGACACTGTCGCGCGCCGACTCGGCCTTGGAGCGGCCGATGTCGGACTGACTGTGGATGATCTGGCGCTGCAGGTTCGACTCGTCGACCTCGTCGAACTCCACGATGCCGAGCGTACCGACGCCCGCCGCGGCCAGGTACATCAGCGCCGGCGAGCCCAGGCCGCCCGCGCCCACACAGAGCACCTTGGCGTTCTTCAGCCGCTTCTGCCCGTCCATCCCCACGTCGGGGATGATCAGGTGGCGGGAGTACCTGCGGACCTCGTCTACGGTGAGCTCAGAAGCTGGCTCGACCAGGGGTGGCAGCGACACGGGGACTCCGTTGGTCGGTCAATCACTACGTTTGTTCTCTCTGTAACACTGCCATGGCCTTCTTCATTCCGAGACACCCGTTCCGATCCGCGAGACGATTTCGTCCCAGTAACCGGGCATCGTCTCCCAGGGGTCGGTGCGGTCGGTGCGGTCGGTGCGGTCGGTGCGGTCGGTGCGGTCGGTGAAGTAGATCGTGGCGGCTCCCTGCCAGCGTGCGATGCGCAGTGCCTCGTCCAGGTGGCCGCGGGGAACGCCGTGCACGAAGTGGCAGAAGCGGTCGGGCGGATAGTCGGCGGTCCACTCGGCGACCTGCGACCAGCGGTACTCGGTCCAGGGGCCGGAGAAGGTCACCAACTGGTCGGCGTTCTCGGCGTAGCCCGCGTGGGGATGGCTGCCGTGGCCGAGGACGATGTGGGCGTCGTCCCGCAGCGCCCGCAGGGCGGTGACGGCCCGCCGGACCTCGGGGAGCGCCGTCCGTTCGGTGGGACAGCGGTCCAGGAGGAAGCCGTCGACCCGGTACCAGTCGACGTAGAGCCGCGCGTCGGTGAGGAGGTCGCCCACGGGCCGGGCGCCGTACGCCGTGTCGAGATGGCCGAGCACGCGGACGCCCGCGTTGCTCAGTCTGCCGGCCGCCTCCAGGCAGTGCGGGTCGGGGCGGCTGCCGGGTCCGCCCGCGACATTGAGGACGACCCAGTGCAGGGGTGTGCCGGGCCGGGTGAGTTCGGCCCACTCGGCAGGAGCGACGAGGGGGTGGGCGTAGCCGGGGATACCGAACGCGGTGCTGAAACCTGTGCTCGTGGTGCCCGGTTCGGCGCTGGTCAGATGCGGCATGCCGCCTCCATCCAGATGTCTGCGAGGGACTCTTCGAGGTTGATCCGGGGCCGCCAGCCGAGCCGGTCGCGTGCGGTGCGCACGTCGGCCTGCTGCCAGCTGCCGCAGCCGTCGGGGTACGGGTACGCGATCGGGGCCGCATGGTCGGATTCGCCGCGGGGGTGGCCGATGGATGTCCGTAGGGGGCCGGGAGGTCCGTCGAGTTCGTGCAGGGTGCCGCCGTATCCGGCGACGCGGGCGAGGACTGCGGCGGCGTCCCGGAGGCGGACGGCACGGCCCGAGCCGATGTTGATGACCCCCTGTGCGGCGGAGAGGGAGGCCGCGTGCACGGCGCGGGCCACGTCGCGAACGTCGATGAAGTCGCGCTGGGCGCCCAGGCCGGCGAGCTTGAGTTCGCCGTCGCCGGACTGCATGGCGCGGCGCATCGCCTCGGCGAGCCGGCCGAGCGGGGAGCCGGCCGGGGTGCCGGGTCCGGCGGGTGAGAACACCCTCAGGACGACGGCGTCCAGGCCGGCGCCCAGGACGAGTTCGGTGGCGGCGAGTTTACTGACGCCGTACGGGCCGCCGGGGCGGGGGACGGCGTCCTCGGCCGTGGAGGAGCCGGGCTGGCTCGGGCCGTACTCGGCGCTGCACCCGATCTGCACCAGACGGGCGCCGCAGCCGCTGCGGCGCAGGGCCTCGCAGACGGTGGCCACGGCGACGGTGTTGTGCCGGGTGAGTTCGCGGGCGCCGCCGCGGGTGGCGCCGGCGCAGTTGATGACGACGCCGGGGTGGACCGCGTCCAGGAAGCGGGTGAGCGCGCCGGGGCTGCCGCTGGCGAGGTCGAAGCGGACGTCGGCGTCGTCGCCGCGGCCGAGTGCGGTGAGCTGGACGGCCGGGTCGGCGAGCAGGCGGTCGGCGACGAAGCGGCCGAGGTAGCCGTTGGCTCCGATCAGCAGGACCCTCATCGGGCGGCTCCCGGGGTGTGCGCACCGGCTGCTCCGGTGGCTCCGGATGCTCCGGGTCGGGAGGTGGTCATCTGGTCTTCTCCTTCAAAGGGGTGATGCGGTTGCCTCCGGCGGTGGGGCCGAGCGCCTGCGGCAGGGGGCGGAAGCGGCCCTGAGCAGGGCTGCTGTGCGGCGGGGGCGGGTGCCACGGCGTGGGTGCGGTCCGGGCGGGTGCGGGCGGGTTCACGTCTGCTCTCCCGTCGGCGCGTGGGCCGAGGCCCGGGTCAGGGTGCGGGTCGCGTGGAACAGCAAAGTCAGGGCGGCTGCGGTGCAGGCGAGCGTCGGGACGCTGCCGGTGCCCCGGTTGTCCACGAGGGCCCGGACCGGTGCGGCGAGGAAGGAGCAGCCAGGGAGGTGGCCGGCGAGGACCAGGGCGGGCGCCAGTGCCTCGGCAGTGGCGGCCGCGGCGAGAGCGAGGGTGGCCGAGTGGGCCCGGTGGTGGACGGTGAGGAGGCGGGCGAGCAGGAGCAGGGCACCCAGGGCGAGGGTCTCGGGGTAGGCCGCGGGCTCGTCCAGGGCCGCGGCGGACAGGGCGGCGAGGGCCGCGAGGGCGCACAGGAACAAGGCGAACGCGCCGAGCAGCAACGGTTGTACGGCGGCGGAGAACTCCTCCAGGCCGCGGCTGGCCGTGAGCCTGCGGCGGGCGTGGGTGGCGAAGAGGTGGGCGCTCCAGGCCGCCGGGGGGCAGGAAAGGGTGAGGGCCAGGACGGGTGCGGCGGCCATGGGCCAGGGGCCGTCCGGGGTGCCGTTCGGCAGGGCGTCGGGGCCGCCCCCGACGGCGGCACCGAGCAGGCCGTCGCCGAGGAGGGCGTATCCGAGGAGCCACCAGGTCCATGCGTGTGTCGGCGTGGTGTGCCGCCACACGCGCGTGCCGGGGGGTGTGCCGAGCGGGCCCCGCCGGAGCGCCGCGCGCACGCCGAGACTCACGGCGAGGACACCGGTGGCGGCCACCAGGAAGCGGGTCCGGCCGTGGGTGAGATGCAAGCCGGCCACGGTTGCTGCGCACAGCACGCCTGGCAGGAGGGCGAGCAGGGCCCAGTCGGCGCGGGCCCGGGGAGCTTCGGTGGCTGTGGGCCGGGGGCGGGGTTCGCCGTCGTGGGGGACGCGCGCGTACATCTCCTCGGCGAGGGAGAAGACGTCGCGGTGGCGGAAGCGGGCGGCGGTGCGGTCGCTGACGCCGTGCGCCTCGAGTCCGGCCGCGATCTCCAGCGGGTCCACGGCGTGTTCGCACAGCTCGCGGTGACGGTGCATCAGCGACTTCACGGGGTCGGCAGCACCGCGTCGGCCGGCGGGCCTGCGGCCCTTGCCGTCCTCCGGGTCGGCCGTGAGCCTCGTCCGGACCGCAGCTCCGGCCTCGCTGGGGAGGCCGGGTTCGCAGGGGGACTCCGGTTTTCCGTGCGGCCCGTCGGCGAATTCCGGACCGTCGGCGAGTTCAGGACCATCGGTGGGTTCCGGACCATCCGCGAGTTCCCGGCCGTCCGTGAGCTCCGGACCGCCCGCGAGATCCCGGCCACCCGCAAGCCCCGAGCCGTCCACGAGATCCCGGCCACCCGCAAGCTCCGGACCGCCCGCAAGCCCCGGACCGCCCGCGAGATCCCGGCCACTCGCAAGCCCCGAGCCGTCCACGAGATCCCGGCCGCCCGCGAGTCCTGGGCCACCCGCGAACCCTGGGCCGTCCGCGAGTTCCGCGTCGCCCTCGACGGCCGACCGGCCTTCCGACTGCGCGTCCCACGCGTCGGGGCTGTCCAGGGTGTCCGAACGGTCGAGTTTTCCCAGGCCGCTCATCGCGCGCCCTCCGAGGTCGCGAGGCGTGTGGCCCGTACGGGGGTGTCTGAGGCTGCCCAGGTGGGGCCGCCGCGGGCGACGACGCGTGTCGGGGATCCGGTCCAGCGCCCCGGGATGTGGGCCTCGGCGGGGGTGGCAAACGGCAGGGGTTCGCCGGCGTCGTCGAGGACGACACGGCGAACGGGGCAGTGGGCGACGATCTCGAGGTAAATGCCGTGAAATGCCGTGATGTTCTGCTCGACGGTGAACAGTTCGAGCGCGCGGGCGCGGGCGGCCGCGCCCAGGCGCTCGCGGCGCTCCGGGTCGCGCAGCAGCGCCACGCACGACTCCGCGAGTGCCCGTGGATTGCGCGGGGGCACGACGAGGCCGGTGCCGCCGATGACCTCGACCACCGCGCCGACGTCCGTGGACACGGTCGCGCGGCCACAGAACATCGCCTCGACCAGGCTGATCGGGAAGCCCTCGACGACACTGGACAGGACGACCACGGCGCCCGAGGCGTAGGCGTCGGCGAGGGTCGGGGCCTCCGGGCCGCCGATCTCATCGAAGCTCACGGGGTTGTCGCCGACCGCGTGGACGCCCTCGGCCTCGTCCGGGAAGAGCTGTGCGGCGAGCGCCCTGCAGTGGCCCAGGTAGACGCGCCCCTCGGCGCCGGTCGGGGCGCCCAGGATCCGCAGCCGGGCCTTGGGTTCGGCCTTGCGCACCTCTGCGAAGGCGTGCAGCAGCGACACCAGGTCCTTGGCGGGCTCGACCCGGCCGACCCACACGAGCATGTCCGGGTCCCCGCCGTCCGGGGACTCGCCGGCCTCCGTGAAGCGGGACGCCTCCATGCCCGGGTGGACGGTGCGGATCTTGGTGCGGTCGGCGCCGCAGCGCTCCTGCCAGCGCCGGGCGTGCGCGTTGCCGGGCGTGACGATCGCGGCGCGCCGGTAGACCTCGCCGGCGAGTCCTCGGTGGAAGGCGGCGAGCAGGGCCCGTACGGACGGGGCGTCCTGGCCGGCACCGGCGGCGAGGTAGTGCGAGCGCAGTTGCACGCCGTACTCGGTCACCAGCAGGGGCACGCCGCAGAAGTGGCGGGCGAGCAGCCCGGGCAGGGCCGCCGGACCGCCGGCTGTCGCGTGGCACAGGTCGGCCGCGCCGAGGGCGTCGTCCGCGTACCAGTCGAGGGAGAGGGGGCGCAGGACGCGTTCGAGATGGGCGGCGACGGTGAGCAGTTCGGGTACGCGGGCCTCACGCGCGGCGCGCAGGGCACCGGGTGCGCGGCAGGCGCGCTCCAGGGCTCGTACGGCGGTTTCGGAGCGGAGCGCTCCCACCAGTCCGCCTTCGTCGCGGGCCAGTTCGGCGAGTCCGTACAACGCGCCGGCGAAACGGTCCGCCTGGTCGTCCGACCCGGCACACACGGCCCCGGCGAGCTCCGTATAGCACTCGGTGAAACGCCGTCGCGCACGGCGCCCGTAGCCGGCGCTGTCGGCCTCGGCGGTCCACAGCGGCGCCGTACGCACCCGGCTGACGTGCGGCGGGAGCGGAATCCAGCCCTCGTCCTCCTGTCGCCGGGTGCGGCTGAGCGCGTAGATGTCGAACTCGTGCTGCCCAAGCCCGCGTACGAGCCGGTCGCACCAGAGTCTGGCGTCACCGCTCACATACGGATAGCCACCCTCCGTAAGCAGTCCGATGCGCACGTGTGCACCCCCGATCTCCTGTATGGGGAGCCGCCGTTGTCCCGGCGGCTCGCAGCGGGACGAACGTAAGCGGACGGGGCGGTGGCGCGATGGACGGTTGTCCATCGCGCCACCAAAAGGGGTGAACGGTCGTAACTTTCCCGTGCGGGTCGCGTTCTGTCGCGCTAGGAGATCAGGCGCGTACGGATCGTCACATCCGGATGCTCTCCAGGCCTATGCCGCGGACAGTTCCCGCCGCACGGCCCGCCGTTGGGCCGCGACCTCGGGGTCGAGGGCGGGCACGGCGGCCAGGAGCTGCTTGCTGTAGGGGTCCTGCGGGGAGTCGTACACCTCGTCGGCGGGGCCGGACTCGACAATCCGGCCCCGGCGCATCACGGCGACCCGGTCACTGACCTGGCGGACGACGGCGAGGTCGTGCGCGACGAAGACCAGCGCCAGTCCGAGTTCCTGCTGCAACTCGCCGAGCAGGGCCACCACCTGGGCCTGCGTGGTGACGTCCAGCGCGGAGACGGGCTCGTCGCAGACAATGACGCGCGGGTCGGCCGCGAGCGCCCGCGCGATGCCCACGCGCTGGCGCTGTCCGCCGCTGAACTCGTGGGGGTAGCGGTCGTAGTGCGCCCCCTCGAGCCCCACGCGCTCCAGCAGTTCCGTCACGCGCCCCCTGATGCGCCCCTCGTCCCTCCACTCTCGGTTTTGCTCGAGCGGGGGGACCCCCATCCCCCGCGCGCGAAGCGGGTCGGCGATGGATTCACCCACGCTGCGGCGGGGGTTGAGGGAGGAGACGGGGTCCTGGAAGACCATCTGCACGGCCGGGTTCACGCCGGTGTGCGGGCGGCCCTCGTAGCGGATCGCGCCCGCCGTCGGCTCCAGCAGTCCGACCAGCATGCGGCCCAGGGTCGTCTTGCCGCTGCCGCTCTCGCCGACGATGCCGAGGGTCTCGCCGCGGCGGATCGTCAGCGACACGTCGTCCACGGCCGCGAACGCCCGCTTCCCGCGCCCGAATTCGCGTCTCAGGCCGGTGGCCTCCAGAACGACCTCGTCGGTCGCCCGTGAGGCGCTGCGTGGCGCGTCCACGCGCGGGACGGCGCCGAGCAGTTCGCGGGTGTACGCGTGCGTGGGCGAGCCGAGTACGGCGGACACCGGGCCGTGTTCGACCGCCTGACCGTGCCGCATGACCAGCACCTCGTCGACGCTCTCGGCGGCGACGCCCACGTCGTGGGTGACGAGCAGCAGGCCCGTGCCGGTCTCCTCGCGCAAGGTGTGCAGCAGGTCGAGGATCTGGGCCTGGACGGTCACGTCCAGTGCGGTGGTCGGTTCGTCGGCGATCAGCAGGTCCGGCTCGCAGGCGAGCGCCATGGCGATCAGGGCGCGCTGGCGCATGCCGCCGCTGAACTCGTGCGGGCGGGCACGGGACCGCCGCCGTGCGTCCGGAATTCCAACCCGGTCGAGAACCTCGACGGCACGCGCGCGTGCCGCCCGTCGCGAGGCGCGCGTGTGCACGCGGTACACCTCGGCGATCTGGTCGCCGATCGCGTAGTACGGGTCGAGCGACGACAGCGGGTCCTGGAAGACCATGGCGGCCCGTCCGCCGCGCAGCCGCCGCAACTCCTGGTCGGACGCCCGCTGTACGTCGGTGCCGGCGACGTGGACCGAGCCGCCGACCCGGGCTCCCGTGCCGTGGTGCAGTCCGAGCAGCGCGGCGGCGACCGTGGACTTGCCGGAGCCGGACTCGCCGACCAGGGCCAGGGCGGCGCCGCGCTCGAGCCGGAACGACAGCCCGTCCACGGCCCGCAGGGTCCCGAACTCGACCGTCAGGTCCGTGACTTCCACCAGGCTCATACGAGTACCACCCGTCGGTCGGCCACCGCGTACAGCACGTCCGCGACGGCGTTGGCGATGACCACGAAGAATCCGATGACCAGGACCATGCCGACGACCACCGGAAGGTCGACGACGGTCACCGCGTGGACCAGTTCCTGGCCGATGCCGGGCAGTCCGAAGAGGGTCTCGGTGAGGACGGCGCCGCCCACGGCCGCTCCGAAGTCGTTGGCGTTCAGGGCGATGACCGGGGCCAGTGCGCCCCGCAGGGCGTGCCGGCCGACGATCGACCGCTCGCCGACGCCGTAGGCCCGGAAGGTGCGGATGTGGTCCTCCGCGAGCGTCTCCAGCATCGATGCCCGGGTCAGCCGGGCGAAGAAGGCGGCCTCACTGAGGGCGAGCGTGAGCCACGGCAGCAGGAGGTTCCAGGCCCACTGCTCGGGGTCGTCGGTGAAGGCGACGTACTGCGGGAAGGGCAGCAGTTCCAGCTGTCCGCAGATCACGATCATCAGGACGAGGCCGATGACGAACACAGGCGTGGCGATGCCCGCGAGGGTGACACCGGTCAGCGCGCGCTCGCTGAACCGGCCGCGCCGCCAGGCGGAGAGCACGCCGGTGCCGACGCCCAGCACGAGCCAGAGCACCATCGCGCCGGCCACCAGCGACAGGCTGACGGGCAGCTTCGTGAGGATGATCTGCGTGACCTGCTGGTCGCTCTGGTACGACAGTCCCAGGCAGGGCGCCGAGCAGTGCCCGACGGACGTGCCGGTCGAGTAGTCCTGGCCGACAACGATGCCCTCCAGGAAGTGCCAGTAGCGCAGGTACAGCGGGTCGTCGAGCCGCAGCTGCTGGGCGACCTGGTGCACCTGTTCCGGCGAGCAGCGCGGGCCACAGGTGATCTGGGCGACGTTGCCGGGTGTGGCGTAGAAGACGATGTAGATGATCACCGAGATGGCGAACAGGGTGAGTACGGCGCCGAGGACACGGCGCAGGGCGAAACCGCCGAAGCCGGTCATGCGGCGCCCTCCTTCCGTACCGGAGCCACGGTCGCGGCATCGGCCTCGCGCCTGCGGCCCGTGCCGACGCGCAGGCGGGAGGCCGCGCGCGGGTCGAGGGCGGTGCGCACTCCGTCGCCGAGGACGGTGAGGGCGAGCACGGTCACGAACAGGGCGCTCGCGGGGAGCAGCAAATACTGCGGCGCCGCCGCGTACCAGACGTCGGCCGAGGTGAGCATCTCTCCCCAGGACGGTGTCGGCGGCTTCACGCCGACACCGAGGAAGGACAGGGCGGCCTCGATGGCGATGTTGCTGGGCACCATGAGCGCGGCGTAGGTGATGACGGGCGCGGCGAGGCCGGGCAGCAGTTCCCGGCGGGCGATCCGCCAGGTACTCCAGCCGCTGAGCCGGGCGGCGGCGACGTAGTCGAGTTCCTTGAGGGTGAGGGTCTGGGCGCGGGTGATCTTGGCGATGGTGCCCCAGGCGACCAGGCCGATGACGAGCGAGACGAGCACCGGGCGCGGGAAGCTGCTGGGCACGATCGCCAGCAGCGCCAGCGCCATGATCATCAGCGGCATGGCGACGATGATGTCGGTGACCCGGCTCAACAGTTGATCAACCCATCGGTTGCCGAGTCCGGCCGCGACGCCGACGACGACGCCGATGAGGACCTGCACCAGGGTCGCCGCCAGGGCGACGCCCAGCGAGACCCGCGCGCCGTACGCGAGGCGCGCGAACAGGTCGCGGCCCGTCTGCGGTTCGACGCCGAGCCAGTGGTGGGCACCGAGGCCGCCGAACGAGCCGATGGGCACGCCGCCGCGCGCGGAGTCGACGAGGGCAGGGTGGTACGTGGTCGGGTCCTGGCCCTCGATCGCGGTGAGCAGCGGCGCGGCGAGCGCGACCAGGACGAGCAGCGCGACGACGCCCGCCGCGACGAGGGCGGCGGGCTGCGCGCGCAGCCGCCGCCAGAACTGACGAGCCCCGGAGGCCGCCGGGACGGAGGTGTCCGTCCCGGCGGCCTGGGAGGCCACAAGGGCATCGCTCATGACTGGTTGACCGCCATGACTGGCATGACTGTGTGGTTGATCGTCATGACTACTTGACCGCGACCTGCGAGATGTCGAGCACACCGGTCCAGTCGCTGATCACGATGTTCTTGACGTCCTTGCCGTACAGACGCTTGTAGACGGGGTGGAACAGCGGCACGGTCAGGGCCTGCTCGCCGATCTTCTTGTCCAGTGCACCCCACCGCTTGGCGGCAGCGTCAAGGTCGGTCAACTTGTTGATCGCGTCTATCTCGTCATTGACGGACTTGTCGTTCAGCAGGCCGGTGTTGAAGTTCGCACCGTCCTTGACGATCTGCCGGCCGTCGAAGATCGGGGCGAGGAACGGACCACCGGAGGGCCAGTCGGCACCCCAGTGGGCGAGGAAGAAGCCGGGCTCGGTCTTGACGTTGTGGATCTTGTCCGAGTAGTCGTTCTCCTCCAGACCCTGGAGCTTGACCGTGATGCCGGCCTTCTTGAGCGCGTCCTGGATCGCGGTCGCGATCTCCGGGCTGGTCTCGAAGTCCTTGCTGTTGGAGTGGGTCAGGGTCACCGTGAGCCCGTTCTTGTAACCGGCCTCCGTCAGCAGTTCCTTGGCCTTGACCGCGTTGCCGGCCTTGCCCGCCGGGAACAGGTCGTACGGCGTGTAGCCGAAGGACTTCTGGTTCGGCAGGTAGGTGGTGGCGGGCTCGGCGAGGGCCGAACCGCCCGCCGCGTTGATCACGGACGACCGGTCGATGGCGTACGAGATCGCCTGCCGCACCTTGACGTTGTTGAACGGCTTGACCGTCGGGTTGAACGCGATGTAGTTCGTGTAGCCGAAGTGACCGGTGCCGACACGCATGGCCAGCTCCTTGTCGCCCGTCACCTTGGCGAGTTCGGCCGGACCGAGGTTGGTGTCCGTGGTGACCGCCGCGGCGTCCGCACCCTGGGACGCTGACAGCCGCTGGTTGATCACCGAGGAGTCGAGGCCGGAGCGCACGTCGATGGTGTCCGGGTAGGCCTTGCGCTCGGCGTCGACGGACGCCGACCAGTAGGTGTTGCGCTCCAGGACGAGGTGCTCGCCGTCGTTCTCGTTCTTGACGACCTTGTACGGGCCGGACGAGACCGGGTGCTCCTCGTACTTGGTGCCGGTGTCCTCGGCCTTCGGGACAGGCGTGAACTGGGTCTGCGTGGCCAGGTACGGGAACTCGCCCTCGGGCTTGTTCAGGTGGAAGACGATGGTCCGCTCGTCCGGCGTCTCGATCGCCGACAGGGCCTTCTTGTCCTTGTACGGCCCCTGGTAGTCCGCCGCACCGACCAGCCAGTCCCTCAGATAGGGGGCGCCGCCGGAGAGTTCGGGGGCGAACGAACGCTCGATGCCGTACTTGATGTCGGCCGTGGTGATCGGGGTGCCGTCCTCGTACTTGAGGCCCTGCTTCAAGGTGTACGTCCACACGGTCGCGTCCTTGTTGGGGCGCCCGGTGTCGGTGGCGAGGTCGGGGACGACCTCGGCGCCGGCCGCGCCGTTCTCGCGGTTGCGGGTGGTGAGCGTGCGGAAGACCAGGGACGGCACGTTGCCGCCGCCGGACGTGTACAGGCGGGCGGGGTCGAAGTCCTGCTGCGGGTTGGAGTTCAGGACCGTGAGCGTGCCGCCCTTCTGGGGCGCGGAGCCGCTGCCCGAGCCCTTGGCATCGTTGTCCTTCGGCCCGCAGGCGGCAGTGCCCGCTGCCACGACCAGGCCGACGGATGCCGCTGCCACGCGGCGGGCTATGACGGACGATTGACGCATGGGAATGACGACCTCTCGGGGTAGCTCTAGAGTCCGATGTCTCGCGGCATCTTGAATAGCGAGACAAGTGGACGAGGGGTGAGACGAACGTGAACAGACGTCTGCCCCGGCGCCGGGTCGTCGATAAGCCGTGACAGGGCCACGGTGAGGGTGGTGAAGGGTCGCGACGCGAACGTCAGGGGCGGGCGTCAGCGACAGTGGATGTCGGCCACGCAGAGTGCGGTCACGCCGATCAGCGCCAGCTCGATGGCGGCGCGCTTCGTGACGGCATGACGGGACCACATGGGCAGAAATATGAACGAACATTCTGCTCATGTCAACGTGACCCCTGTGCCGCCCGTCAACTCCCGGGATAGGGCCAGGGGTTGGGTAGACAGTGGATTCCGTCGTGGTCGAGGAACTTGGTCTGCTGCTGCATGACCGGGGCGAGTCCGCCGTCCTTCTCGCAGGTGACGTGGCCGTAGCCAAGGCGGTGGCCGACCTCGTGGTTGATCAGCATCTGCCGGTACGCGTGAATCTCGTCACCATAGGTCTTCGCACCCTGTGCCCACCGGTACGCGTTGATCATCACGCGCTCGGTGGAGGCCGAGTCGCACGACACGTTGTCCTCGGTGGTGTCGAGGCCCGACTTGGCGCACCAGTCGGCGGTGGTGCCGGGGCTGGCGAGCGTGATGACGAAGTCGGGCTTGCCGGAGTCGACGCGCTCGAAGGTGCGGGCGCCGTCGTGGGCCCAGCTACGGCGGTCGTTGAGCGTCTTCTGCACGGCCTGGGCGAAGAGCTCCCCGTCCAGGCCGAGTCCCCGCTCCACGTCCACGCGGTAGGTGTACTTGCGTCCATTGCCGGGCGCCCTGGCGGTGCCCGGGACCGCGTCGAACTTTCCCGAGCCCTTCAGCTTGGGCCCGAGGGCGTACTTCTCGGCCATCTTCTGGTCGTACGTCAGCGTGACCGCGCCTGGCGCCGCCGACGGTGTCGTACGGCCGTCACCGCGCGAGGCGGAGCCGTGGGCGTCGCGGCCCTGGTCGTTGGCGGACTGCGCCCGCACGTCGGTGCCGTCGTGCTCGTCGGTGACGTGCCCGGCGACGATCACCGCGAGCACGGTGGTGACAGCGGCGGCAGCCATCCCGGTGAATGCCCGCCCCTTGCCGCCCTTGGCCTGCACGGGCACGCTCGTGGGTGGTACGTCTTCGTCGGCGCCGGTCTCGTCCGTCGCGGGGGCGGCGTCGGGGTCGTACGACTCGACACGCTGGGCGCCGATCTTGGGCCGGGGCGCGAAGACGTCAATGTCATCGTCGGAGCCGCCGGAACCGTCGGCATCGCCGGCGTCGAAGGCGTCGATGTAGTCCTGTCGGGGCATCCCCGCCCGGCGCTGCCGCGGTAGGGCCACCCCGGGCCCCGCACCCGACCCCGGCACCACCCCCGCCCGCCCCCTGAACTCGCCCCGGCCACCCCCGGTTTCACGCACCTCGGGGTGCTCACCACGGGCCTGCGGGATGCCGCGAGCGGGGGTGCCGTCGGGCAACCGGGGGACGCCATGGGCGGGAGTGCCATCAGGCAGCCGGGGCACCCCACGCGCGGGCGTGCCATCGGGAAGACGCGGCATGCCACGCGCGGGCGTACCGTCGGCGAACCGCGGCACGCCACGCGCAGGCGTGCCGTCGCGGAACCCCGGGCCCCCGCCCACTGGCGACGGCCCAGCCACCGGCGACGGCCGCTGCCCGGGCAACGATCCCGGCCGCCCGTCAACCGGCCCCGGCGTCTCCCCCGGTCGCCCGGCCCGCATCGCGCCCGGCGCGGCCTGGGCCTCGGGTACGCCGGAGTCCTGCGCTCCTCGTCCTGCGGTTATTTCCGCGGCGTCGCCCTTGGCGGCAGGCCCGCGGCGGCTGTGGCGTCCCACGTCGCCCCTCAGCTCCCCGCGCCCGCACCGGGACCGGCGCCTGGACCGGTGCCTGATCCAGTGGCCCCGGCATCGTTGCCGGCCACAACGGAACGCCCCACACCCGGAGTCCGAGCCGCCCCCAACTGCCCTGCATCCGCGAGGAGTTCCCGGAACGCCCCGGCCACCGTCTCCGGGTACTCCATCATCGCGACGTGCCCGGCGTCCGGCAGGGAGAGGAGGCGGGACTCGCGGAAGGAGCGTGCCGCCTTCTGGGCCATGCGGTAGCCGATGAGCCGGTCGCGGCCGCCGTAGATCAGGAGGGTCGGGGCGAGGACGCGCTCGGCCTGGCGCCACAGCCCGTGCTGGCCGCCCAGCGTGTACGCGTTCACCAGCCCGCGCGCGGACCGTGCCATCGCGTCCCAGAAGTACGGCAGTTGAAGCCGTCGCTCCAGTTCCTCCACCGCGTGCTGGAACGCCTCCGGCGTGACCCGCCCGGGGTCGCCGTAGCACAGCCCCAGGACACCGCGGACGCGCTGTTCGGCCGTCCACTCCCGGCTGACGCGGGTGAACAGGGAGGCCACTCCGGGCATGCCCAGCAGCGCCGTCGGCATGGCCGTGCGCTGCACGCGCAGCTCCGGGAGTGCGGGAGAGACGAGGGTGAGGGTCCGTACGAGATCCGGACGCACCGCGGACACGCACGTGGTGACCGCGCCGCCCAGCGAGTTGCCGAACAGGTGCACCGGGCCGCGCCCGGCCGCGTCGAGATAGCGGATCACCGCGCGCGCGTGCCCGGTGACCGAGTAGTTCCCGTCGTCCGGCGGCGGGGAGTCGCCGAAGCCGGGCAGGTCGACCGCCTCGCCGTGGACGACGCCGTCGAGCTCGCGCATCAGCGCCGACCAGTTCTGCGACGAACCGCCGAGCCCGTGGACGTACAACGCGGGCGGCAGGCCCTCGCGCGCGGGTGGCCTCGACCGGATCGACAGCGTGACCCCCGGCAGCCCCACCGACCGCAGCCGCTCGCCCTTCGCGACCCTTACGCGCGCTGCCTTCGGAAGGACACTGGTGGCCGGCACGGACGGCAGCTCGGTCGAAGACATGCGGCAATGTTACGAGACGATCACGCCGTGATTCGTGTGTTCGCCATCACAGATCGGCGCCGTCGTCGCGCGCGTGTCACCGCGCGAGCCATCACGGGCCACCACGGGTTACGCGGTGAACGAGGGCCGATGCCATGGCGTCCGCATCGGCTGTCTCCTACGCTCGTACAGAGGGCACCGGTATGTGGCCCCTGCTTCTTCCAGGGATGTTCGTAGGAAGGGAGCCCACCATGGCCTATGACCCCAGCGATCCCGAGACGATCGAGGACCTCCAGGTCGAGGGTGTTCTCGAGGCCCCGGAGATCGACGTCGAGGCCCCCGAGGGCGACGCCGCCGAGCAGCTCGCGGATGTCTCCCAGGACCACGACGACCCCCTGACCGGCGTCCAAGCGGACCGCGCGAACGAGGCCGACCTCATCGAACAGGCGCGTGTCGTGTCCCTCGACGAGGACGACTACCGCTGACATCGGTGAGGACACGGGGAGTGACCTGCCCCAGTTCAGGGACCTCTGTACGGCTTTCGCCACCGTCCACCACGTGAAATTCTGCGCTCGCACCGCGCACACCACGGTTACCGAAAAGTACGATGGCCGCGCGGCGCACACCGCACGTGGACGATTTTGGGAGGCGGCGTGACAGCCATCGAGCAGACAGAGGCGGCGCGCCCGCGGGGCACTCGCCTGCCGCGCCGAGCCCGACGCAACCAGTTGCTGGGCGCCGCCCAGGAGGTCTTCGTGGCCCAGGGCTACCACGCGGCCGCCATGGACGACATCGCCGAGCGCGCGGGCGTCAGCAAGCCGGTGCTCTACCAGCACTTCCCGGGCAAGCTCGACCTCTACCTGGCACTGCTGGACCAGCACTGCGAGGCGCTGATCCAGTCCGTACAGCACGCGCTCGCGTCGACGACCGACAACAAGCAGCGCGTCCGGGCGACCATGGACGCCTACTTCGCGTACGTCGAGGACGACGGCGGCGCCTTCCGTCTGGTCTTCGAGTCCGACCTGACGAACGAGCCCGCGGTGCGCGAGCGCGTCGACAAGGTCACCAACGACTGCGCCGAGGCGATCTGCGACGTCATCGCCGAGGACACGGGCCTGTCCCGGGCCGAGTCGATGCTGCTCGCCTCCGGCCTCGGCGGACTCGCCCAGGTCGTCGCGCGCTCCTGGCTGCACAGCGACCGCAGTGTGCCGCGCGACCAGGCGGTGCAGCTGCTGACGTCGCTGGCCTGGCGGGGCATCGCGGGATTCCCGTTGCACGGGATCGAGCAGTCCCACTGACGCCCGGGCAACCGGCCGGCCCCGGCCGCCTGGCGCCTGCCGCGTTTTGTTCCCGGCCCCTGTTCGCTCCTGGCGTTCTCGCGCGGAGCGTGTACGTCCTCTCACCGGGCTAATGTGTGCTGGGTACGGCGCGGAAGTTCGCGCACTTCACTGACCGTCGGAGGGACATAGCCGTGGAGGTCAAGATCGGCGTGCAGCACGCGCCCCGCGAGATCGTTCTGGAGAGCGGTCAGAGTGCGGAGGACATCGAGCGCGTGGTGGCCGAGGCGCTGGCCGGAAAGACGCAGCTGCTGAGCCTCGAGGACGAGCGCGGCCGCAAGATCCTGGTCCCCGCGGACCGGCTGGCGTACGTCGAGCTCGGCGAGCCGACCGTCCGCAAGGTGGGCTTCAGCGCGCTGTAGTCCGCTGTAGCCCGTACGAAGGACGTCGTCCGCGCGTGGACGCGGAGCGGAAGGGCCCCGTGGCGACCGGCCACGGGGCCCTTCCGCGTGCGTCCGCGCTTCACATCCGGGACACAAGTCGCGCACAGGGGAGGATTGCATTCCGCAGGTCACGGGTATGACGCGCTACGACCGCGAAGCGCGGGCCGGCCGTGTGGGAGGGACCCCGTCATGATCCTGGAAGCTCTCGGCTCGGCGCTGCTCGGAGTGCTGCTGGCCTGGGCCGCGGTGCACCGTCTGGCGCACCGGCTGCCCGCCCGGGTCCTCGTCTTCGGCACGGGTGTGGCCGGAGCCCTCTTCGGTGACTTCGTCACCCACAGCGCCCTGGGCCCCGGCTCGGCCGCAGTGAACCTCCTCGGCGCGGCGGTGGTCTCCGCGGCCTCGCTGTCGCTGCTGCTCCGCCCGGCGGGCCGCCGGCTGCGCCGACGATCAGCCCCGGCGTGAGCCCGAAGGCTCCGCCGGACCGCTACCAGGACAGCACCGGACCGTCGACCAATCAGGCCGCGAGGCCCAGCGCCGCCATCCGCTTGGTGTGCGCCTCGGTGATGCGGGAGAACATCCTGCCGACCTCGGCGAGGTCGAAGCCGTCCGCCACGCCGCCGACGATCATCGTGGACAGGGCGTCCCGGTCGGCGACGACCCGCTGGGACTGCGACAGCGCCTCGCCCATCAGACGTCGGGCCCACAGGGCGAGCCGGCCGCCCACGCGTGGGTCGGCGTCGATCGCCGCGCGCACCTTCTCCACGGCGAAGCCCGCGTGCCCGGTGTCGTCGAGGACGGCCAGCACGAGTTCGCGCGTGTCGGCGTCGAGGCGGGCGGCGACCTCCCGATAGAAGTCGCTGGCGATCGAGTCGCCGACGTACGCCTTGACCAGGCCCTCCAGCCAGTCCGAGGGCGCCGTCTGCTTGTGGAAGCTGTCGTAGGCCGCGACGAACGGCTCCATCGACTGGGTCGGCTCCGCGCCGATCTCCGTGAGCCGGTCCCGCAGACGCTCGAAGTGATGGAACTCGGCCGACGCCATCTTGGCCAGCTCCGCCTTGTCCGACAGCGTCGGCGCCAGCTTGGCGTCCTCCGCGAGCCGCTCGAACGCCGCCAGCTCGCCGTACGCGAGCGCGCCGAGGAGGTCCACCACCGCGGCACGGTACTGCGGGTCGGCGGAGGCCTTGGCCCAGTCCTGGGCGGCTACACCGGTGGGCCCGGCAGGGGCGGCGGAGGCGGCTGAGGCGTTGTCAGGCTTGTCAGAGCTCGTCATGAAGCGCACAATAGCCCGCTCGTCGCGCCGTGGAAGCCCCTGGTCAACCACTGTGACGACGACTACGTGACCAAATCGGCCATCACGTGTGCGCGATTCCGGGGTATGGTGGTAATGCGCCTGCTGGTACGTAGCCGTACCTCGACAGGCCGCACGTATGAGGATGCCCGGTCGGTGGCCCGATCGGCTCCGACCCGACAGCCCTCCTGGACCGTACGGCACTGTGCGTACGACAACCGGAGGGACCCTCAGCGGTTCGAGCGCTAGAGCGTTGGCAGTGGTCCCGTGTCTTACGGCCCGCCCGTAGGGGCGGCCGACGTCCCCCGGCACGGTTCGACACGACCCCCGCGCTCGCCTCGCACCGCACACACAGAAGAGGCAGCACCCTGACTACGACGTTTCGAGAACTCGGAATCCTTCCCGAGACCGCCGAGGCCCTGGAGGCCGTCGGCATCATCAACCCCTTCCCCATCCAGGAGATGACGCTCCCGGTCGCCCTCTCGGGCACGGACGTCATCGGCCAGGCCAAGACCGGCACGGGCAAGACCCTCGGTTTCGGCCTCCCGCTCCTCGAGCGCGTCACCGTCCCCGCCGACGTCGAGGCCGGACGCGCCGCTCCCGAGGCCCTCACCGACGCCCCGCAGGCGCTCGTCGTCGTCCCCACGCGCGAGCTGTGCACGCAGGTCACCAACGACCTGCTGACCGCGGGCAAGGTGCGCAACGTGCGCGTCACCGCGATCTACGGCGGCCGGGCCTACGAGCCGCAGGTCGAGGCCCTGAAGAAGGGCGTCGACGTCGTCGTCGGCACCCCGGGCCGGCTGCTCGACCTCGCGGGCCAGAAGAAGCTCGACCTCAAGCACGTCAAGTGCCTGGTCCTCGACGAGGCCGACGAGATGCTCGACCTGGGCTTCCTGCCCGACGTCGAGAAGATCATCGACATGCTCCCGGCCAAGCGCCAGACGATGCTGTTCTCGGCCACGATGCCGGGCGCGGTCATCGGCCTCGCGCGCCGCTACATGTCCCGGCCCACGCACATCCGCGCCACGGCGCCGGACGACCAGGGCGCGACGGTCGCGAACATCAAGCAGTTCGTCTACCGCGGGCACTCCATGGACAAGCCGGAGATGATCGCCCGCATCTTGCAGGCCGACGGCCGCGGACTCGCGATGATCTTCTGCCGTACGAAGCGCACGGCCGCCGACATCGCCGAGCAGCTCCAGCACCGCGGGTTCGCCTCCGGCGCGGTCCACGGCGACCTCGGCCAGGGCGCACGCGAGCAGGCGCTGCGCGCGTTCCGCAACGGCAAGGTGGACGTCCTCGTCTGCACCGACGTCGCCGCGCGCGGCATCGACGTCGAGGGCGTGACCCACGTCATCAACTACCAGTCCCCCGAGGACGAGAAGACATACCTGCACCGCGTCGGCCGTACGGGCCGCGCGGGCGCCAAGGGTACGGCGATCACGTTCGTCGACTGGGACGACATCCCGCGCTGGCAGCTGATCAACAAGGCGCTGGAGCTGGACTTCAACGACCCGGTGGAGACGTATTCCACCTCGCCGCACCTCTTCGAGGACCTCGGCATCCCGGCGGGCACCAAGGGTGTGCTGCCGCGCTCGGAGCGCACGCGCGCCGGGCTGGAGGCGGAGGAAATGGAGGACCTGGGCGAGACCGGTGGCCGCGGTGCGCGCGGTCGAGGTGGCCGGGGTGGTCGCGGTGGCCACGACGAGGCTCGGTCCGCCGAGCGTGAGCGTCCGGAGCGTTCGCAGCGCCGTCGCCGCCGTACGCGTGGCGGGACTTCGCTCGGCTCCGAGTCGGTGGAGGCGCCGGTCGCCGAGGTCATGACCGAGGAGGAGGCGACGGCGACCCGTACGCCGCGCCGCCGTCGCCGCACCCGTGCCGGGGCGTCCGAGTCGGTGCCGGCGGCCACGCCGGTAACCGCGTCGGCCGAGGCGGCCGTGGAGACGGCGGAGGGTCCGGCCACGCTGGACGCCCCCGAGAAGCCGCGCCGCCGCCGCACCCGCAAGTCGGCGGAACAGGCGGTGACGCCGGCCGAGACCCCGATCGTCGAAACCCCGGTGGTGGAGACCGCGGTGGTCGAGCCCACGGTGGCCGAGGAACCGGCGGAGGCGAAGCCGCGCCGCCGTACGCGCAAGGCCACGGAGGCGGCCGAGACGGCCGTCGCCACGGCCGAGGGCACCGACGAGGCTCCGGCGACGAAGCCCCGCCGCACCCGCAAGACGGCGGCTGCCGCCGAGGCGGCGGTCGACACGGCCGAGGCCACGGAGCCGACGCCGCGCCGCCGTACGCGCAAGGTTGCGGCTGCCGCCGAGACCGCGGTGGACACGACCGAGGCCGCCGAGGCCAAACCCGGTCGGACGCGCAAGACCGCCGCTGCCGCCGAAGCCGCGGTGGACACCGCCGAGGCCGTCGAAGCCAAGCCCCGCCGCACGCGCAGGGTGACCGCTGCCGTGGACACGGCGGAGAGTGCCGAGGCCAAGCCGCGGCGGACGCGCAAGACCGCCGCTGCCGCCGAGGCCGCCGTGGACAGCGCCGAAGGTGCCGAGGCCAAGCCCCGCCGCACCCGTAAGACGGCGGCCGCCGCCGAGGCCGTTGTCGATGTCGACGGTGTCGAGGTCGAGGCCAAGCCCAAGGTCCGGCGGACCCGCAAGGCCGTTGCCGAGGCCGTGATCGCCGAGATCCCGGCGCAGGCCACCGGCGAGCCGGAGGTCAAGCCGCGGCGTCGTACGCGCAAGGCGACCACCACCGTCGCCGAGGCCCCGGGCGAAGCGGTCGAGGCGAAGCCGAAGACGCGCCGCACCCGTAAGACCGCGGCGGCCGTGGAGGCCCCGGAGGCCTGATCCGCACCTGCAATGCCCGGACGGCCCGGCCCACTTCATGTGGGACCGGGCCGTCGGTGTTCTCCCCCACGACGACGAGCCGCCATCCACGCCGGATAGCCTCTGCACATGAGCAGGCCTCCCAGCTTCGTCCCGCCCCCCGGCACCCGCGCCTACGCGCTGCGTACCGGGCGCGGTGAGTTCGCCGTCGTCGACGCTCCCGTGGCCGACGGGGTCGAGCCCAGGGGCGTGGCGCTGCTCCTGCCCGGGTTCACCGGGAGCAAGGAGGACTTCAATTCGCTGATCCCGCCGCTGACGGAGCGCGGGTACCGGACGGTCGCCGTGGACGGGCGGGGCCAGTTCGAGTCGGGCGGCCCGGAGCACGACGAATCCGCTTACGCACAGGAGGAGTTGGCGAGGGACGTACTCGCGCAGGCGGAGGCACTCGGCACGTCCGTGCATCTGCTGGGCCACTCCCTCGGCGGGCAGATCTCGCGCGCGGCCGTGCTCCTCGGCCACTCACCGTTCCGTTCCCTGACCCTGATGTCCTCGGGACCGGCGCAGATCTCCGTCCCCCAGCAGCAGCGTGTGAAGCTCCTGCGGGACGCGCTCCGCGTGATGTCGATGGCCGAGGTGTGGGACACGATCCAGGCCATGGAGCCGCCGGAGGAGACGGAGACCGGCGCACTCGACGCCGGGCTCGACGACCGGGCGGATCTGCGGCGGCGCTGGCTCGGCAACAAGCCCGCCCAACTCCTCGCCACCGGCCGACAGTTGTGCACGGAGCCGGACCGCGTCGCCGAACTCGCCGCCGTACCGCTGCCGTTCCACGTCCTGTCGGGCTCGCGCGACGACACCTGGCCGGTGCCCCTGCTGGACGACATGGCCGTACGGCTCGGGGCCCGCCGGACGATCGTCGAGGACGCCGAGCACTCGCCGAACACCGATCAGCCGCTCGCCACGGCCCGTGCGCTGGCCGACTTCTGGGACGCGGCAAACGGCAGGGCCTAGTACTGCGTCTGCACGTGCTCCCAGAAGCCGTCCCGCAGCGCGCGGCGCAGGTCGGCCTGGCCGCGCAGGGAGTACTGGAGCAGACCCTCGGCCTCGACGAGGAGGTCCTGGTCGACCGGGCCGGGCAGGTAGGGGTGGCCCGGCAGCAGTTCCGCGAGGGCTTCGCGGCCCCGGGCGGACAGCCACTTCGCCGCGATCTGGGCGCCGACGAAGCGGACGTCCTCGCGGGTGGGCCGGCTCGTCGTGGCGTCGTAGGCGGGGACGGTGGTGCGCCGGGAGACGTACGGCTTGAAGAAGTCGAGGTCGAAGGTGCGCTGGCTGTCGACCTCCCAGAGCAGCGGTTCCGCCTGGTTACGGCCTTCGGGTGCCTCGATGCCCCAGAGGTGGACGCGGGCGCCGTACCCCTGCGCCGCCTCCACCGCCGACACGAGGTCCTCGTCACCGCCGATGAGCGCCGCGTCACTGATGGCGCGGTGGCGGGCCAGGGACTCCAGATCGGTGCGGATGAGCGAATCGACGCCCTTCTGCTGGTTGTTGGCGTTGAGGTTGCCGAGACGGACCTTGACGTCGGGGAGTTCGGCGATGGACTGCTGCTCGGCGGTGTGGATGCGGCGCCGGGCGCCGTCGTACCAGTAGACCCTGAGCAGTCTGCTGTCCGCGAAGATCGTGCGGGCGCGGTCGATCAGCGCTTCGATCAGGCCCTCCGCGTCGAGGTCGAAGGCGCGGCGGTCCTCCGTCCCGGCGACCAGCCTGCCCGCCGCCGCGTACAGATAGCCCGCGTCGACGAAGATCGCATGGGTCGAGGGCGTCTTCGCCACTTCGGCGAGCATGCGTGTCAGCAGCTCGTTCGTGCGGTCGATGCGGGCCTGGAGGGCCGAGAGGTCGTCGTTCATCGACTCCATTGTCCTGGTGGTCACGCTGCGAACACAACCGGTCCCGGTCAGTCTTCCGATGACCTCTAACCGGTCGGTAATTAGACGTGCGAAAAATTTCCTTAGCGTAGGGAATGTTTGTAACACGCAGCTCGTTGACTAAGTCAGAACCACGAGACGAAGGGAGAAGCCATGCGCTTCGAAATCATGCGACTCGACGAGGTCGACGGCACGACCGTGGACAGCACCGTCGTGGACGCCGCCTCCGTCAACCGGATCGTTCAGCAGGCCGCCGCCATCGGGCAGCGGCTCTGGATCCGTCCGGCCGAGAACACCGCCTCGTAACAGACGCGACATCGACGACAGAGACCGACGACAGACGACAAAGACCACGGACACGACTGACGCAGAACGCGGATCACCGCAGAAGCTTCGGAGCCCCCGTACGGCAGCGACGCCGTGCGGGGGCTCTGTCCGTTCCGGACCCGGCGGGGCCTCAGGCGCCCCTGATCACCTGGGTGATCCCGTTGATGATCTGCTGCACGGCGATCGCGGAGAGCATCATGCCCGCGAGCCTCGTCACCAGGACCACGCCGCCGTCCTTGATGACCCGGATGATCAGTAGCGAATAGCGCATCACCAGCCACAGCACGACGTGGATCGCGAGGATCGCGGACCACACCGACACCTGGGTGGCGACAGTGTCGGCCTTCTGCACGGCCAGGATGACCGACACGATGGCGCCGGGACCGGCCAGCAGCGGCATGCCCAGCGGGACGAGGGCGACGTTGACGTCCTTGGTCTGCTTCGGCTCGTCGGTCTTGCCGGTGAGCAGGTCGAGCGCGATCAGCAGGAGCAGCAGTCCGCCCGCGATCATCAGCGCGGGGACCGAGACGTGCAGGTAGCTCAGGATCTGGTGGCCGAGCAGCCCGAACACGGTTATCACCCCGCCGGCCACGCAGACGGCCTGGAATGCCATCCGCTTCTGCACCTTGGCCGGGCGTCCGGCGGTCAGCGCGAGGAAGATCGGGGTGATCCCAGGGGGATCCATGATGACGAAAAGGGTCAGGAACAGGGAGCCGAAGACGGCGACGTCGAACATGGGTGATGAGGCCTTGGGGAGCGAGGGTGAAGGTGGGCGGGCGGGGGTGAGCCTCAGGCTCCGCCGCTTCCCGGCACCGGGAACGCCCCTGTGGCCCGCCGCGTGATCTCCCCGTACACCTCGGGGTCCGTCGTGTACTCGCCCAGCGACACCGTCTTACGGCTGCCGTGGTAGTCCGAGGACCCCGTGACCAGCAATCCCAGCTCGGCGGCGAGTCCGCGCAGCCGGACCCGGGTGTCGGCGTCGTGGTCGGTGTGGTCGACCTCGATGCCGTCGAGGCCGGCCGCGGCCATCTCGGCGATCGCTGACTCGGGCACCGTACGGCCCCGCTTCGCGGCGGCCGGGTGCGCGAAGACGCTGACGCCGCCGGCGGCTTTGACCAGCCGGATCGCCTCGAAGGGGTCGGTCTCGTGCTTGTCCACGTGAGCCCGGCCGCCGTCGGCCAGCCAGTCCTTGGTGAACGCGTCGTCCACCGTCGGCACAACCCCGAGCTCGACAAGCGCGGTGGCGACGTGCGGGCGCCCGACGGAGCCGCCGGCGGCGATCCGCTCGACCTGCTCCCAGGTCGCGGGCACGCCCAGCTCGTTCAGCTTGGCGATCATGCCCTTGGCCCGCGGCACCCGGTCGTCCCGGACCAGCTCGCGCTCGGCGAGCAGGGCGGACTCCTCGGGGTCGAAGAGGTAGGCCAGCATGTGCATGGAGATGCCGTCGATACGACAGGACAGCTCGGCGCCGGTGACGAGCGTGAGCCCCTCGGGCACCGCAGCGACGGCCTCGGCGTACCCGCGGGTGGTGTCGTGATCGGTCAGCGCGACGACGTCCAGCCCGGCCGCGGCAGCGTGACGCACCAGCTCGGCCGGGGTGTCCGTACCGTCGGAGGCAGTGGAGTGGCAGTGCAGATCGATGCGCACGAGGCGAACTCCAGGCCAGGACGGAACGGTAGGGACACCCAAGGATAGCGGCCGCACAAGGGTTCCCTGTCACACCCAAAGCCACCAGGCACCCCCTACAGGCACGAAGCGCCTGCCAGGGGCACGGAAGCGCCCCTTAGGGGCGCGGGGCTGTATCGATATGCGGCTCCGCCGCGCGGGCGCGACCAGCCCCCACAAACCAGCAGCCGAATGAAGACGCCGCACCAACCGGGCCGACTCACCCCACCCGCACCCCTCAAGTCCCCCAAACTCGACAAACACCTATGGCTTGAGCAAGCGCGGCGACAACGCCCCGCAGGGCACCAGATCCACCTCCGCCCCCGCGTCCCGCAGATCCGTCAGCACCAGCTCGTCGTACATGAGCAGTCCCGTCTGCTCGGGCCACACCACCGCCCACAGCCACAGCCCGAGCGCCTCGCCGGCGAAGACGGCGCGATCGTCGGGGGCACCGGTCACGTGCCAGAGCGGGGTGGGGCGGCCGGCGGCGAGGACCTTGGCCTGGGGCGGCTTCTCCACGTTCATGTACGGCCCCGGATCCGGACCGTCGATGCCCGCATAGCGCGCGCCCAGGCCGACGCCGAGCTCCTCGGCGACCAGAATCAGCTCACCCATCCCGCCGAGCGGGCCGGGGCCCGAGCAGGCCACGGCGGTCGCGCGGCCCCCGCTGCGGTCGTCGCCCGCGCAGACCACCCCGGTGAACAGCCAGCCGACCGGCAGCGGCCATGGCATCCACACCGGTACCTGCGTGCGATGCACCACGACACTGAGGGCCTCGACGCTGGGCGGGATCACGGGCTGCAGCGGATGCACCGTCCCGTGCACATCGCACTGCCAGGAATCGGCGAAGAGTCCGGGAGCCCTGACCCGGCCACCACACTTCGGGCAACTGGGTTCGCCCCTCATAGGGCTCCACGGTCCTACCCGCGCTCCGCCACGTCAAGGACGATCACCCGTCCGGGCGGTATCACCTGACCAGGAACACTAGATGTATCTTGCACTAATTAGCTACCCTAACTTACTGTGTGCATATACCAACCATCCCCTCGCGGGGATCCCCGTCCGGATTGGAGCACCACATGGACCCCTTCGACGCGGGCGCCGGCGGCATCCTGCGGCAGCCCAAGGCCGTCTGGGCGACGGCCGGCGCTTCCGTCGTCGGCTTCATGGGCCTCGGCCTGGTCGATCCGATCCTGCCGTCCATCGCCCACGGCCTTGACGCCACCCCCAGCCAGGTCTCCCTGCTGTTCACCTCGTACTTCCTGATCACCGCCGTGGCGATGCTGTTCACCGGCTTCGTCTCCAGCCGGATCGGCGGCCGCAAGACCCTGCTGCTCGGTCTCGCGTTCGTCGTGGTCTTCGCGGCCCTCGCCGGCACGTCGGGCACGGTCGGTGAGCTCGTCGGCTTCCGTGCGGGCTGGGGTCTGGGCAACGCGCTGTTCGTGTCCACCGCCCTCGCGGTCATCGTCGGCGCGGCATCGGGCGGAAGCGCTGCCGCGATCCTGCTGTACGAGTCCGCCCTGGGCCTCGGCCTGGCTTGCGGCCCCCTGCTGGGCGCGCTGCTCGGCAACACCAGCTGGCGCTACCCGTTCTTCGGCACGGCCGTCCTCATGGTGATCGGCTTCCTGTGCATCGCGGTGTTCCTGAAGGAACAGCCGAAGCCGGCGCGCAAGACCTCGATCCTCGACCCCGTCAAGGCACTCGGGCACGGCGGTCTGGCCTCGGCGGCGGCCTCGGCGTTCTTCTACAACTACACGTTCTTCACCGTGCTGGCCTTCACCCCGTTCGTACTGAACATGACCCCGTACCGCTCGGGCGCCGTGTTCTTCGCCTGGGGTGTGCTGCTCGCCGTCTTCTCGGTGATCGTGGCCCCGCGGCTGCAGAAGCGCTTCGGCTCGCTGCAGGTGCTCGTCGGCTCGCTGGTGCTGCTGGCCGTCGACGTATTCGTCCTCGGCTCCGGCAGCCACACCGCGGCCGTCGTGTGCACGATCCTGTCCGGCGCGTTCATCGGCGTGAACAACACGGTCTACACCGAGCTGGCCCTGGGCGTCTCGGACGCGCCGCGCCCCGTGGCGAGCGCGGGCTACAACTTCGTGCGCTGGTTCGCGGCCGCGGCTGCGCCGTACTTCGCGCCGAAGATCGAGGAGTGGACCAACGTGCACATCCCGTTCGTGGTGGCGGCGGTCACCGCACTGCTGGGTGCCGTCGTGGTCCTCGTACGGCGAGGCGCCCTCACCCACGAGGCCGAGGAACTGGAGCCGAGGCACGCCACCGAGGACAGCGTCACGGTGTTCGCCAACTGACCCGTCACTGAGCGGCGTTGGTGAGATCGGTCACTCTCCGCTCAGTCGAGCGGGACGGACGTACGGGCAGGATCCCGCAGGTCCGTCCCGTTCGTGAGCCAGCGCTCCTGGAGTGCCTGCGCGCCGTGCACACGCTTCCAGGCGGCCTCGTTCGGCGTCATCGGGAGCAGCGGCAGGAACCGTACGGGATCCATCGGATCGTCGAGCTCCAGGTCCTCGACCAGCCCGCCCGGCTCGGCGACCAGGACCGAGGTGAAGGGCGCTCCGGGCCACAGCGGCTCACCCACGTCCAGGGATGCGCCGGGGGCCACGACGACACCCTCCACCTGCGGGGACGCGCCGAGCACGGCCAGCGGGCGGAGGACCTTGTCGGTGTCGGCGCGACCGGCCCGGACGGAGAGGACCAGTTCGACGCGAGGGCCCTTGACGGGGTCGGCGAGCACCGCCGTGGGATCCGTCATGGGGTGCGCGGACATGCCGAGCGTGGCGTAACGAACGATGTCCCCCTCCTGGAAACGGAGCACCTCGATGCGGTCCGTACCGAGGAAGGTGACCGCGGCGCGCGCGTCCGGCCGGCCCAGCGCGGTGCTCAACCGAGCCTCGACAAGAGGAAGAACATCAACCATGCGGTGAGCATAGAACTCGTCAGTAGCGGGCAAAGGAGGGCCTTGACACTTAGGGCGGCTGCTACTCTGGGCCGGTGGTTCGGGACGGCACGCTGGGGGTACCCCCAGGCCCTTAAGGCACTGGGGAGTTGCGATCGGGTCCCGACGCCGATGAACTTCCCCCTCGGGGAATGGAACGTCCCTTACGAGGGACCGGCTGGAGGAGGTGGGGCTGCGATGGATCGAAGTCGACCCGGCAGTACCACCCGCTCTTCCGGCCGCTGATGTAGCTGCTCCGGCTCTGGCCGACTGCCGCCTCTCACCTTTCTGTCTTCGCACGGAAGAGCACTTCGTTTCGTTTTGCCTGATCTGAATCAGTGACGAAGCGCGCCACCGCGACGGTGCGGTGCTCCCCGCTTTGTGGACGTGCCAAACATCCGCAGTCGGAGACGTCCTCATTCCGGGTAGTTCCACCCGTCACCGCGGCCCTTCCGCGCTTCGCTGCCCGCTGCGAAGGAGCCTGTGCCATGTCGATGATCCGCGACCTGCGTGCCGTGGTCCGTCCCTCCCGTCCGTCGCTGCGCAAGGGCGTTCTGCGCATGGACACCGGGGCGTACGACACCACCCGCGACCCCTCGAGCCCCTCGGCCGTCGTCGACTGCGCCGTCTACCGCGACGGCGCCCGCGTCCAGAGCGCGAAGCCGCTGACGCCGCAGGAGGCGATGCGGCTGGTCCGCCGCGACGGGGGGTTCGTCTGGATCGGTCTGCACGAGCCGACCGAAGCCGAATTCGCCGGTATCGCGAGCGAGTTCGGGCTGCACCCGCTGGCCGTCGAGGACGCGGTGCAGGCGCACCAGCGGCCCAAGCTGGAGCGGTACGACGACTCCCTGTTCACCGTGTTCAAGACCATCCACTATGTCGAGCACGACCAACTCACCGCCACCAGCGAGGTCGTGGAGACCGGCGAGGTCATGTGCTTCACCGGACGGGACTTCTTCATCACCGTCCGGCACGGCGGGCAGGGCTCGCTGCGGGCGCTGCGGCACCGCCTCCAGGACGACCCCGAGCTGCTCGCCAAGGGTCCCTCGGCCGTGCTGCACGCCATCGCCGACCATGTCGTCGACGGCTACCTCGCGGTCGCGGACGCGGTGCAGGACGACATCGACGAGGTGGAGACCGAGGTCTTCTCGCCGGGCCGCAAGGGCGGGGTGTCGCGTGGTGTGGACTCGGCGCGGATCTACCAGCTCAAGCGTGAGGTACTGGAGTTCAAGCGCGCGGTGTCGCCGGTGCTGCGGCCCATGCAGCTGCTGAGCGAGCGGCCCATGAGGCTGATCGACCCGGAGATCCAGAAGTACTTCCGGGACGTCGCCGATCATGTCGCCCGCGTTCACGAGCAGGTCATCGGCTTCGACGAACTGCTCAACTCCATCCTCCAGGCCAACCTGGCGCAGGCGTCCGTCGCGCAGAACGAGGACATGCGCAAGATCACGGCCTGGGCGGCGATCATCGCCGTACCGACGATGGTGTGCGGGGTGTACGGCATGAACTTCCAGTACATGCCCGAGCTGCACTGGAAGTACGGCTACCCGGCGATCATGGGAGTCACCGTCGCGCTCTGTCTCGGCATCCACCGCACACTGAAGCGCAACGGGTGGCTGTGAGCGGCGGCCCGGGCGGCTCCGCTGCTGGATAGGCTGGGCGCATGACAAGTGAGCTGCTCGACCGGGCCCTCGTCGAGGAGGCCACGAAGAAGTCCGGCCTCGTCTGGGTCAAGGGCGCCGGCGCTCCGGCGGCGCGCGCGCTGTGGCACGTGTGGCACGAGGGTGCGGTGTGCCTGGTCGGCGACGGGCCCGGGGAGCAGGCGTTGCCCGGGCTGACCGACGGCGGCTCGGCCGAGGTGACGGTGCGCAGCAAGGACAAGGGCGGGCGGCTGGTCGGCTGGACGGCGACGGTGTCCGAACTGGCGCCGGGGTCTCCCGAGTGGGAGGCGGCGGTGGCGGAACTGAAGGGCAAACGGCTCAACGCCCCCGACGGCGAGGCGATGACGCGGCGCTGGCTCGACGAGTGCCGGGTACTCCGGCTGGTGCCGACGGGGGCGACGGCCCCGCTGCCGGACGCCAGCCTGGCGGCACCGCCACTGCCGACTCCGGCGACGACGCGGATGCCGATCCCGGCGGGGTTGCCGAAACTCCTGGCGAAGCGGCGTAGGCGTAAGTAGGCGGGACCCGGCGAGAGTCGGTACGCCGCCTACGACGTCGGCAACTGCTGCCCGTAGTCCACCGTCTCCGACTTCGGGGGCTGGGTCACCGTGAAGCTCTTTCCCCAGTCCGAGAAGCTGAGCGTCCCCGCGTTGCCGGCTCGTTCCAGGCGGAGGGGATACGGCTTGCCCTCCAGGGAGACGTCCAGTGTGCCGCCTGAGCCCTTGTCGCCGGTGATGCGGATGGTGCGGGTGCCCGACTGGGAGTGGTGACCGTCCGTCGCCAGCGTGCCGTGCAGGGTCAGCAGGCCGGAGAGGAGGACGTCCTTGTCCGTGAAGCCGCTGAACTTCTTGTACGCCGGGTCGCCCTGCGGCACCTTCACGTACTTGCCGCCCAGCTTGTCCGCCGCCGCCGTGTCCGGGTGCTTGGAGTTGTCTTCCGTGTGGTTCCAGAAGCCCGCGTCGGCCTTCAGATAGAGCTGCTCGCCGATCCGCAGCAGCCGGAACGTCGCCCCGTTCGAGGTGACCGACCCCGTCCCGCCGTCGTCCTTGAGCTGCATGTCCAGCGTGTACGTACGCCCGCTGGTGACCACGGTCCCCGACAGCCGCACCGTCCCGGCCGACTCCGCCGCCGTACGCGACATCGACTGGATCTTCTCGGGGGGCAGCTTGCCCACCCCGTTGGTGCCCGCGTCCGGGTCCTGTTCACTGCATCCCGTCAGGGCCGCCGACCCCGTCACGACCAGTGCGCACGTCGCGGTCAGCAGCGCGGCGCGGCGGATTCGGCCCCGGGGAATCGCAGTCACAGGTGCAGCTGCCTTTCTGACGGATCCTGATCGGCGTACGGCAGCGTACCGGGGCCGTGGGCACAGAGCGGAGCCAGTCCGTCCGGACCGCTCACCAGGGCGTACCCGATCGGTACGGGCTAGCCTGAAGCCCACTGAGCGGGCAATTCGGAATTCCGGTCGTTCCGATTCGGAAAAGGAACGCGATCAGCAGCACTCGGTACGCGAAGGACCACGCAAAGGAAGCACAGCCATGGCATCCGGCGCTCCCCGGATCTTCGTCTCGCACCTCGCCGGGGTCCCCGTCTTCGATCCGAACGGCGACCAGGTGGGCCGGGTGCGGGATCTCGTCGTGATGCTACGCGTCGGGCGCCGACCCCCGCGACTGCTCGGCCTGGTCGTCGAACTGTCCACCCGGCGCCGCATCTTCCTGCCCATGACCCGGGTGACCGGAGTCGAGTCCGGCGAGGTCATCACCACCGGGGTGCTCAACGTCCGCCGGTTCGAGCAGCGGCCGACCGAGCGGCTCGTCTTCGGGGAGCTGCTGGACCTGCGGGTCAAGCTCGTCGAGACCGGCGAGGAGGTCACGGTCCTCGACCTGGCGGTGCAGCAGCTGCCGGCCCGCCGGGACTGGGAGGTCGGCCGGGTCTTCGTCCGGAAGGGGAGGAAGGGCGGCGCGTTCCGGCGCGCCAAGGGCGAGACGCTGACCGTCGAGTGGTCGGCGGTGACCGGGTTCTCCCTGGAGGAGCAGGGGCAGGGCGCCGAGAACCTGCTCGCCACCTTCGAGCAGCTGCGCCCCGCCGACCTCGCCAACGTGCTGCACCACCTCTCCGCCAAACGCCGCGCAGAGGTCGCCGCCGCCCTCGACGACGAACGCCTCGCAGACGTACTGGAGGAGCTGCCCGAGGACGACCAGATCGAGATCCTCGGCAAGCTGAAGGAGGAGCGCGCGGCGGACATCCTGGAGGCCATGGACCCGGACGACGCGGCCGACCTGCTCGCCGAACTCCCCGAGGCGGACAAGGAGCGGTTGCTGAGCCTGATGGAGCCCGAGGACGCGGCCGACATGCGCCGCCTGATGTCGTACGAGGAGCACACGGCCGGCGGGCTCATGACCACCGAGCCGATCGTGCTGCGCCCGGACGCGACCATCGCCGACGCCCTCGCCCGCGTCCGCAACCCCGACCTGTCCCCCGCCCTCGCCGCCCAGGTCTACGTCTGCCGCCCGCCCGACGAGACGCCGACCGGCAAGTACCTCGGCACGGTGCACTTCCAGCGCCTCCTGCGCGATCCGCCGTACACGCTGGTCAGTTCGCTCGTCGACGACGACCTGCAGACGCTCGCGCCCGGCGCCGCGCTGCCCGTCGTCGCCGGGTTCTTCGCCACGTACGACATGGTCGCCGCGCCGGTCGTCGACGAGTCGGGGTCGCTGCTCGGCGTGGTCACCGTGGACGACGTACTGGACCACATGCTGCCCGAGGACTGGCGGGAGACGGAGTTCCACCTGGCCGAGGAGGCGACCGCGGATGGCGCCTGAGCGCGAGGGCATCGTCGCCCGTGAGCGTGTCCCGGTGGGCGCCACGGCTGCCACCCGGCTGCGGGCGCGGCTGGACCAGCCGCGCGCGCCCCGGCGCCGGCTGCTGCCCGAGTGGGACCCGGAGGCCTTCGGGCGGCTGTCGGAGAAGATCGCGCGCTTCCTGGGCACCGGACGCTTCATCGTCTGGATGACGGTCGTCATCATCCTGTGGGTGCTGTGGAACGTCGCGGCGCCGGTGTACCTGCGCTTCGACCAGTACCCCTTCATCTTCCTGACCCTGATGCTGTCGCTCCAGGCCTCCTACGCGGCCCCGCTGATCCTGCTCGCGCAGAACAGGCAGGCCGACCGCGACCGGGTCAACCTCGAACAGGACCGCAAGCAGAACGAGCGGTCCATCGCCGACACCGAGTACCTGACCCGGGAGGTCGCCGCGCTGCGCACCGGGCTCGGCGAGGTGGCGACCCGGGACTGGATGCGCTCCGAACTCCAGGACCTGTTCAAAGATCTGGAGGACCGGCGGCACCACGACGGACATCTCGTATTCCCGGCAGAACGGGCGGAGCGGTCGCAGGGGCGTGACGTAGAAGACCGGTGACAGGGCTTTCCGCGGCCCGGGCTGCGCGCCGTACCATCGTCCTTATGGCTACGGAAGACGCGGTGCGCGAGGCACTGGCGACGGTGAACGACCCCGAGATCAACCGACCCATCACCGAACTCGGGATGGTCAAATCGGTGGAGATCGGCGCGGACGGAGCGGTCGCGGTCACCGTGTACCTGACGGTCTCCGGCTGCCCGATGCGCGAGACCATCACACAGCGCGTGACCGACGCGGTCTCCCGCGTCGACGGCGTCCCACGGGTCGACGTCACACTCGACGTGATGAGCGACGAACAGCGCAAGGAGCTGGCGAACGCCCTGCGCGGCGGCCAGGCCGAGCGCGAGGTCCCCTTCGCCAAGCCCGGCAGCCTGACCCGGGTGTATGCGGTCGCCTCCGGCAAGGGCGGCGTCGGCAAGTCCTCGGTGACGGTGAACCTGGCGGCGGCGATGGCGGCCGACGGTCTGAAGGTCGGTGTCGTCGACGCCGACATCTACGGCCACAGCGTGCCGCGCATGCTGGGCGCCGACGGGCGTCCCACCCAGGTCGAGAACATGATCATGCCGCCGTCGGCGAACGGCGTGAAGGTCATCTCCATCGGCATGTTCACGCCGGGCAACGCCCCGGTCGTCTGGCGCGGTCCTATGCTCCACCGGGCGCTGCAGCAGTTCCTGGCGGACGTGTACTGGGGCGACCTGGACGTCCTGCTCCTCGATCTCCCGCCGGGCACGGGCGACATCGCCATCTCGGTGGCCCAGCTGGTGCCGAACGCCGAGATCCTGGTCGTGACGACGCCTCAGCAGGCGGCGGCCGAGGTCGCCGAGCGCGCGGGCTCCATCGCCGTGCAGACCCACCAGAAGATCGTCGGCGTCGTCGAGAACATGTCCGGCCTGCCCTGTCCGCACTGCGGCGAGATGGTCGACGTCTTCGGCACGGGCGGCGGCCAGACGGTCGCCGACGGCCTCACCCGTACCACGGGCACCACGGTCCCGGTCCTCGGCAGCATCCCGATCGACGTCCGCCTCCGCGAGGGCGGCGACGAGGGCAAGCCGGTCGTCCTGACGGACCCGGACTCCCCGGCGGGCGCGGCCCTGCGCGGCATCGCGGGCAAGCTGGGCGGCCGGCAGCGGGGCCTTTCGGGCTTGTCGCTGGGGATCACCCCGAGGAACAAGTTCTGAGCGGGTCGGAGTACGACGAAGGGGCGCCGAAATCCAGCGGCGCCCCTCATGTCATGCGTACGCGGCAACGTCCTTGATCATCGCGAACCCGAGCCCATAAGCGCTCATGCCCCTCCCGTACGCCCCGACATGCACGCCCTCCCCGGTGGAACCGGCCAGCACCCACCCGAACTCCGACTCCCGGTAGTGGAAGGGCGTGGGAACGCCGTCCACCGGCAGGGAGAGCGTCGACCACTCGGGGCCGGACAGGTCGTCGGCCAAGGCCCACGCCGTCTCCGTCTGCTGCTCCAGCCAGTTGTCGCGCAGGCTGTGGTCCATCTGCCCGGGCCAGGTGAAGGACAGCAGCCCCACCCCGGCCAGCCAGGCCGCCGAGGAGACGGAGGTGGCCTCCAGGAGGCCCGTGCCGTCCGCGCTGCGCCGTACGGGATTCGCCGCGACGGTCACCACGACGGCGAACTTCTCCCGGGAATCGTTCGCGGCGGCCGCCACCACATGCTCGTTGCGTACGGAGGGTTCGTCGCCGTGGCCGATCGAACCGTGCTCGACGGCGCCGTCCGCCGCCGTACCGACCTGCATCAGCCAGCGCGGCCCCGTGAAGGCCTCGTCGAGGCCGTACCAAGGGAAGGGCGCCAGCAGGTAGCCGTCGACCGTACGCCGGGCGGAGGGGAACTGCCGTCCGCCCTCCGCGCCCGGCGCCTGCGCGACTGCCCGACTTGTCGTCTCCATGTGCCCGGACGCCTCCTCGCTCTCGTCGGATCGGGCGGCCCGCCCCCCTTCGGGCGTACTCGTCCGGTCCGCACAACAACTTGGCAGCATAACCACAGACCTTCGGGGAGCCGGGAATCCGCCTGGTACGTGTGCCCGTACGAACGGCCCGTTCCGGCAGCACGCGACGCGTACGCCGTATGAAACGCGTCACGTCCCGGCGCGAGAGCGCGCCGGGACGTGCAGTTCAGGGACGTACGGGGGCCCGAGGGGGTACCAGAATCAGGTCGCGTCGGCGTCGAACGGCGGACGCTCGTCCGTTCCGGGGTCCTCGGGCTTCTTGGTCATGTCGATACGGCCACCCGAGGCGGAGGACGACGACGAGGCCTCGTTGTCGCGGCTGTGGACCGCGTCGGTGACCTCGGCCATCTCCTTCTTCAGGTCGAAGCCGTTGCGGATCTCCTTCAGCCCCAGTTCGTCGTTGTCCAGCTGCTTGCGCATGAACGTCTTGGGGTTGAGGTCCTCGAACTCGAAGTCCTTGAACTCCGGGCCCAGTTCCTGGCGGATGTCGTTCTTGGCACTCTCCGAGAACTCACGGATCTTACGGATCGTGCGCATCACGTCCTGGATGACCTTCGGGAGCTTGTCCGGACCGAAGACGAGCACGGCGAGCACGACGATCGTCACCAGCTCGAGCGGTCCTATGTCATTGAACACCTGAAGCTCCTTGCGATGTCCTCGGTCCTCGGCCCTCGGCGATGTCTGGTGCGGGTGTTTCCGTGGTCCGGGCCGGGTCCACGGTACCCGGCGTTCCGGTCCGACCGGTACTGTCCCGAGGTGAGGTTTCCGTCAGTTCCGGTCAATAGTTCCCATCAGTTCCGGTTCGACGAGCCGAGCACGAGTGAGATCCGCTTCTCGTGGCCGTCGCGTTTCACGGTCAGGTCCAGACGGTCGCCGGGGCGGTGGGCGCGGGTCCTGACGATCAGCTCCTCGCCCGAGTGGACGCGCCGGCCGTCGACCTCGGTGATGACGTCGCCGGGTTCGAGACCGGCCCGGGCGCCGGGACCGCCCTTGGTGACAGCGGGTCCGCCGTCGCCGCCCTCGGTACCGATGCGGGCGCCGTCGCCGGTGTAGCTCATGTCGAGAGTGAGCCCGATCACCGGGTGGGTCGCCTTCCCCTCGTTGATCAGTTCCTCGGCGACGCGCTTGGCCTGGTTCACGGGTATCGCGAAGCCGAGCCCGACGGATCCGGCCTGGCCGCTCTCGCCGTCGGAGCCGTCGGACCCGTCGTCGGCGGAGCGGATGGCGGAGTTGATGCCGATGACACGAGCCTTGGCGTCGAGCAGCGGGCCGCCGGAGTTGCCGGGGTTGATCGGGGCGTCGGTCTGCAACGCGTCCACGTACGACACGTCGCTCCCGTCCCCGCTCTCGCCGCCGGCGGTGATGGGCCGTTCCTTGGCGCTGATGATGCCGGAGGTGACGGTGTTGGCGAGGTCGAAGGGGGCGCCGATGGCCACGACGGGGTCGCCCACCTGGACGTTGTCGGAGTTGCCGAGGGGCAGGGGGCTGAGCCCGTGCACGCCGCGGACCCGGACGACGGCGAGGTCGTAACCGCTGTCCCGGCCGACCACCTCGGCCTTGGCGGTGTCGCCGCTGCTGAACGTCACGGTGATGTCGCCGCCCGGTCCCGCGGGCTCGACGACGTGGTTGTTGGTGAGGATGTGGCCGCGGGCGTCGAGGACGAATCCGGTGCCGGTGCCCTCCTCGCTGCTGCCGGTCACATGCAGCGTGACGACGCCGGGCAGGGCACGGGCGGCGATCCCCGCCACGCTGTCGGCGGGCCGGTCGGCGGGCTCCTTCCCGGCCTGTGGCAGCTGTACGTCCCGCACACCGCCGTTCCGCTCGAGATAGGCCCCCAGGACCCCGCCGGCGGTCCCGGACACCAGCGCGACCACCAGGGCCCCTCCAAGGACCACCTTCCAGGCACGCCGTCGCCGCTGCTTCACGGTGAGAACGGCGGCACCGTTCTGCTGAAGCGGGGTGGCGGGGGCGGCCCAGGGGTCGTAGCGGCGCCATGGGTCGGGGGTGGGTGTGGGGATGGCTGAGGTGGGTGGCGCGGCCCGGGGCGGTGTCGGAACCGGGTCCGGCGCCGGCGCCGGCGCCGGCGCCGGGATCGTCGTGCCGTGTGCCGGAGTGGCCGCCGGGTGCTGGACCGGTGGGGCGGGGGCCCAGGGGCCTGGCTCGCCGTACGGCGGGGTGCTGTACGGGTCGGGGTCGTGCAGAGGCTTGGGGCTGTCCGCCGACGGTACGACGGGGACGGGCGCGTCGGTCACGGGCTCGGCCGCGGGTTCCGCCAGTTCGAAGTCGCCCTCGTACCCGACGTCGGCACCACCCCGCGTCGGCAGGGGCCGAGCCAACTCGAAGTCCCCGTCCCCCTCTGCCGTCTCCACACCACCACCGCGCACCGCCACGGGCCGAGCCAACTCGAAGTCACCCTGACCACCATCGGCCCCCGCGTCCACGGACGAACCCGTCGAGCCCGGAGCGCGCTCCTCGGACTGCCCGTCAGGCACCTCGCCCGACACAAGCCCGGCGTCGATTCGAGGCCGACTCCACCACCTGCCCTTGGACGGTTTGGCGGACTGCGTCGGGTTGCCCTCGTTCATGCTCTCCCCACGGCCGGCCGCGGCCCGGCGCGTCAGCGGTGGCCACGGTTCGTCTCCTCCGCGCCCCGGATCTCCGTCACGGGCACGGCCCTCACCGGATTCAATCAGGTTCGCGGGCGGCCGCGCAGAGACCGGTCAGGGAGCCGGGCGGGAGGAGAGCGAGGTCGCGGACGACGGGGAGGGCACGGAGGCCGAGTCGGGGACGGGTGCGGCGAGCAGACCGGGACCGGGGGCCTGGGGAGCCGTGGTCCAGGCGGTCAGGGCGATCGGCGGGACCGTACTGAGCGGACGTATCAGCGGCGACATGGCTGCCGCACCGGCCATCACCGGCGTGGTCAGCGTATGCATGATGTCTCCGCCCTGTCCGCTTGCCGGGGCGGGCACCCCGGGCAGCAGCGGCGCGGAGACCGAGGTCGGCGCCGCCGGTGTCGCGCCGAGCGGCGAGCCCTGCGCCAGCAGCGGCCCGACCGAGCGGCGGCGCTGTGTCTCGGGCGCCGTCGGCCCGCCCGCCGTACGCGCCGGGGTCACATTGCTGCCCGTGCCGGAGCCGCCCCGGGCGTCCGCGGCGGAGTCACCGGGGATGCCCGTCGTCACGCCGCCCAGGGCGACCGCGGCCAGCGACACCGCCCCGGCGGCGACGAACGCGAACCGCATTCCGCGCGAGGCGGCCCGGTCGGCGTCGGGACGGCCGACGGGGTGGATGCGGAAGCCACGGTCCGCGGACGCGGGCGACCCGTGCGGGGGGGCAGGCACGTACCCGAACTCGAACCGGTCCTCCCGGCTCACGTCGAAGACGCCGTCGGTGCCCCCGCCGAGGAAGCCTCCGCCACCCAGTGGGGAGTCACCGCTGTCGGGGTCACCTCCCCCGGGGAGCCCCTGGAGACGGGCCAGGAAGCTCTCGGAGGGAGGCGGGGGCGCCGCCTCCGCGAAGACGTTCTTCAGCCGGCGCTGGGCGTCGGCCTCGGCCTTGCACCTGGCACAGGTCACCAGGTGGGCCAGGACGCGGTCGCGCGCCTCATGACCGAGCTCTCCATCCACCAGGGCGGAGAGCCGGTCTCCCAGGTGCTGCTCTGCGAGGGGTACCCCTGCAGGTTTCGGCCGTGATCCACTCACGCGGTCGCGCCCCCTCCTCCCAGAGCGGGAACACGGGCCACGAAGGAGCGGCGCTCGGCCTCCCGGGCCTGCGGGGACCGGTGGGCGAGGGCCTTGCGGAGCTGGGAGCGGCCGCGGTGGATACGGGAGCGGACCGTGCCGAGCTTCACGCCGAGCGTCGCGGCGATCTCCTCGTACGACAGTCCTTCGATGTCGCACAGGACGACCGCTGCGCGGAACTCGGGCGCGAGGGTGTCGAGGGCCTGCTGGACGTCCGCGTCGAAGTGCGCGTCGTTGAACGCCTGCTGGGGCGTGGGCTCGCGGCTGGGCAGTCGCTCGGCCGCGTCCTCGCCCAGCGCGTCGAAGCGGATGCGCTGCTTGCGCCGGACCATGTCCAGGAAGAGGTTGGTGGTGATGCGGTGCAGCCAGCCCTCGAAGGTGCCGGGCGTGTACGTCGACAGGGAGCGGAAGACCCGGACGAAGACCTCCTGGGTGAGGTCCTCGGCGTCGTGCTGGTTGCCCGTGAGGCGGTACGCCAGGCGGTAGACGCGACCGCTGTGCATGCTGACGATCTCCTCCCACGTGGGCGGAGTCCACGCCTGCCCGTCCGCGTCGGTGGCAAAGGTCGCGGTCTGGGCCTCGCCCGCGGCGAGGCTGTGGTCAGCAGCGGTGTCGTTCACGGATCTCGGCCTGCCTGCCGACCCGAGAAAGCGCCGCAGCACTCCTCCCCGATCCACAGGTGCAGCCGCACCTCCCCTGTCGGCTCTGGTGGTGTCCAGTGGAGCCCCTACCATAGCCACCTCGCCCGTTAGCTCCGGATAAGCGGTTTTACGAGAATTTGATCTGGGCTGGCACGGCTCATGCGGCTGCGTCAGCACTTGCTCGGCGTCCCCGTCCATCTCTTACCCCCCGTCACGTCCCCCCACCACCGGCTCATCCCTTTTAACGCCCGGTCCCATCTGCGGGTTCCCGGGGGCAACGGATACAGTCACGCCCAGGCAACCACGGGGACAGGAGAGGGTCATTACCGGCAACCGGCAGACGAGCTGGGCGTTCGCCGACGCCTTTGTCGCCGAGGACGACGCGCTGCGCTGGGCCCGTGACCGGGCCCGGGAGGCAGGGCTGCGCTCGGTGTCGCCCAGCACGGGCGCCGCACTGCGGTTGCTGGCCGCCTCGGTGGACGCGAAGGCGGTGGCAGAGATCGGCACCGGCTGTGGCATCTCCGGGATGCATCTGCTGGCCGGCATGCGGCCGGACGGGGTACTGACCACCGTGGACCCCGAACCGGAGCACCAGCAGTTCGCGCGGCAGGCCTTCCGCGCCTGCGGATTCGCCAGCAACCGGGCCCGTTTCATCCCGGGCCGCGCCCTGGACGTACTGCCGCGGCTCGCGGACGCGGGCTACGACCTCGTCTTCTGCGACGGCGACCGGCTGGAGTACCTCGACTACCTAGCTGAATCGTTGCGCCTGCTACGGCCCGGCGGCCTGGTGGTCTTCGAGGGCGTCTTCGCCAACGGCCGTACCGTCGACTCGGGCCCCCAGCCCACCGAAGTGCTGCGGCTGCGGGAGCTGCTGCGCACGATGCGCGAGAACCAGGAGCTGATGCCGTCACTGCTGCCGGTGGGCGACGGGCTGCTCTGCGCGGTCAAGCGCTGACCCGTTGCCGCAGCCGCTTTCCCGTACGTACGCCTGCGAAAACGTCTGCCCCGGCACCGCGTGCGGTACCGGGGGCAGACGAAAGGATATGGGTCGCTTGCGCGTCAGACGACGACCTTCTTGAGGGCGTCGCCGAGCGCTTCGGCCTCGTCAGGGGTCAGCTCGACGACGAGCCGACCGCCGCCTTCGAGCGGAACGCGCATGACGATGCCCCGCCCCTCCTTGGTCACCTCGAGCGGGCCATCGCCCGTCCGCGGCTTCATGGCCGCCATGCTCGTTCCCCTTCCTGAAACCAGCTCATCGTCAAAGCCGACGGCCCTGGAGGGCACGCGCGGACCGACATGGGACACGCGTCACCGGCATCGAACACATTGCTTCCAAGCCATTATCCCGCATCTCAGGACCCGATGACCAACATCAGTCGGCATCGCTTGGGCAACGCGCGCGAGCAAAACCACTCAATTCGGCGATGTGACTGCGATACTGCGCCGCCGCACGGACGTCTCCCGACCTGATCCGGACGAAAATTCTTTGACGCAGGTCACACGTCAGGTCCGGCGCTTGGACGGAGATCTCCGCCATGCTGTGCGTCAGACAACGGCGTACCGAGCGGTACGCCGGAGCCGCGACACTGAGGGGATGCGCCATGGCCGACACCGTGCTCTACGAGGTGAGCGACGGGCTCGCGACGATCACGCTGAACCGCCCCGAGGCGATGAACGCGCTGAACGTCGCGACCAAGGTCGCCCTGCGTGACGCGGTACGAACCGCCGCCGAGGACGACGCCGTACGGGCCGTGCTGCTGACCGCGGCCGGGGACCGGGCGTTCTGCGTGGGCCAGGACCTCAAGGAGCACATCGGGCTGCTCGCGGCCGACCGGGAGACCGGGTCCGGGCAGACGATGAGCACGGTGCGGGAGCACTACAACCCGATCGTGCGGGCCATCGCCGGGGCGGCCAAGCCGGTCGTCGCCGCCGTGAACGGGGTCGCCGCCGGGGCCGGCTTCGGCTTCGCGCTCGCGGCGGACTACCGGGTGGTGGCGGACACGGCGTCCTTCAACACCTCCTTCGCAGGAGTCGCGCTGACCGCCGACTCCGGGATCTCGTGGACGCTCCCGCGTGTCGTCGGGCCGGCGCGCGCGGCCGACCTGCTGCTCTTCCCGCGCAGCATCAGCGCGCAGGACGCCTATGAGCTGGGCATCGCGGGCCGGGTCGTACCCGCCGCCGAGCTGCACGCCGAGGCCGAGAAGGTCGCGCGGAAGCTCGCCGAGGGACCGACGGTGGCGTACGCCGCGATCAAGGAGGCGGTGGCCTACGGGCTGACGCACACCCTGGACGAGACGCTCGACAAGGAGGAGGAGCTCCAGTCGCGGGCGGGTCGGTCCGAGGACCACGCGATCGCGGTGCAGGCGTTCGTGAACAAGGAGAGGCCGAAGTATCTGGGCCGCTAGGGCCTGTCCGGCGGATCAGGTCGCAGAGAAGCGACGGTGCCAAATCAGCCCAGGTGAGCGGGGCCTGGTGCGTGCAGCTGCAAGGCGGAGGAGGGCGTCGACGCGGAGCGTCGGCAACCGACGACAACGCCGCAGATGTGCGTGCCAGGCCCCGCGCCTGTGGCATGATCCGCCGGACAGGCCCTAGGCGTCAGGGTGCGGGCGGGGTGTACCGGCTGACGCAGGCCACCAGGTGGTCGTCGACCAGCCCGCACGCCTGCATCAGCGCGTACGCCGTCGTCGGGCCCACGAAGCGCAGGCCCCGCTTCTTGAGGGCCTTCGACAGGGCCGTCGACTCCGGGGTGACCGCGGGGACGTCGGAGACGGTCTCGGGGGCCGGGCGGGCCGCCGGGTCCGGGGCGTGGGACCAGATCAGGTCGTCCAGCTCGCCGGCGTCCCAGTCGGCGAGCACGCGGGCGTTGGCGAGCGTCGCGTCGATCTTCGCGCGGTTGCGGATGATGCCGGCGTCGGCGAGGAGGCGTTCGCGGTCGTCGTCGGTGAAGGCCGCGACCTTCTCGATCCGGAAGTCAGCGAAGGCCGTACGGAAGCCCGGGCGGCGGCGCAGGATCGTGATCCACGACAGGCCCGACTGGAACGCCTCCAGGCTGAGCCGCTCGAAGAGGGCGTCATCGCCATGGACCGGGCGGCCCCACTCCTCGTCGTGGTACGCCACGTAGTCCTCGGTGGACAGCGCCCACGGGCAGCGCAGCGCGCCGTCCGGCCCGGCGATCGCGGCGCCGTCGCTCACTGGTGGTCCTCCGGATGCGCGGGCTTGTCGAAGCGGGGGCGCGTCGGCGTGTCGTAGCGGGGCTGGGCGGGTGTGTCGTACCGCGGGTGCGCGGTGTGCGCGGCGGCCCGGGCTCCGGCCAGAGCGGATTCCAGGTCGGCGATACGGGCGTCCCGCTCGGCGAGTTCCGCTCCGAGGCGGCCGAGGGCGTCGTCCACGTCCGCCATGCGGTAGCCGCGGGCGGCGAGCGGGAAGCGGAGGCTCTCCACGTCCGCCTGGCCGACCGGCCGGTCCAGGGGCAGTTGGTCCCGCAGCCGCTCCGGCGCCGCCTCCGGGAGGGGCGCGCTCTCGCCGCCGCCCACCACGGCGAGAGTCACCGCGGCGACCACGACGGCCAGCGCGACGACCAGGAACAAGAACATAACCATCGCTGGGTCCCCACGCTCGAGGTACTAGTCGGTACTCGTTGTCGAATGTGTCTGGGTCCGATCGTGCCATGCGACGCTGACAGTTAGGGTCGCAGGCGGTCGAAAGCCGGGACGTACGAGGAGAGGTCACAGCGGATGCTCAGGCTGGGCAGGCGGGAATTCGGGCCGCACGAGCAGGTGATCATGGCGATCGTGAACCGGACCCCGGACTCCTTCTACGACCAGGGCGCCACGTTCCGCGACGAGCCGGCCCTCGCGCGCGTGGAACAGGCGGTGGCCGAGGGGGCCGCGATCATCGACATCGGCGGGGTCAAGGCCGGACCGGGGGAAGATGTCTCCGCGGCGGAGGAGGTACGGCGGACGGTGGGGTTCGTCGCCGAGGTGCGGCGGCGGTTTCCCGACGTGGTCATCAGCGTCGACACCTGGCGGGCCGAGGTCGGGGAGGCCGTGTGCGAGGCGGGGGCGGATCTGCTGAACGACGCGTGGGGTGGGGTGGACCCCGGACTGGCGGAGGTCGCGGCGCGGTACGGGGTGGGTCTGGTGTGCACACACGCCGGTGGGGCTCAGCCGCGGACACGGCCGCATCGGGTGTCGTACGACGATGTCATGGCCGACATTCTTCGGGTGACCGTGGGACTGGCCGAGCGGGCGGTCGCGCTCGGGGTGCCCCGGGAGTCGGTGCTGATCGATCCCGGGCACGACTTCGGCAAGAACACGCGGCACAGCCTGGAGGCGACGCGACGGCTGGACGAGATGGTGGCCACGGGTTGGCCGGTGCTGGTGTCCTTGTCCAACAAGGACTTCGTCGGTGAGACGTTGGACCGCCCGGTCAAGGAGCGGGTGGTCGGAACGCTGGCGACGACGGCGGTGTCGGCGTGGCTGGGGGCGCGGGTGTACCGGGTGCACGAGGTTGCGGAGACGCGACAGGTACTGGACATGGTGGCGTCGATCGCGGGATGGCGAGCACCGGCGGTAGGACGCCGGGGCTTGGCCTAGGCCCCCTCCTGCCCACCCGACTCGGTGGGCTGCAAAGTTCCCGCACCCCGGGGCTCCGCCCCGGCCCCCGGCGGGGACTCCGCCCCCTGCACCCCTCTCGCCCGCCCACCCGACTCGATGGGCTGCAAAGGTCCCCAGGCCCGAAACTCCACCCCGCACCCCGCTGGGGACTCCGTCCCCTACACCCCTCTCGCCCGCCCACCCGACTCGATGGGCTGCAAAGGTCCCCAGGCCTGGGGCTCCGCCCCCGACCCCGGCGGGGACTCGGTCCCCTGCACCCCTCGCGGGGCTCCGCCCTGCGCCTCAGCAAGCTCCGCGGTCCGCGCCTCGGTGTGCAGCGCCCCGCAGCCTTGTCGGGCCTCGCCCCGCATGTGCTCGAGGCCCGACCCGACCCGCTCTGAGGGCTCCGGGGCACCCCGCGACCCGCGCTGGGGCTCTCCGCCCCGGCGCGCGGAAATCAGGCCGTCCGTCGTTTGCGGACGAGGCCGTTCAGGGCGATCCGGGGCGGGGCAGCCGGCGGCGCCCTCCCCGGGACCGTCCGCCGAAGCCCAGCGCTAGCGTGCCGCCTCCTTGGAGACCAGGGCCACCGCCTCCGCCACGTCGTCCGTGACGTGGAACAGGAGGAGGTCCTTTTCCGAAGCCTTGCCCGTGGCCACCAGGGTGTTCTTCAGCCAGGTGACCAGGCCGCCCCAGTACTCGCTGCCGAAGAGGACGATCGGGAAGCGGGTGACCTTCTGGGTCTGGACCAGGGTGAGGGCCTCGAAGAGTTCGTCAAGGGTGCCCAGGCCGCCGGGGAGCACCACGAAGCCCTGCGCGTACTTCACGAACATCATCTTGCGGACGAAGAAGTAGCGGAAGTTGAGGCCGATGTCGACGTAGGGGTTGAGGCCCTGCTCGAAGGGGAGCTCGATGCCGAGGCCGACCGAGAGGCCGCCCGCCTCCAGCGCGCCCCTGTTGGCCGCCTCCATCGCACCCGGGCCGCCGCCCGTGATGACCGCCCAGCCCGCTTCCACCAGACCGCGGCCGAGCCGCACGCCGGTGTCGTACTCCGGTGAGTGCACAGCCGTACGCGCCGAGCCGAACACACTGATCGCGGGCGGGAGTTCGGCCAGCGTGCCGAAGCCCTCGATGAACTCCGACTGGATGCGCAGTACGCGCCAGGGGTCCGTGTGGACCCAGTCCGAGGGGCCGCCCGCGTCCAGCAGCCGCTGGTCCGTCGTGCTGGCCGTCACCTGGCCGCGCCGGCGGAGGACCGGTCCCAGCCGCTGCTCCTCCGGAGGCTGCTTCTTGCCCTCGGGGTTGCCAGTAGCCATGTGCGCTCCCTCCACTTGCAGGACGTTCCGGGTCAGCGTAGATCGACGCCGGTTACGGGCGGGGGACCTGGGCGTGTCCGCAATGGAGCACGCTCCCCCCGTCCACGGCTCAGCTTGTCAGCCACGCGCGCAGGCGTTCCTCGCCCGCCAGGATCTTTCCGGTTTCTACCCGTTCGTCCCGCTTGTGCGCCAAGTGCGGGTTGCCGGGGCCGTAGTTGACCGCGGGGATTCCCAGGGACGCGAAACGGGAGACGTCCGTCCAGCCGTACTTCGGCTGCGGGGTGCCCCCGACCGCCTCGATGAACGCCGCCGCGGCCGGGTGCGACAGGCCCGGGAGCGCTCCGCCGCTGTGGTCGTCCACCACGAACTCCTCCACCCCGCAGTCCGCGAAGACCTCCCGGACATGGGCGATCGCCTCGTCCTCGGTGCGGTCTGGCGCATAGCGGAAGTTGACCGTCACGACGCACTCGTCGGGGATGACGTTGCCCGCGACCCCTCCGCCGACGCCGACCGCGTTCAGGCCCTCGCGGTACTCCAGGCCGTCGATCACGGGGTAGCGCGGCTCGTAGGCGGCAAGACGGGCCAGAATGGGGGCCGCCGCGTGGATCGCGTTCGCGCCCATCCAGCTGCGCGCCGAGTGGGCACGCTCGCCCGTGGTCTTCAGCAGCACGCGCAGCGTGCCCTGGCAGCCGCCCTCGACCTCGCCGTCCGAGGGCTCGAGGAGCACCGCGAAGTCGCCCTCCAGCCAATCCGGGTGGGCCTCGGCGACGTGCTTGAGGCCGTTCAGCTCCGCCGCGACCTCCTCGTTGTCGTAGAAGACGAAGGTCAGGTCGCGATTGGGGGCGGGGACCGTCGCCGCGATGCGCAGCTGCACCGCGGCGCCCGACTTCATGTCGCAGGTGCCGCAGCCCCACAGGACGCCGTCCTCGTCCAGCCGTGAGGGGACGTTGTCGGCGATGGGGACCGTGTCGATGTGACCGGCCAGGATCACCCGCTCCGACCGGCCGAGGTTCGTCCGGGCGATCACGTTGTTGCCGAACCGGTCGACGGCGAGGTGCGGCAGGGCGCGCAGGGCGGCCTCGATGGCGTCCGAGAGCGGCTTCTCCGTGCCGCTCTCCGAGGGGAAGTCGACGAGCTGCGCGGTGAGCGCGGCGGCGTCCAGCGTGAGGTCAAGCGTGGTGTCGGCCATGGTCCCGACCCTAACGCGCCAGCCCCGCACACCGGCTGCGTACCGGGCGGCACACCCGCCGCAGACGACTCAGGCGCCTCCAGTACCTTGTACGCGTGCCAGAGCCGTCCCCCACCTCTCCCAAGCGTCGTCGAGGCCGTCTCTTCCGTTTCGGCGCGGCCCTCGTGGTCCTGTTCGCCCTCGCGGGCTATCTCGTGGTGCAGTACGTCACGGGAGGAACGAGCGCTCCGGGCTGCAAGGTGGTCTCCGGCAGAGCCGACGGGAAGGCGTACGAGTTCACGCCGGAGCAGGCGGTGAACGCGGCGACGATCGCCGCCGTCGGCACCGGGCGTGGCATGCCGCAGCGGGCCGTGACCATCGCGCTGGCGACCGCGCTGCAGGAGTCGGGACTGCGCAACATAGAGCACGGCGACCGGGACTCGCTGGGCCTGTTCCAGCAACGGCCCTCGCAGGGCTGGGGCACCGAGAAGCAGATCATGGACCCGACGTACGCGGCGGGCATCTTCTACGAGCACCTGACCAAGGTGCCGGACTACAAGGACCTCCCTCTGACTGTCGCCGCGCAGCGCGTGCAGCGCAGCGGCTATCCGGAGGCGTACGCCAAGCACGAGCCGGACGCCGAGCTGCTGGCCGCGGCACTGACCGGGCGTACGGCGGCGTCGCTGACCTGCGAAGGTCGCCCGAGGACCGAGACGGCAACCTCCGCCGACACCGGCACCGGCACGAGCGCCGAGGCCGCGGTGACGGCCACCGGTCCGGACGCCGTACGGGCCGCGCTGGTACGGGACTTCGGGCGCGACGCGCTCCAGGAGGCCGGTGCGGAGGTGGGCGGCGCGCCGACGCCGACGCCCACGCCGAGCGTGACCGCCGAGGCACGGGGGCGGACCGTGACGGTACCGGTTCCGGACGACGCAAAGGCCGACGCGGCCGGACGCAGTGAGCGGGAGCGCGGTTGGCAGCTGGCGCACTGGGCGGTCGCCAACTCCGCGGCGCTGCACATCCGGCAGGTGGTGTACGCCGGGCGGGAGTGGGCCGCCGGGAGCACGGACAGCGCGTGGCGCAGCAGCGCCGGGGCGGGCGCGGACGGTGCGGAGAAGTCGGCGGGGTCCGTCCGGATCGTGACCGGGCAGTAGTACGAGGGGTCGCCCTCAGGAGTTACGGCGGGTAGGTCTTGGCCTGGGGTGCGCAGGTTTTCGTGCGGTCACTCTCGTGATCGCGAAAGCCCTTGGAAACACAGGGGCGTAAGGATCCTGCAGCTGCTCACTCCGGGCGCCCTTTGCCCGTTTTTATCCACACCCGATAATGCGATGCGTTATCAATTCTTTACCTTTGGGCTCCGCAACCTTCCCGGGCTTCGAGCGGTAGTCAGTGCGTCCGAGCCCGGACGATCACGACGTGAGGATCAACTGCCGGGCGCAGCAGGACAGTTCACCGTTCTTATCGATCTCATCGTTCTCCCGTCGAATGGAGCATCATGTCCCTCCCCCTGACCCGCCGGATCGCCCGTGCCGCGCTGCTCGTCGCAGCGGGAGCGGCCGCCGGGGTCGGTGCGGCCGGCTCCGCCGGCGCTGCGCCGAGCCTCCCGGCCACCCCGAACCTCGACGGGCTGACCGCCCTGGACACGGCGAGCGTCGGCAATACCGTCGACGGCGCGGCGCAGCACGTCACCGAGGTCGCCGGTGACACCGGCAGCAAGGCGGTCGAGAAGGCCGTACCGGCCGCGGGCAAGACCGGCAGCAAGGCCGTGAAGAAGGCGGCGCCCGCGGCACAGAAGGCCGCGGGCGCGGCGGCCGGGTCTGCCGCGGGCATCCTCGGGGACGCGGCCGGTTCGGTGACGAAGGGCGGACTGCCGACGGATTCCCTCACGAAGGGCGGACTGCCGACGTCGTCGCTGCCGCTCAAGGGTCTGCCGCTCGGCTAGCGCCTGGCTTTGGCCGGTGGCGGGGTCCAGGGGGTTCCCTGGACCCCGTTCTTGTGTGCTCGTCATCGGCAGGGGGCGCCGGTGTTCTCCGGTGCCCGGCACAAGGCTCATGGCCGACGCTGTGACTACTTGGTCAGCCGCTTTACCGCTGCCGCCACCCGTTCGTCCGTTGCCGTCAGGGCCACCCGTACGAACTTTTCGCCTGCCGTGCCGTAGAAGTCGCCCGGGGCGACCAGGATTCCTCGGTCGGCCAGGTGGGAGACCGTGGTCCAGCAGGACTCGTCTCGGGTTGCCCAGAGGTAGAGGCTGGCCTCGCTGTGTTCGATGCGGAAGCCGTGGGCGAGGAGGGCCTCGCGCAGGGCGGTGCGGCGGGTCGCGTAGCGTTCGCGCTGTTCGCGGACGTGGGTGTCGTCGGACAGGGCCGCGACGACCGCCGCCTGAGTGGGTGCCGACGTCATCATGCCGCCGTGCTTGCGGATCTCCAGGAGAGGGCCCAGGACCGCCGGGTCGCCCGCGAGGAAGGCCGCGCGGTAGCCCGCGAGGTTGGAGCGCTTCGAGAGGGAGTGGACCGCGACGATGCCGTCGTACGAGCCGCCGTTCACATCGGGGTGCAGGACCGAGACCGGGTCGGCCTCCCAGCCCAGTTCGAGGTAGCACTCGTCGGAGAAGAGCAGGACGTCGTGCTCGCGGGCCCAGGCCACGGTCCGCTTCAGCTCCTCCGTGCTCAGCACCTTGCCCGTCGGGTTTGAGGGGGAGTTCAGCCAGAGCAGCTTCAGGTTCGCCGGGTCCAGGGCCGTCGGATCGTCGTAGACCTCGTACTCGGCGCGGGCCAGGCGGGCGCCGACCTCGTACGTCGGGTAGGCCAGGCGCGGGTACGCGACCCTGTCGCCGGGGCCGAGGCCGAGCTGGGTGGGGAGCCAGGCGACGAGTTCCTTGGAGCCGACGATCGGCAGAACGTGGTGGTGGGTGACCCCGCGGGCGCCCAGACGGCGCTCCAGCCAGCCCGTGATCGCGTCGCGCAGCGCCGGGGTGCCCCAGACCGTCGGGTAGCCCGGGGAGTCGGCCGCGTCGATCAGGGCCTTCTGGATCAGCTCGGGGACCGGGTCGACGGGGGTGCCGACGGAGAGGTCGACGATGCCGTCCGGGTGCGCTGCGGCCGTCTTCTTGTACGGCTCCAGCTTGTCCCAGGGGAAGATCGGAAGGCGGTCGCGAAGCGACTCATTGGAAGGGTGGTGGCGGGCGACGGGCGGGGGGTCGGAGACTGCGGACACGGGAATCTGGCTCACTTTCGTCAGTACGGCAAACGCCTCGGTCCCGTGCGGCCGTGATCGGGGGGCGATCAGGCCGCACGGGACCGAGGCGGCACGAGTACGCGGGCCGCTTGAGGGTTACTCGGCCTGCGGCGGGAGCGCGGCGATGAACGGGTGGTCACGCTCGATCAAGCCGAGCTTGCTGGCGCCGCCGGGAGAGCCGAGTTCGTCGAAGAACTCGACGTTCGCCTTGTAGTAGTCCTTCCACTCCTCCGGAGTGTCGTCCTCGTAGAAGATCGCCTCGACCGGGCAGACCGGCTCACAGGCACCACAGTCGACGCATTCGTCCGGGTGGATGTACAAGGACCGCTGGCCCTCGTAGATGCAGTCGACCGGACACTCCTCGATGCACGCCTTGTCCTTGACGTCGACACAAGGCTGCGCAATGACGTAGGTCACGCTGTCGTTCCTCCTCGATAGGGCGCTGGCGGGCCTCCTCAGGCCCGCCGCCTGGGCGCGCGGAAACGCGGCGTCGTCGATGCCCGCCTCTAGTATCTCCGTTCTTGGGCATGATCCGAACAGGAGGGGTGAACTGACCTGTGGAAATCTCTGCTGCCGGGCGATTCGAGGTCCGTATCACCGCTGCTGACGTGGGCAAACGAGTCTCCGTACGGCGCTTGAGCGAACTTGATCGCCCGGGGGACAAGTTCACCGACACGGTGGGGGTTCTCACATCGTGGGACGACGGTGTGCTGCTGATCACACGGAAGGACGGGGAGGCCGTCCGGATCGCGGAGTCCTTGCTGGTCGCGGGCAAGGTCGTTCCCGCCGCTCCGGCGCGCCGGCGTGGTCCCGCGGCCACCTATGAGGAGCTGGCGCGGATCGCCTCGCGGGCGTGGCGGCCGGTGGAGAGCGAGTGGCTCGGTGGGTGGGAACTGCGGGCCGCCGGCGGGTTCACCCGGCGGGCCAACAGCGTGCTGCCGCTCGGCGACCCGGGCCTTCCACTCGACGCGGCACTGGAAGCCGTACGACGCTGGTACGGCGGGCGCGGACTGCCCGCGTACATCCAGACCGCGACCGGCGCGGAGAGCACGCAGGAACTGCTCTGCGCGGAGCTCGAGCGGCGCGGCTGGGTGCGCGAGGTGACCGCCGAGCTGTGGACGGGCGCACTGGCACCGGTCGCGGACCGGGCCGAGGGTGCCGGGGTGGTCCTGTCCCGCGTGGCGGACGAGGCGTGGCTGGCCGGGTATCAGCGCAAGGGGGTGAGCGAGGTGGCCCTGCGGGTGCTGGGGAGCGGTCCTTCGGTGTGGTTCGCGAGCGTGCCCGGTGCGGGCCGGGGTGCCCCCGCCGCGATCGGGCGGTGTGTCGTGGACGGGCGGTGGGCCGGGTTCGCCGCCGTCGAGGTGGATCCGGCCGTACGACGCCGGGGGCTGGCCACCGAGGTGATGGCCGCGCTGGCCCGGCGCGCGCTGGAGGAGGGCGCCTCGGCCGCCTGGCTCCAGGTCGAGACGGACAACGCGGGAGCACGGGCGCTGTACGCCAGGATGGGCTTCGCGGCGCACCACGCGTACCACCACTACCGCGAGCCTGACGTGGACGGGCCGGACGCCGTCGACCACGTCCGCGAGCCGGACGCCATCGGCCGCCGCCGCGAGCCGGACGCCGTCACCCACCACCGCGAGCCCGACCCCACCGCTCGCCACCGCGAGCCCGACCCCACCGCTCGCCACCGCGCGCCCGACCCCGTCGCCCACTCCGACGAACCCGACACCACCGGCGACCACCGCGAGCCCAACACCTTCGCCCACCACCGCGAGCCGCGCGCCGTCAGCCACCACCGCGAGCCCGACGCCGTCGCCGACGCCCCCGCGCCCGACCCCGTCGCCCACCACCGCGAGCCGGACGCCGTAGCCACTGACCGGCCGCGCGGATCGTCGTGAAAAGGCACAGGTCCGTCATGCCTCCGCCCTACCCCCCGCCCCCGGAACGGTCCGCCGAGCTGCGGCTGCGGTTCGGGGACGAAGCGCGGTCCGAGCGGCCCGATCTGTCGGCGCTGTGCCTGTTGATCGGCGCGGAGGCGGACGGGTCGCTGGACGAGGCCGGTATCGATGCCGCGCAGCTGGAGCTGGACCGGCTGGCGGGGCAGTTGCCGTACCGGCCCGGTGGGCCGCTCGCCTGGGCCAACGCCACGCACCAGCTGCTCGGCGTGCGCTGCGAGTTCGGTGGCGTTCCGGCGGACTACCAGCGGCTGGAGTCGTCGTTGCTGCACCAGGTGCTGCGGCGTCGGCGCGGGCTGCCGATCCTGCTGTCGGTGGTGTGGATGGAGGTGGCCAGGCGGGCCGGGGCCCCGGTGTACGGGGTCGCGCTGCCGGGGCACTTCGTCGTCGGGTTCGGGGAGGCTCAGGAGCAGGTGCTGGCCGATCCGTTCCGTGGGGGGCGGGTGCTCACAGGGACGGATGCCGAGCTGCTGGTCGCGGGGGCCACGGGCGCTCCGCTGCACGCGTCGATGCTCGTGCCCGCCGCTCCCGTCGATGTCGTACGGCGGATTCTGAACAACATCCGGGCGTGGGCCGCCGCGCGGCCGGAACGGTCCGATGTCGCCCTGTGGGCCGTGGAGTTGTCCCTGCTGCTGCCCTCGCATCCGGCCCGGCTGCGCTACGAGCGGGCGCAACTGCTCGTGCAGCGTGGTGAGTTCCTGACGGGAGCCGCGGAACTGGACGCCTACGCGGAACTGGTGTCGGTGGTCGACGAACCTACCGCGCAGCGCGTGCGACGGCAGGCGAACGCGGCCCGCGCCAAGCTCAACTGAGCGGCTACAGCCAGCCCTTTTCGCGTGCCGTGCGGACCGCCTCCGCCCTGTTGCGGACCGCCAGTTTCTGGATGGCCGTCGAGAGGTAGTTGCGGACCGTGCCCTGGGACAGGTGCAGGGTCCTGGCCAGTTCCGCGTTGGTCGAGCCGTCGGCCGCCGCGCGGAGGACCTCGCGTTCGCGGTCGGTGAGGGGATTGGCGCCCTCGGCCAGGGCCGCCGCGGCAAGGGTGGGGTCGATGACCCGCTCGCCGGCGAGGACCTTGCGTACCGCTTCGGCGAGTTGGGCGGCGGGCGCGTCCTTGACCAGGAAGGCGTCGGCGCCCGCCTCCATGGCGCTGCGCAGATAGCCGGGGCGACCGAAGGTGGTGAGGACGACGAGCTTCAACGCCGGGAACTCCCGGTGGAGTTCGGCCGCCGCCTCGATACCCGTGCAGCCCGGCATCTCGATGTCGAGCAGCGCCACGTCCACGTCGTGCTCCCGCGCGGCGGCCAGTACCTCGTCGCCGCGCGCGACCTGGGCGACGACCTCGATGTCGTCCTCCAGGCCGAGCAGGGCGGCCAGGGCCTCACGGACCATCGACTGGTCCTCGGCGAGGAGGACCTTGATCGTGCTGCTCATGCCCCGGATCCTACGTCCGCCGCCGTGGCCGCGGGCACGCGGGCGACGAGCCGGAAGCCGTGCCTGACGCGGCCCGCCTCCAGGGTGCCGCCGACCTTCTCCAGGCGCTCGGTCAGACCGGTGAGCCCGTTGCCGGGCCCTTTGCCGGAGCCGCCGGATCCGTCGTCCTCGACGGAGAGTTCGAGGACCGGTCCGTCCAGGGTCTGGCGGCGCAGCACCTCCACCGTGCAGCGTCTGGCGCCGCTGTGCCGTACGACGTTGGTGACGGCCTCCCGCAGCGCCCAGGCGAGCACGGACTCGGCGTCCTCGGGAAGACCGGCGAGGTCCGGTTCGGCGGGGACGTGGGCGACGACGCCGGCGGCGGTCAGGGCGACCTGCGCGCCGGCGAGTTCGGCGGCCAGGCGCGGGCGCCGGTAGCCGGAGACCGCCTCGCGCACGTCGACCAGGGCCTGGCGGCTGACCTGTTCGATGTCGGCGACCTGCTGGGCCGCCTTGTCGGGGTGGCCGGGCAGCATCCGGCCCGCCAGCTCGCTCTTCAGCGTGATCAGGGAGAGCGAGTGACCGAGCAGATCGTGCAGGTCGCGGGCGAGGCGCAGGCGCTCCTCGTTGGCGGCGAGCTGGGCGACGGTCGCACGGGCCTTGCGCAACTCGATGGTCGTGCGGACGAGCTGGCCGACACCGGTCATCGCGAAGCCGATGAGGAGGAGGATCAGGATCAGGTCGCGGGCCATGCCCGGGCCCACGCGCCAGCCGACCAGGAGCATGAGCCCGCCCGTCGCCGGGACCGCCCAGTACGCCCCGCGCGGCGGGAGGGTGGCCCCGCAGGCGACGGAGACGTAGCAGAACAGGCCGAGCCACGCCGCGCCGAGCGTGAGGCACAGCACGCTCGCCAGCGCGCTCAGGATGAGGATCAGGACGATGACGAACCGCGGGCTGAACGGGGCGCCCATGTTGCGGAAGACCAGCGCCAGATAGGCCCCGACGAACACCGTGAGGCCCAGCGAGCCGGCCACGGTGCCGCCGGTGCTGTGGTCCCCGGCGACGAGGTCGTGGACCGGCGAGCTGAGGAAGACGAGCCAGACGCCGATCCACACCAGCTTGCGCAGCACCATGTCGCGCTGGTTGCGCGGCGGCTGTCCGATGGGGACCAGCGGCCCGCGCCTCGCCTCCCCTGTCAGGGGGTCCGTCATGATGCTCACGCCTTCAGCGTGTCCTTCCGGTACAACCAGGCCGCGCCGCCCGCGAACAGGACGAAGAAGACGGCGAGGATGGCGATGTCCTGGGCCTCGGGGGCCCGGCTCTGCTCGATGGCCCGCCCCAGGGCAGCGTACGCGTGCGTGGGCAGCCACTTCGCGATGTCCTGCAGCCACTGCGGGAAGGTCGTGCTCGGCATCCACAGGCCGCCCAGGATCGACAGCCCGAAGTAGGTGATCATCGTGATCGGGCGGACCGCGTCCCCGCTGGCCAGATAGCCGAGGGCGACCCCGAGGGCGGCGAAGACCAGGCTGCCGGCCCAGATGGCGCCGGTGAGGGCGAGCCACTGCCAGGCGTCGAGCCGTACGTCCTTCACGATCGCGGCGACGACGAAGACGATGACGATGGACGGCAGGCTCACCACGGCCGCGCTCGCGGTCTTCGCGAGGACATAGCCGTGCCCCGGCAGGGTGGTCAGCCGGAGCTGCCGTACCCAGCCGCTCTCGCGCTCCTTGGCGATGCGCTCGCTGTTGCCCATCAGGACGGCGGTGAGGGCGCCGAAGGAGGCCATGGAGACCATCATGTACGTCGCCACGGTCAGGCCGGTGCCGTCGACCCTGGCCGTGCGGCCCGCGTTGCCCGCGATGATCAGGAACAGCACCGACGGGTACATCACCGAGAAGAACAGGAACTTGCGGTTGCGCAGGGCTCGGACGAGTTCGAGCTTGATGAGACTGTTCATGACTGCCGGGCCTCCTCGGCCTCCGTGATGGCGACGAAGGCCTGCTCGAGCCCGAGCCCGGCGACTTCGAGATTGCGGGGGTAGACACCGAGGCCGTACAGGGCGTGCACGGTGGCGTCGGCATCGGTGGACTGGATGCGGACGGTCTGGCCGCTGACGTCGATGGAGGTGAGGAACGGGAGGGTCCGCAGGGGCTCCTCGTCGATGACGTCCTGCAGGTCGAACGACACCCGCCGCGCCCCCGCCTTCGCCTTGATCTCGGCCGCCGTGCCGTCGGCCAGCAGCCGCCCCCGGTGCAGCACGAACACGCGGTCGGCGATCGCGTCCGCCTCCTCCAGATAGTGCGTGGCGAACAGGACCGTACGGCCCTGGTCGGCCTGTTCGCGCATGGTGGCCCAGAAGGCCTGGCGGGCGGAGACGTCCATACCGGTGGTCGGTTCGTCCAGGACGATCAGATCGCTGTCGCCGGCGGTGGCGAGGGCGAAGCGGACGCGCTGGGACTGGCCGCCGGAGAGCTTGTTGACCTTGCGGTCGGCGATCTGCGCGATGCCGGCGCGGGCGAGGACATCGCCCGACTTGTACGGCTTCGGGTGCAGCGCGCAGGCGAGCCCGACCAGTTCGGCGACGGTGACCTCGTCCATCAGCCCGCCGCTCTGCAGCATCGCGCCGACCCGCCCGGCGACGATCGCCTCGCGCGGGCTGGTGCCGAAGACGCTCACCGTGCCGCTGTCGGGGTACTTGAGGCCGAGGAGCAGGTCGAGGGTGGTGGACTTGCCGGCCCCGTTCGGCCCGAGGAGCGCCACGGTCTCCCCCGGGTGCAGCCGGAGCGAGAGCCCGTCCACGGCCCGCACGCTCCCGTACACCTTGCTCACCTGGTCGAATCCGACCACCGAAGCTGTCGTTGTCATGACGTCCATGCTGGCGGCGGTGGCCCCGGGCTCGGCAGTGTCGGCGGTCCTGACTGCGGCATGACAGATGTCATACGGAGGCCGTGGCATGCGAAAGGGGCGCCCGGCCGTCACCGAGCGCCCCTTCGCGGGCCGTGTCAGTTCGGGTTCGTCTGGATGACCCCGACCCGGTTGGTCTTGCTCGTCAGTGCCGTGCGCAGGGCGACGTACACGTCCTGCGGCGTGACGGCCGTCTTCGAGCCGTTGGCACGGGTGATCTTCACGCCGTCGAAGGTCTGGCCGTACAGCGCCTTCAGGGCGTTCAGGTCGGGCTTGTCGACCAGCTTGCCGTCGACGGCCGTCACCTTGAGGAACTTCCACAGCGAGTTCTGCGGGCTGAACCGGATCGAGTGCACGGCATCGGTCTGCACGGTCACGTTGTCGGACATCGCCGGCTCGGCGAAGGCCTTCATCTCGCGGTCGACCTCGGCGTTGGAGACCGCCGGCTGTTGGGTCGTCGTGGGCACGGTCACCGGGGACGCCGTGCCGGTCTCCACCAGCGTGCGGTACGCCTGCGCGACCGCCGGGGTCGCCTGGGCGGCCGCGATGCCCTTGCCGGCCTTGCCGTAGACGGCGACAGCCTTGCCGGACTCGAACTTGATCGTGCCCTCGGTCACCGAGCCGGAGCCGCCGCCCGAGGCCTGCAGGGCCGCCTGGAGCTTCTCCTCGTCGACCGGCATGACGGGTTCGATCTCGCGCTGCTGACCGAAGAGCGAGCCGATCACGGTGACCGGGTTGTAGTCGCTCCTGGCGGCCTCGCCGACCGTGGCCTGGAAGTCGAACTGGAGCCCGGCCTTGTCCGGTTCGAGCTCGATCGTCTTCCCGTCCACGGACAGTTTCAGCGGCTTGTTGACGCTCCCGCCGAACGTGTCGTCGAGCTTCTTGACCGCGTCGTCGCGGGTGCCGCCGCCGATGTCGACGCCGAGCACGGTGGTGCCCTTGGGCACGTCGGTGTGGTTCATCAGCAGCCCGGCGCCGTAGGCACCGCCGACCACGACGACCGCGCCGACACCGAGCAGGACGAGCTTGCTGCGGCCCTTCTTCTTGGGCTTGGCGGCCGCGGGCACGTTCTGCGCGACCGGCTCGGGCAGCTTCGGGGGCGTGTGCGGCACGGGGCCGTCGGGGTGCGTGCCCGGGCCGAACGGCGAGGCGGCGCCGGACGGGACGACCGGGATGCCGCTGGTGACGGTGTGCCCGGAGATGTTGTCCGCCGGATTGCCGTAGCCGGGCGTGCCCTCCGGGGCCGGCTTCTGCGGGGTGAGGATCGCGGTGTCGTCGCTCAGGCCGCCGCCGGGGCCGAGGTTGGCGCCGGGGCCGGCATGCCTGCCGGGGCCGCCCGCGCCGCCGCCGGGCGGCACCATCGGGCCGTCGCCGGTGACCGGGCCGCTGGTCGGGCCGGCCGGACCGTTCGTGCCGCTGAAGCCGCCGGGGCCGCCGGGGGCACCCGGGCCGCCCTGGCCGTTCGTGCCGCCGGGGCCGCCCGGGCCGCCGCCGTTCTCCGAGAAGTACGGCAGGTCGTCTCGGCGCGGTTCGCCGGGGCCGCCCGTGCCGGGCCGCGAGCCACCGCCCAGCGGGCCCGCGGCGAGGGCCTCGGTGACGTCGAAGGAGCCGGTGCCGCCGCCATGGCCGGGGGCGACGGGTCCGCCGGTGGCACCGGGCAACCCGGCGCCGTTCGTACCGCCGGGGCGGGGACCGCCCGGCGCGCTCATGGAGCCGACGACCCCGCCGGGCCGGCCGGCGCCCGGACGGGCACCGCCGGGGGCGCTCGCGCCACCGGGCCGCGCACCGCCGGAGGCGCCCGGAGCGGCGCCCGCGGCGGCGGCTCCGGCCGCCGAACCGGCGGACGTCCCGGCGCCGTTCGTGCCCGTGCCGCCCTGACCGCCCTTGGCCGGGCCGGACTTGCGCGGCGCGAACCAGTCGCTGGTCTTGTCCTCGGCGGCCGGCGCGGCGGGCTCGGCGGGAGCCTCCGCGGCGGCCGGAGCCGAGGACGGCTGCGGGGCCGCGGCCGTGTCGTCGGCGGAGCCCTCGGCGTCCGCGACGGGCGTCCGCACGACGACCGGCGGGATGGGCCGCGATCCGGGGATGTTGATCCGGATCCGGGTCGTCAGCGTGGTCTCGGTCTTGCGTTCCTCCGGCTGCGCGGCCGCGCGGCCCGCGTCCGTGCCGTCGCCGGAAACCATGGGGGTCCCGTACGGCGGCGTGCCCGAGGGGTATGCGGCTCCGCCGCGCCCGTTGGGCCCGGAGGACGGAGTGTCAGTTTCACGACTCAAGGCAGGTTCTCCCGGTTGGCTCCGCCGCCCGTCTCGACGTTGCTCGGGCTGCTCGGCGGCGCGCACCACCATACTGGCCACTTCCGGCCTGTATCCCATGACCGCCGGGGAAACCCACACGGCACTTGCACGCGCGCCTCACGGCGAAGTGGTACGTCACTTGGCAAGTCGGGCGCCGTTGCCGCCCGGTCGCCTCCCCAGTCCGATGGTGGCGCAGATCACAGCCACGGCCATGCCGCCCAGGAGGAAGAGATAGGAGCCACCTCCCGCGCCGAAGAGGAAGTCACCTTCCGGACGGCTGGCGGTGAGCAGGATGACGGCGAGCATCCAGCCGGCCGCGGGCGCGACCGCCCCGCCGCGGCCGCCGGTGGCACGTGCCCCGCCGAGGAAGAGCCCGGCCGAGCCGGCCAGGGCGAGCAGCAGTCCGCCGGGCAACCAGCCCGCTTGCACCAGCGAACCGGCGATTCCGACGACGGCACCGAGCACGAACAGTCCGAGGTGCGCGGCGATCCGCCCGGCGGAGGGGCGCTGCAGCGGCTGGGCGAGCATCGGGCCGCGTCCCGCCGTACTCATGGCGTCTCCTCGTGGGTGGCGCCGGTCCCGGCGAACAGATCGGTCTCGCCGGTCGCCTCCCCGTTCACCAGCTCGTAGTACTCGGTGGTGAAGATCGGCTGCGCCAGCTCGTTGGACAGCGCGAAGTACTCTCCGGCGACCTCGACCTGCGTGGCGTGGGCCGCCATCGCGGCGGCCTTGGCGGCGGCGTGGGCGGTGCCGTCGATCACGGTGGTGATCCGGTCGGCGTCCACCACGCCCGGCACGTCGTCGACGGCGCCGCTCTTGGCGAAGGGGAGGTCGGGCAGCGCGTCCGCGAGGCGGGCGAAGGCGGCCTCGGCGACGGGGCGCGGGACGCGGTTCCAGTAGACCTTGGCGATGCGGTGACCGGCGTCGGCAGCCAGCTCGACGGCGCGCATGGCGACGCGGTGGGCCTGGATGTGGTCGGGGTGGCCGTATCCGCCGTCGGCGTCGTAGGTGACCAGGACCTGGGGGCGGACCTCCAGGATCACCTCGGTGAGGAGTGCGGCGGCCTCGTCGACGTCGGCCTGCCAGAAGCAGTGCGGGTCGTCGTTGTCGGCGAGGCCCATCATCCCGGAGTCGCCGTACCGCCCGGCGCCGCCGAGCAGGCGGAAGTCGTCGACGCCGAGTTCACGCATCGCGGCCGTGAGCTCGCGTCGGCGGTGGGCGCCGAGGGGCGCGCCGGTCAGATGCCGCAACTCGGGCGGGATGACCTCGCCCCGCTCGCCCAGGGTGCAGGTGACCAGGGTGACCCGCGCGCCCTCGGCCGCGTACCTGGCCATGGTCGCGCCGTTGTTGATCGACTCGTCGTCCGGGTGCGCGTGCACCAGGAGCAGACGCCGGTCGGGCAGTTCCGTCATGGACCCCACCCTACGAGGCGGCACGGACGGTGCCGAGCAACGCGGGGTGGGAGGGCGGTCAGAACTTGATGCTACCGATCATGCTGGCGAGGTTCGTCGTGAGGTCGCTGATGGTGGGGGCAACCGTCGAGGAGGCGAGATAGAAGCCGAGGAGCATGCAGACGACCGCATGGCCGCCCTTCAGCCCTGACTTCTTGATCAGTAGGAAGACGATGATCGCCAGCAGCACCACCGCCGAAATCGAGAGTGCCACGGCGGCTCACCTCCAAGTGTCCCGGGGATTCGGGGGGTTCGGACTATGGGGGTTGTAGATCGGTACAGCAAATCCATGCGGATGCCTGCGGGTTGATACCCACGCAGCGGTAGTGATCATAACTATCCGTGCTCGCGCATCGCGCGGCGCACAGCCGCACAAGGGGGCGCATGGCCAATATGGTCAGGGCATGACGACCGAGCCTGACTCCTTCCCCCGACGGCACGCACGCACCCAGCGGTTCACGCTCGGCGCGCCGCGCGCGTTCACCGTGGCTCCCGACGGTTCCCGTGTCGCGTTCCTGCGCTCGGACTCCGGTACGGACCGGGCCAACTCACTCTGGATTCTCGATGTGGCGGACGGCGGGGAGCGCGTGGCGGCCGACCCGCGCGCCCTGCTGGGCGGGGCCACGGAACACCTCTCGCCCGAGGAGCGGGCGCGTCGCGAGCGCAGCCGCGAGGGTGGCGCCGGCATCGTCGGCTATGCCACCGACACGGCCCTGGAACTGGCGTCTTTCGCCTTGTCAGGGCGCCTTTTCACGGCGGAGCTGCGGGCCGGTACGGCACGTGAACTCACCGTCCCCGGGCCGGTGATCGACCCCCGCCCGTCCCCCGACGGACGGCATGTCGCGTACGTCGCGGAGGGCGCCCTGCGGGTGGTGGGCGCCGAGGGCGAGGGCGACCGGGCGCTGGCCGAGCCGGAGAGGGCCGATGTCACCTACGGGCTGGCCGAGTTCATCGCGGCCGAGGAAATGGGGCGTGAGCGGGGATTCTGGTGGGCGCCCGAGTCGGACCGACTGCTGGTGGCGCGCGCGGACGACACGCCGGTGCAGCGGTGGTGGATCGCCGACCCCGCCCATCCGGAGCGTGAGCCACACCACGTCGGGTATCCGGCGGCGGGCACGGCGAACGCGGAGGTGCGGCTGTTCGTGATCGGCCTGAACGGGGCGCGCACGGAGGTCGTCTGGGACCGGGCTCGCTATCCGTATCTGGCGCGAGTGCACTGGTCAGAGGCGGGTGCGCCGCTGCTTCTGGTGCAGGCGCGCAACCAGCGCAGCCAGCTGTTCCTGGCCGTGGACCTGGACACGGGGACGACCCGGATGGTGCACGCCGACGAAGATCCAACATGGCTTGAACTTTTCCCTGGGGTGCCCTGCTGGAGCCCCTCGGGACAGCTGGTGCGGATCGCCGACGAGGGGGGCGCGCGGGTGCTAACGGTGGGTGAACGCCCGCTGACAGGAGCCCAGTTGCACATCCGTTCGGTGCTCGACGTCGGCGCCGACGACGTGCTGGTCTCGGCGTCCGCCGGCGAGGAGGCGGAGGCGGCCGAAACCGGCGAGGTGCACGTCTACCGGGTGAACGAGCTCGGCGTGGAGCGCGTGTCGCAGGAGCCGGGCGTGCACTCGGCGGTGCGCGCAGGCGGGGTGACCGTGCTGGTCTCCGCAACGCTCGACCGGCCGGGTTCCCGGGTCCAGGTACTGCGTGACGGGAAGCCGACGACGACTGTCACGTCGTACGCCGAAGATCCCGGTTTGTCTCCTCGGGTGACCCTCACCGAGGGGGGCGCACGCCGAATTCCGTGCGCCGTGCTTATGCCACAGGACTACCACGGCGACACTCCCCTGCCGGTTTTGCTGGACCCCTACGGGGGTCCGCACGGGCCGCGGGTGGTCGCCGCGCACAACGCGCATCTGACCTCGCAGTGGTTCGCCGACCAGAGCTTCGCGGTGGTCGTCGCCGACGGCCGTGGCACCCCGGGCCGCTCCCCGGCCTGGGAGAAGGCGGTCCACGGCGACTTCACGGTCTCCCTGGACGACCAGGTCGAGGCGCTCCAGGACCTCGCGAAGCGCTTCCCGCTCGACCTGTCCCGGGTGGGCATCCGCGGCTGGTCGTACGGCGGCTGGCTCGCGGGCCTGGCAGTGCTGCGCCGCCCGGACGTCTTCCACGCGGGCATCGCGGGCGCGCCGGTCACCGACTGGCGCCTGTACGACACCCACTACACGGAGCGGTATCTCGGCGACCCGGCCCAGGACCCCGAGGCGTACGCGCAGAGCTCGCTTGTCACCGACGAGGGTCTTTCCGCCCCGGCCGAGCCGCACCGCCCGCTGATGATCGTGCACGGCCTGGCCGACGACAACGTGGTGGTCGCGCACACCCTGCGGCTGTCCTCGGCGCTGCTCGCGGCGGGCCGCCCGCACGAGGTGCTCCCGCTGTCGGGCGTGACGCACATGACCCCGCAGGAGCAGGTCGCGGAGAACCTGCTGCTGCTCCAGGTGGACTTCCTCAAGCGCTCCCTGGCGTAACATGACAAACAGCCATGAACTGCGTTAACACGCAGGCAACTCCACGGAAGCGGTGCCGATATACGGACGCGCGAGGCTGAACAGCGTACGGCCGTGCGGGTGCCGTAAACGGGCCGGGGTGCGCCATGTCACCCCGGCCCGTTGCCGTTCCCGGGCTCCTCCGTCGGCACCACCTGCTTCTCTTCCGCAAAGAGGCACGCCGAGTCGTGCGCCGCCGGGCCGCCCCTGAGCCGGAACTCGGCGGGCACCGCGAGCGCCGGCACCTCCAGGGCGCAGCGCTCCTGGGCCTTCCAGCAGCGGGTGCGGAACCGGCATCCCGAGGGCACGTTCGTCGGGGAGGGGACGTCACCGGTGAGGATGATCCGCTCGCGGTGCTCCCGGGCGTCCGGGTCGGGGACGGGGACCGCGGACAGCAGGGCCTGGGTGTAGGGGTGCGTGGGGTGCTCGTAGATCTCCGCGTCCCGGCCGATCTCCACGATCCGCCCCAGGTACATCACCGCGACCCGGTCCGAGATGTGCCGCACGATCGACAGGTCGTGCGCGATGAAGACGTACGACAGCTCGAACTCGGCCTGGAGCCGGTCGAGCAGGTTGATCACCTGCGCCTGGACCGACACGTCCAGCGCGGACACCGGTTCATCGGCGACGATCACCTCGGGGCGCAGCGCCAACCCCCTTGCGATGCCGATGCGTTGGCGCTGGCCACCGGAGAACTGGTGCGGATAGCGGTTGATGTACTCGGGGTTGAGGCCGACCACGTCGAGGAGCTCCTGGACCCGGCGGCGCCGGTCGCCCTTGGGGGCCGCCTCGGGGTGGATCTCGTAGGGCTCCCCGATGATGTCGCCCACGGTCATCCGGGGGTTGAGGGAGGTGTACGGGTCCTGGAAGACCATCTGGATGTTGCGGCGGACCGCCTTGAGGGCCTTGCCCGACAGTCTCGTGATGTCCTCGCCCTTGAACCTGATCGAACCGGCCGTCGGTTTCTCCAGGTTGCACAGCATCTTGGCGACCGTCGACTTGCCGCAGCCCGACTCGCCCACGAGGCCGAGGGTTTCGCCGCGGCCGAGCGTGAAGTCGACGCCGTCGACCGCCTTCACCTCCCCGATGTGCTTCTTGAACAGGATGCCCCGGGTGAGGGGGTAGTGCTTGACGAGTCCGCTGACCTCCAGGATCGGCTCAGTGGTCGACGTCATGCAGGCACTCCCTCCAGAAGTGGCAGGCGCTGGCGCGGTCCTCGGAGACCTCGTACAGCGGCGGCTCGTCCGTACGGCACACGTCACGGGCCATCGGGCAGCGGGGGTTGAAGGCGCAGCCGGGCGGGATGTTCATGAGGTTCGGCGGCAGGCCCTTGATGGCGTAGAGCTCCTGGCCCTTCTGGTCCAGGCGCGGGATGGAGTCCAGCAGACCCCTGGTGTACGGATGGGCGGGCGCCTTGTAGATGTCGTGGACAGGGGCCGACTCGACGATCCGGCCCGCGTACATGACGGCGATACGGTCGGCCACGTCCGCGACCACCCCGAGGTCGTGGGTGATCAGGATCAGTCCCATGCGGTACTCGCGCTGCAAATCCGCGAGCAGGTCCATCACCTGGGCCTGGACGGTGACGTCGAGGGCGGTGGTGGGTTCGTCGGCGATGACGAGCGCCGGTTCGAGGGCCAGCGCCATGGCGATCATGATGCGCTGGCGCATGCCGCCGGAGAACTGGTGGGGATAGTCGCGCACCCGCTCGGCGGCGGCCGGAATGCGCACCCGCTCCATCAGCTCGACGGCCTTGGCCCGCGCGTCCTTCTTCGACATCCCGCGGTGCACGACGAACATCTCGCCGAGCTGGTCGCCCACGGAGAGCACGGGGTTGAGGGCGGACAGCGCGTCCTGGAAGATCATCGCCATCCCGGCGCCGCGGACCTTGCGCCGCTCCTCCTCCTTCAGCTTCAGCAAGTCCGTGCCCTGGAAGAGGATTTCCCCGCCTGTGATCTTCCCGGGTGGCATGTCGAGGATCCCCATCACGGCCTGCGCGGTCACCGACTTGCCGGACCCCGACTCACCGAGCACGGCCAGGGTCTCCCCCGCGTCCACGCCGTACGAGACACCGTTGACGGCGCGGGCGATCCCGTCCCGGGTCCTGAACTCCACGTGCAGATCCCGCACTTCGAGCAGCATGGCGGCGCGTCACCTCAGCTTCGGGTCGAGGGCGTCGCGCACCGCGTCGCCGAGCATGATGAAGGCCAGGACCGTGATCGCCAGCGCTCCCGAGGGCCACAGCAGGGCGTGCGGGGCATTGCGGATATAGGGGGAGGCGGCGGAGATGTCGATTCCCCAGGAAACGCTGGGCGGTTTCAGGCCGACACCGAGGTACGACAGGGTCGCCTCCAGCGAGATGTAGGTGCCGAGCGCGATGGTCGCCACGACGATCACCGGCGCGACGGCGTTGGGCGCGATGTGCCGCAGCAGGATGCGGGAGTGGGAGGCGCCCAGGGCGCGGGCGGCCTGGACGTAGTCGTTCTGCTTGGACGTGATGACCGAGCCGCGGGCGATGCGGGAGATCTGCGGCCAGCCAAGGAGCACCATGAACCCGATGACGGGCCAGACCGTGTTGCTGGTCACCACGGACAGCAGGACAAGACCGCCGAGGACCACGGGAATCGCAAAAAAGACGTCGGTGATGCGGGACAGGACCGAGTCCCACACCCCGCCGTAGTACCCGGCGAGCCCGCCGAGCACCGAGCCGAGGATCGCCACCCCGAGCGTGGCGCAGACGCCGACCGTGACGGACGTACGTGCGCCGTACACGGTGCGCGTGTACACGTTGCAGCCCTGTCCGTCGTACCCGAAGGGGGCACCCTGCTGCGAACCCTGCTGGGACTTGGCGAGGTTGCAGGTCAGGGGGCTGCCGGAGGCGATCAGCGAGGGCCACAGGGAGATGACGACGAGGAAGAGGATCACGAGCGCGGAGACGATGAAGACCGGGTTGCGGCGCAGGTCGCGCCAGGCGTCGGACCACAGGGAGCGGGGCTTGCCGGCCGGGCCCGTGCCGAGCGGTCCGCCCGGAGTCCGCTCCAGGGTCTCGGCCTCGCTGGTCGCGAGGTCCATCCCGCCGCCCATTCCGGTGCCCGCGATCACACCGTCCGGCTCGTGCGGCTGATCAGGCATAGCGGATCCTCGGGTCGAGTACGGCGTAGAGGAGGTCGACGAGCAGGTTGGCCACCAGGAAGACGAGGACGAGGACGGTCACGAAGCCGACGACGGTCTGGGTGTTCTGCCGGAGGATGCCCTGGTAGAGCTGGTAGCCGACGCCGTGGATGTTGAAGATGCGCTCGGTGACGATGGCCCCTCCCATCAGCGCGCCGATGTCGGTGCCGATGAACGTGACGACGGGGATGAGGGAGTTGCGCAGCAGATGCCGGGTGACGACCCGGCGCCGGGGCAGGCCCTTGGCGATCGCCGTACGGACGTAGTCGGACCGCTTGTTCTCCGCGATGGAGGTGCGGGTCAGCCGGGTCACATAGGCGAGGGACACGGACGCGAGGACCAGGCCCGGCACGATCAGTTCGCCGAACGTGGCGTCCGAGGAGACGGACGGCTGGATCCACTGCCACTTGATGCCGAGCAGCAGTTGGAGCACCAGGCCGGTGACGAAGACGGGCACCGAGATGACGACCAGGGTGAGCACCAGGACCGTCGTGTCGACGGGCCGGCCGCGGCGCAGCCCGGTGAGCACGCCGAGCGTGATGCCGACGACGATCTCGAGGAGGATCGCCACGATCGTCAGCCGGATGGTGACGGGGAACGCCGTCGCCATCAGCTCGGTGACCGGCTGGCCGTTGAACGCCGTACCGAAGTCACCGGTGAAGAGGTGCCCCATGTAGGTCAGGTATTGCTGCCACAGGGGCTTGTCGAGCCCGAACTCCTTCTTCAGCTGGGCGGCCGTCGCCGGGTCGCACTGCCGCTCGCCGCACAGTCCCGCGATGGGGTCGCCCATCACGTTCACCATCAGGAAGATCAGCAGCGTGGCCCCGATGAACACCGGGATCATCTGGAGCAGCCGCCGGACGACATAGCGTCCCATGGCGGCTCAGCTGACCTTGATCTCGTTGTAGACGGGGACGCTGAACGGGTTCAGCGCCACATTGGACAGGCGCTGCGAGTAGCCGGCGCTGCCGTTCTGGTACCAGAGCGGGATGGCGGCCATGTTGTCCCGGACGACCTTCTCGGCCTCCTGGAAGGTCTGCACCGCCGTGGCCGTGTCGGTCTCGGCGTTCGCCTGATCGACGAGTTTGTCGAAGTCCTGGTTGGACCACTTGCCGTCGTTGGAGGAGGCGTTGGTGTAGTAGAGCGGCTGGAGGAAGTTCTGGATCAGCGGGTAGTCCATCTGCCAGCCGGCCCGGAACGGCCCGCTCATCTTGTGCTGCCCGATCTGGTTGCGAAAGTCGGCGAAGGTGCCGACGGGGTTGCCGACGCAGGCCTTCTCGTTGCCGAGCGCGTTGTTGATGGAGTTGCACACGGCGTCGATCCACTCCTTGTGCGAACCCGTGTCGGCGTTGTATGTGACCTTGACCTGGCCGCCCGGGATCCCGCCGCCCTCCTGGACCAGCTTCTTCGCCTCGGCCGGGTTGTACTCGCAGCCGTCCCCGCACAGCCCCTCCTTGAAGCCGCCCTCCGTGCCGAGGACCGGTGAGGTCCAGTCGGTGGCCGGGGTGCGGGTCTTCTGGAAGATGGTGTCCGTGATCTGCGCCCGGTTGATGGCCATGGACAGGCCCTTGCGGACCTTCTCCGAGCCGCTCTTGTTCCAGGCCGGGTCGTAGTACGGGAACGCGAGCGTCTGGATGATGCCGGCCGGGGTGTTGATGTACCGGTCGCCGAGGTCGTTCTTGACGTTCCTGAGCTGGGCCGCGGGGATGTCGTCGACGAGGTCGAGGTTGCCGGCCAGCAGGTCGGTGTAGGCGGTGTTGCTGTCGGTGTAGACCTTGAGCGTCACGCCAACGTTCTGCGCCTTGTCGTCGCCGGGGTAGCCGTCCCACTTCTTCAGCTCCATCTGCGAGCCCTTGGTGTACGACTCGATGGCGTACGGCCCGTTTCCCACCGGTTTGCTCAGCCAGCCGGCGTGATCGGTGAAGAAGGACTGCGGCAGCGGGTCGAAGGCCGCGTAGCCGAGGGTGTCGGGGAAGCTGGAGAACTTCTGGTTGAGCTTGACGGTGAAGGTCTTGTCGTCGACAACCTTGAGCCCGTCGAGCTTCTCGGCGGTCTGTGAGCCGCCCTCCGGGTGGACCTTGTCGTAGCCGTCGATGTAGCCGAAGAAGTACGCGTTCTTCTGGTTGTTCTTCAGGCTCGCGCCGTAGTTCCAGGCGTCGACGAACGACTTGGCCGTCACCTTCTCGCCGTTGCTGAAGGTCCAGCCGTCCTTGATCGTGACGGTGAAGTTCTGCGAGTCCGAGGTCTCGATGTTCTCGGCGAGCATGTTCTCGGCCGCGCCGGTCTTCGGGTTGTAGTGCTTCAGCCCCCGGAAGATCATGTCGAGGACCTTGCCGCCCTGCACCTCGTTGGTGTTCGACGGCTCCAGCGGGTTCTGCGGGTCGCCCCAGGAGGAGCTGAGCACCGCGCCGCCACCGCCGCCGCTGCTCCCGCCCCCGCCACCGCAGGCCGTCGCGGCCAGCACCACCGCCACCGCACCCGCGGCCCATCGGGTGTGTCTGGCTCCCCGCATGGCGTGCCTCCTCCGTGCGTACCGATCACGAATACTGACCCATTACCGGTCAATATCGGTCCGATCGGCTCATACCGCATGCACGCACCACCCATCCGAGGAGCTTTGAGCGGCCGGATCATCCGGATGCACGCAGCTCTCCGGGACGGGCTGGACGATCTTGAATCAGTGGGCAATGGATCTTCGCGTTCCGATGCCGAACCGTTGGATTGCGACCCTCAGGTGTACGGATTTCGACACGCTACCGTCCGCATATCGAACTCGTTGCCCGATTGGTCAAATTAGCCCGAATTAAGACACGGATCGATCACAGGAATCTACCCGCGTAGCTACGGAATGGTCATGGGCAGGCAAAGAAGGTAAAGAGAAACCCAACGTGCCCGAGATTTTGTTGACCGTGAATGAATTGCGTTGAAAAAGTCCGGCATAGCCCGTAGGGGAGCGTGCCCTGCGGAGTCATCAGACCCTCCCTTGGGCCAGGAGCACCATGACCCCCCCAACTCCATCTGCGTCTGCCCCGCTTGAGGTGACCGACGAGATCGTCGAGAAGTCGATCACTGTGGGCAACTCGAAGGGCAGCGAGAGCCGCTCTCCGGGACGCTTGGCCTGGAAGCGGTTCAAGCGTGACCGTACGGGCGTTATATCCGCGTACATCGTGATCTTCTTCTTCGTGATCGCGATAGCGGCGCCGCTGATATCCAAGCTTTACGGCAAAGACCCGTACACCACCTACGCGAGCCAGGACCCGAGCCTGCTCGACGCCTTCTCGTACCCCGCGGGTCCGAACGGCGGCATGAGTTCGCAGTTCTGGTTCGGCATCGAACCGCAGCTCGGCCGGGACGTCTTCACGTTCCTGCTGTACGGCATCCGGACCTCGCTGGGCATCGCCGTGGCCGCCACGATCCTCACCGTGGTCGCCGGCGTCGTGGTCGGCGTCACGGCCGGCTACCTGGGCGGCAAGACCGACTACCTGGTCGGCCGGGTCATCGACATCCTTCTCTCGTTCCCGTCCACGTTGTTCTTCATCGCGTTCATGCCGGTCGTCTACGGCATCTTCGTCGCGCCCGACGACAACATCCCGACCTGGCTGCGCGCCACCGCCCTGATCGTGGTGCTGTCCACGTTCGGCTGGGCTTCCATCGCGCGTCTGCTGCGGGGTCAGGTGCTGGGCCTGCGCGAGCGTGAGTTCGTCGAGGCGGCCAAGGTCACCGGTGCGCCCCCGATGCGCATCGTGTTCAAGGAGCTGCTGCCGAACCTGTGGACGCCGATCATCATCCAGTCCACGCTGCTGCTCCCGGCCCTCGTGACCACCGAGGCGGGCCTGTCCTTCCTCGGTGTCGGCATCATCGACCCGACCCCGGACTGGGGCGTCATGATCGCCCGAGGCGCCCAGTTCTACTCCCAGGACATCACCTTCATGCTCTTCCCGGGCATCTCAATGGTGATCTTCGTCGTCGCCTTCAACCTGCTCGGCGACTCCGTGCGTGACGCGCTCGACCCGAAGTCGAAGCGGTAGCACTCACCTTTTCACCCGGCCCGGTTCGATGACGTCCGGCTGGTTCCGACCGCCCGAATTGACCTCCCTAGGCAGGCTCAGCATGTCTTTTTCTCGTAGAAACTTCCTGATCGCCACCGGCGTGGCCGCGGCCTCCACGACTGTGCTGAGCGCCTGCGGCAGCGGCAGCGGCGACAAGGGCGCCACCGACAAGAACATCCCGTCGGTGAGCAAGGCCAAGACCATGAACATCCCGGTCGGCACCAAGGCCGACTCGACGGGTCCGGCCCCGGAGGTCGCGGGCGCGGTCAAGGGCGGGACCGTCTACGGCCTTGACCAGTTCGACATGGACCACATGGACCCGGCCCAGATCTACGTCGCCACCGAGGGCGCCATCACCCGGCCGATCCTGCGCGGCCTGACCGGCTACAAGGTCGACGACAACGGCGGCTGCACGCTCGTCGGCGACGTCGCCACCGACGCCGGCACCATGAAGAACGGCGGCAAGACCTGGTCGTTCACGATCAAGGACGGCATCAAGTGGGAGGACGGCACCGACCTCTCCCTGGACGACGTCCGCCACAGCTTCGAGCGACTCTTCGCGTCCTTCGTCACCGAGGGTCCGCGCTACGTCCAGCAGTGGCTGGTCGGCGGCGACAAGTACAAGGGCCCCTACAGCGGCAAGAAGCTCGGCTCGATCGACGTCTCCGGGAGGACCATCACCTTCCACCTCACCGAGGCCCGCACCGACTTCAACTTCACGCTGGCCATGCCGGGCTACAGCCTCGTGAACAAGAAGAAGGACACCAAGGAGAAGTACGACAAGCGTCCGTACGCCCTCGGCCCCTACAAGATCGGGGACCGTAAGATCGGCAAGTCGCTGACGTACGTGCGCAACGAGCACTGGGACCCGCAGACGGACTCGATCCGCAACGCCTACCCGGACCAGTACGTCTTCCAGTTCGGCTTCGAGCTGGTCGCCTCCACCGACCGCTACATCGCTGACCAGGGCAACGACCAGTCCGCGGTGTCGATCTTCAACGAGGTCGCCCCGGAGCGCATCGCCCAGGTCCTCACCAACGCCACGCTGAAGCAGCGTGTCCTCAGCCAGGTCGACACGGTCACCTACTACTGGCCGATCAACATGACCCGGGTCAAGGACCTGAAGGTCCGCCAGGCCATCAACTACGCCTGGCCGCACCTGCAGCTGCAGACCATCGCCGGTGGCAAGGCCGCCACCGAGATCGCGACCACCATCCTCAGCCCGGTCACCCCCGGCTACGAGAAGTTCGACCTGTACGGCACGGACAAGAAGCCGGGCGGCGACCCCGTCAAGGCGAAGGCCCTGCTGAAGGAGGCCGGCAAGGTCGGCCAGAAGCTGGTCATCGCCTACCAGGCGTCGGACACCGCGGTGAAGAGCGCCGTCGCCATCAAGAACGCGCTGGAGGCGGCCGGTTTCCAGGTCGTCAACAAGCAGGTGGACAAGTCGACCTTCTACACCCAGATCGGCAAGATCGACAACGGCTACGACCTGTTCGCGGCCGGCTGGAGCCCGGACTGGCCGAATGGCTACTCCGTCTTCTACCCCTGCTGGAGCGGCAAGAACATCGGCGACGGCCGCAGCAACTACGCCCAGCTGAACGACCCGAGCGTGAACAAGGCGATCGACGCGGCCGCGAAGATCACGGACCCGGACAAGGCCAACAAGGCCTGGGGCAACGTCGACCGCATGGTCATGGAGGTGGCGGCGGTCGTCCCGGACTACCACAAGATCCGCAACTGGATGTACGGCTCCAAGATCGGCAACGTCGTCTACGACGCCGGCAACACCTGCATCGCGCTCACCAAGCTGTACGTCAAGAAGTAAGCGCGCCAGCCCCCCGAGGGGCGGTCACGACCTGGCCGCCCCTCAGGTCCACCCCCCTAGCCCCGGCGACGGCGCCCCGTCCGGAAAGTCACGGCCCATGTTCCGCTTCCTTGTCCGCCGAGTCCTCGGCGCGCTGGTCATCCTGTTGATCATCAGCGCCGTCACCTTCTGGCTCTTCTACGCCATCCCGCGTGACCCCGCCATGATGTCGTGCGGCAAGAACTGCACGCCCGACATGCTCCAGCAGGTCCGGCACAACCTGGGCATCGACCACCCGGTCCCGGTCCAGTACTGGTACTGGCTGAAGGGCATCTTCGTCGGCCGCAGCTACGGCGACTTCGGCAACTGCAGCGCGCCCTGCCTGGGCTACTCGTTCGCCAACCGCGAGCCCGTCCTCGGTACGATCCTGGACCGGCTCCCGCTGACCCTCTCGCTCGCTTTCGGCTCGGCCGTCGTCTTCCTGATCTTCGGTATCGGCGCCGGCATGATCGCCGCGGTCAAGCAGGGCAAGTGGCAGGACAAGCTGGCCAGCTCGGGCTCGCTGATCGCCTCCTCGCTGCAGATCTACTTCGTCGGCTACATCGCGATGTACTTCCTCGTGTCCAAGCTCGGCATCCTCGACAACCCGTCGTACACGGCCATCACCGACAACCCCGTCAAGTGGGCCTCGGGGCTGCTGTTGCCCTGGCTGGTGCTGGCTCTGATCTGGACCGCCAACTACACCCGTATGACGCGCTCCCAGATGGTCGAGACGCTCAACGAGGACTATGTCCGCACGGCCCGCGCCAAGGGCATGTCCTCGCGCACCGTGTTCTTCCGGTTCGCCTGGCGCGGTGCGATGGGTCCGATCGTCACCATCTTCGGCATCGACCTGGCCACGCTCATCGGCGGCGCGATCATCACCGAGTCGGTGTTCAGCCTCCAGGGCGTCGGCCGGCTCGCGCTGGACGCCGTGAACAAGAGCGACCTGCCCATGGTGCTGGGTGTGACCCTTCTGTCCGCCGGCGCAATCGTGTTCTTCAACATCATCGTGGACGCCGTCTACGCCTCCATCGACCCGCGGATCCGGCTCGCCTGACCTCCGCCCCACCCCCTACCTCTCGCATCACCCCCCAGGAGCGTCACCGTGACGAGCACCGATCAGCAGCCGTTCCTCTCCGTCAAGGATCTGAGGGTCCACTTCTCCACCGAGGACGGCATCGTCAAGGCCGTCGACGGGCTCAGCTTCGACCTGGCCAAGGGCCAGACGCTCGGCATCGTCGGTGAGTCCGGCTCCGGCAAGTCCGTGACCAACCTGACGATCCTGGGGCTGCACGACCCCGCCCGGACCACGATCGACGGCGAGATCCTGCTCGACGGCAAGGAACTGCTCAGCGCCTCCGAGAAGGAACTGGCGCGGCTGCGCGGCAACAAGATGTCCATGATCTTCCAGGACGCGCTGGCCTCGCTGTCGCCGTACCACACCGTCGGCACGCAGATCGCCGAGACGTACCGCAAGCACACCGGTGCCTCCAAGAAGGAGTCGCGGGCGCGGGCGATCGAGATGCTGCGGCGGGTCGGGATCCCGCAGCCGGACGTCCGGGTGGACGACTACCCGCACCAGTTCTCCGGCGGTATGCGCCAGCGCGCGATGATCGCGATGGCGCTGGTCTGTGACCCGGAGCTGCTGATCGCGGACGAGCCGACCACGGCCCTCGACGTGACGGTCCAGGCGCAGATCATGGACCTGCTCAAGGATCTCCAGCAGGAGTTCGGCACGGCGATCATCTTCATCACCCACGACCTCGGTGTCATCGCCGACGTCGCGGACGACGTGCTGGTGATGTACGGCGGCCGGTGCGTGGAGCGCGGTACGAAGCGCGAGGTGCTCGGCGCGCCGCAGCACCCGTACACCGTGGGCCTGCTGAGCTCGATGCCGAGCCTGGAAGGGCCGGTCGACGTGCCGCTGTCGCCGATCCCGGGCGCCCCGCCCTCGCTGCTCAACCCGCCCACCGGCTGCCGCTTCCACCCGCGCTGTGCCTTCGCCGAGAAGGTCGCGGGCGGGCGCTGCTCCAGTGAGCGGCCCGCGCTCGACGTGGTGGACGGCCGGGGTTCGGCCTGCCATCTCACGCTGGAGCAGCGTGCGGAATTCTTCGCCGACCTCGCCGGTACCCGGCACCACTGACGGACACGAGACGGGACTTCACGATCATGAGCAACACGAACCCCCTCCTGGACGTCTCCGGGCTGACCAAGCACTTCCCGATCAAGGGCGGTTTCCCGATCCGGCGGACCGTCGGGGCGGTACAGGCCGTGGACGGGCTGGACTTCCAGGTCGCCGAGGGCGAGAGCCTGGGTCTGGTCGGTGAGTCGGGCTGCGGCAAGTCGACGACCGGCCGGCTGATCACGCGCCTGCTTGAGCCGACGGCCGGCAAGGTCCTCTACCGCGGCCAGGACATCACGCACGCGGGCCGCAGGGCGCTGGCGCCGGTGCGGTCCGAGATCCAGATGATCTTCCAGGACCCGTACGCCTCGCTGAACCCGCGGCAGACGGTCGGCAAGATCATCTCGGGTCCGATGGAGATCAACGACATCAACCCGCCGGGCGGCCGCGAGGCGCGCGTGCGCGAACTGCTGGAGATCGTCGGCCTCAATCCCGAGCACTACAACCGCTTCCCGCACGAGTTCTCGGGCGGCCAGCGCCAGCGCATCGGTGTCGCCCGTGCGCTGGCCCTGGAGCCGAAGCTGATCGTGGCGGACGAACCGGTCTCGGCCCTGGACGTCTCGATCCAGGCGCAGGTGGTCAACCTGCTCCAGAAGGTCCAGCAGGAACTCGGCATCGCGTTCGTGTTCATCGCCCACGACCTGGCGATCGTGCGGCACTTCTCGCAGCGCGTCGCGGTGATGTACCTCGGCAAGATCGTCGAGATCGCCGACCGCGAGGACCTGTACGGCAACCCGCGCCACCCCTACACCCGGGCGCTGCTGTCCGCGGTGCCCGAGGCCACGGTCGACGAGGACGCACCGGCGCGCGAGCGCATCCGCCTCGTCGGTGACGTGCCGTCCCCCATCAACCCGCCCACCGGCTGCCGCTTCCGCACGCGCTGCTGGAAGGCGACGGAGAAGTGCGCGACCGAGGCCCCGCCGCTGGTCCAGGTCGAGGGCAACAAGCCCGGCCACCTGACGGCGTGCCACTACCCGGAGACGGCGGGCACGATCTCGGCCGGCCTCTCCAAGAACCCCGAGGCGGCGGCCTGACACACCCCTTTCCGTCAGCCGCCCCTCGCGGAACGGACTCTCACCGGCCCCTTGACCCGAGCCCACGAACGTCCGCTCCAGGGGAGCGAGGGCCCGCACATCACATGATGTGCGGGCCCTTCTCGTTGCCTGGCGAGCCCCCACTTCCGTGCCCCCGGAACCGTGGAACCCGTGATGACGTACACGTCCGTATGACAGACTGCCGCGGTGGTCGATCATTCGTTCGCCGATCTCTCGCTCGCCGCGTTGTACGACAGACTCAATCCGTGGGGGCCGGGGGACGACTTCTACCTCGATCTGGTGATGGCCGCGGGGGCGGTGCTCGATGTCGGCTGTGGGACCGGACGGTTGCTGCGGCGGGCGTACGAGGACGGTCATCGTGGGCGGTTGATGGGGCTCGATCCGGCCGCGGCGATGCTCGTGCAGGCGCGGCGGGCCGTGCCCGGATGTGAGTGGGTGCTCGGGGATCTGCGTACGCGGCTCTGGGGCGGGGAGTTCGAGCTGGTCGTGATGACCGGGCATGCCTTTCAAGTGCTGCTCGACGACCATGAGTTGAGGGCCTGTCTGGGTGCCGTACGGGACGCGCTCCGGGACGGCGGGCGGTTCGTGTTCGAGACGCGCAATCCGACCGCGCGGGCCTGGGAGACGTGGACGCCGGACCGGGTTCGTGAAGTGACCGGCCCCGACGGCACCGCCGTACACGTGTGGCACGAGGTACTGGGTGACGGGCCCGTCGGGGACCGTGTCACCTTCACCGAGACCTTCGAGAGCTCCGTCTGGCAGCGTCCCCGCGTCAGCCGCGCCACCCTTCGGTTCCTCGAACCCGATTCTCTGTCCGGCTTCCTGGCCGAGGCCGGATTCGAGGTCCTGGAGCAGTACGGAGACTGGGCGCGGGGGCCGCTGACGGACTCCAGCCCGGAGATCATCACCGTGGCCGGCAAGAGCACTTCCTGAAGGGCAAGTCCCGGAGATACGCGAACAGCCGACGCGCCCGGGGCAGTTGCCCCTCGCGCGCCGGCTGTACGTCCAGCTGCTTGCCGGGTCAGTCGTCCGACTCCGCCGCCTCCTCCAGCGCCGCCAGCGCCGGGTCCAGGACGATGTCCTCGTCCCTCGCCTCGATCGTCGGCTCCTCCGGGAAGTGACAGGCCGTCAGGTGGCCCGTGCGGTTGCCGGAGATCCGGACCAGCGGGGGCTCCTCCGTGGCGCACTTGTCCTGCGCCTTCCAGCAGCGCGTGCGAAAACGGCAACCGGAGGGCGGGGAGATCGGTGACGGCACGTCACCGGCCAGGCGGATGCGCTCGCGTCCTACCGAGTCGTCGTCCGTGAGGTTCACCTCGGGCACCGCGGACAGAAGCGCGTGGGTGTAGGGGTGCCGGGGGCGAGTGTAGATGGAGTCCCGGTCGCCCACCTCGATGATCTTGCCGAGGTACATCACCGCGACGCGCTGCGAGAAGTGCCGTACCACCGCGAGGTCGTGGGCGATGAAGAGGAACGCGATGCCGAGTTCCTTCTGCACCTTCTGGAGCAGGTTGACCACCTGCGCCTGGATCGAGACGTCCAGCGCCGACACCGGCTCGTCCGCCACGATCAGCTTCGGCTCCAGGGCCAACGCCCTTGCCACACCGATACGTTGACGCTGGCCGCCGGAGAACTCGTGCGGGAAGCGGTTGTAGTGCTCGGGGTTCAGGCCGACGATCTCCAGTAGTTCGCGGACCCGCGTCTCGCGGCCGCCCGCCGGCTCGATGCCGTTGATCTCCATCGGGTTCGAGATGATCTTGCCGACCGTCTGCCGCGGGTTCAGCGACGAGTACGGGTCCTGGAAGATCATCTGGATCTCGGAGCGGATGGGCGCCAGTTCCTTGCGCGAGGCACGGCTGATGTCCTTGCCCCGGTACGAGATCCGCCCGGCCGTCGGCTCAAGGAGACGCGTGATCAGCCGACCGGTCGTCGACTTACCGCAGCCCGACTCCCCCACCAGGCCGAAGCTCTCACCCACCGCCACGGTCAGGTCGACGCCGTCCACGGCCTGCACCGCGCCGACGGTCCGCCGGATCGGGAAACCGCCCTTGACCGGGAAGTGCTTGGTCAGCCCCGAGACCTCGAGGAGCGGTTCGCCCGCTGCTCCTTCGGACGTCTCGAGCGGGCTGGGGAGGACGAGGTCCTCTTTCATGACGTGTCCTCCTAGCCCAGACGGGGCTTGATCTCTTCGATGAAGATGGTCCGCTTCTGCTCCGCCGTGAGGTGGCACGCCGAGGCCCGGTCAGGACCCAGCAGCGGCCGTACGTCGACACAGCGGTCGCGGAACTCGACGCGGTCCTGGAAGGTGCACCGCGGGTGGAAGGGGCAGCCGCTGGGCGGGTTGAGCAGCGAGGGCGGGGCGCCGGGGATAGGCTCCAGCGGAGCGTCGAGGTCGGCGTCCAGTCGCGGCATCGAGTTCAACAGGCCCCAGGTGTACGGGTGCTGGGGCGAGCGCAGCACCTCGTCGACCGTGCCTCGCTCCACCGCCCCGCCCGCGTACATCACCATGATGTCGTCGGCCATGTCGGCGATGACACCGAGGTCGTGCGTGATGAAGACGATGCCAGTCCCGAACTCCCGCTGCAGGTCCTTCAGGAGGTCGAGGATCTGGGCCTGGACCGTCACGTCGAGGGCCGTGGTCGGCTCGTCAGCGATCAGCAGGTCCGGGTCGCACACCAGCGCCATCGCGATCATCGCGCGCTGGCGCATACCGCCGGAGAACTGGTGCGGGTAATCACTCGCCCGCTCCTTGGGGTTGGGGATGCCCACCTTGCCGAGCATCTCCACCGCGCGGTTCCAGGCGACCTTCTTGGAGGCGCCGGTGTGCTTCATGTACGGCTCGGCGATCTGCCGGCCCACCGTGTAGTACGGCGACAGCGCGGTCAGCGGGTCCTGGAAGATCATGGCGACCTTGTTGCCGCGCAGCTTCTCCAGTTCCGACTCCCGGGCCGTCGTCAACTCCTGCCCTTCGAGCAGGATTTCGCCCTCGACGGTGGTGAACATGGGGTTGTGCAGGCCGAGGACGGTCAGATTGGTGACCGACTTGCCGGACCCCGACTCGCCCACGATGCCCAGGGTCCTGCCGCGCTGGAGGTCGAAGGAGAGCCCGTCCACGGCCTTGACGATGCCGTCCTCGGTCTTGAAGCTGACGTGCAGGTCCCGCACCGAGAGCAGGGGTCCGGCACCGGCCGGGGAAGGAGTACCGGCTTCCTTGGTGAGAGTGGTCACAGGTGCTCCTAGGCCAGCCGTACGCGCGGGTCGATGAAGGCGTAGCACGCGTCGACGATGATGTTGAACAGCAGGATCATGGTCGCGGAGAACAGCATCACGCCGAGCAGCAGCGGCAGGTCACTGAAGAAGACGGACTGCACCGCGAGGTTGCCGAGCCCCGGCAGGCTGAAGGTGTACTCGGTGATGATCGCGCCGCCGAGCAGTGATCCGAGGTCGATACCGAAGATGGTGACGATAGGGATCAGCGAGCCGCGCCAGGCGTAGCGGAAGAAGACGTACCGGCGGGACATGCCCTTGGCGCGGGCGGTGCGGACGTGCTCCTCCTGGAGCTGCTCGATCATCGACGAGCGCGCCATACGGGTGTACTGCGCGGCGAAGATCGTGGAGAGGACCGCCCAGGGGATGATCAGGCCCGTGAACCAGCTGACCGGGTTCCCCAGGAAGTCGTTGTAGGCCGGTTTGTCGAACAAGTGGGTCTGGTAGACGAGGATCGCCAGTGCCAGCGGGCCGAGGAAGTAGATCTGCATCGAACTGAGCACCATCGCCCCGGCGGTGGCCGTCTTGTCCACCATTGTGCCGCGCCGCCACGCGGCGAGCAGTCCGGTGCCGAGGCCGACGATCAGGAAGCAGACGGAGCCGCCGATGGTGAGCGAGACGGTGGTGGGCAGGCGGTCGATCAGGGTGCCCCAGACCTGCTCGTTCGTGTGGTACGAGTACCCGAAGCAGGGGGCGGGGCAGGGGCCTTGGGCAAAGTCGTTGCTGCCCAGGACGAGATTGTGCAGGAAGATCCAGTACTGCTCGGGGACGGACTTGTCGAGGCCGAGCACATGGTGGATGTTCGCGATGCTGTCCGGGTTGCAGGTCTTCCCGCACATCAGCAGCGCCGGGTCGCGTGGCACCCCGAAGAACAACACGAACGTGACGATGCTCAGCAGGAAGAGAATGACGACGGCGCCGAGAAACCGGCGGACGAGGAAGCGCAGCATGACAGGGGCAGCTCTCTGACGTCAGCGGGCCGCACCGTACCCGGTGCGGCGCCGCGCGAGGCGGACGCACGCACCGGGTACCGGCCGGGGACGATTACTTGATGAACAGGCGACGCGGGTCGATGCCACCGATCACGTCGTCGTAGACGAGGCCGCCGACCTTGGAACCGGCGATCTGGGACTGCTTGTAGTACGCGGTCGGGACGACGTTGGTGACGTCCTTCACGATGTACTGGTCGAGCTTCTCCCACTCGGCCGCGGCCTTGACCGGGTCGGTGATCGTGTTGATCCGGTCAATCTCGCTGTTGACCTTCGGATCGTTGACCTGCGAGTAGTTCTGCGCACCGTCGGCGATCACGCGACCGTCGTACAGCGGCGGGATCACGGTCGAGGCGGACGGCCAGTCGGCACCCCACGCGGTGTGGAAGATGTCGTAGTTGTTGTCGAGCTTGCTGACCTGGTCGTAGTAGGTCTCGGCCGGGATCTCCTGGCGCTGGACGTCGAAGCCGGCCTTCTTCAGGCCCGCCGCCATCGCGGTGGAGTACTGCTGGCCCTCGGGGGTGTTGATGTAGCCGAAGGTCAGCTTCATGTTGAGCTTGCCGGCCTCCTTGAGGAGGGACTTGGCCTTCTCCGGGTCACCGGCCGGCTTCTTCTTCTTGCCGAACGGGTCGAAGGAGGCGTCGTAGCCGGAGACGGTCGGGGAGATCAGACCGCCGGCGACCTCCATCGCGTCGGTGCCGCCGTAGGCGCGGACGAACGGCGTGATGGGAAGGGCGTAGGCGATGGCCTCGCGCACCTTCTTGTCCTGCATCGCCGGGTGCTTCATGTTGATGTTCATCTGCCCGACGTACGGCTGGTAGCCGGACACCGTGCGGGACTTCATCTTCGGGTCCTTGAGGACGTTGGACAGGTTGCCCGCGTCCACCTGGTTGTTGAAGCTGACGCCGGTCTGGTCCGCGCCGCTGTCCGCGAGCAGGGCCTTGGTGGACGTCTCGAACTGCTGGTTGAACGTGAAGTTGAACTGGTCGATGTACTGGTGGCGGATCGGGTCCGTCTTCGCGTCCCAGTTGGTGTTCTTGACCAGCACCATCGACTTGCCGGACTTGAACGACTGGATCTTGTACGGACCGGACGTCACGGGCGCCTTGTCGTAGCGCTCCTTGGTGTCGCCCTTCTCGGACACCACCGCGTAACCCGCCATGGCGAGCGCGTACGGGAAGTCGGGGTGGGCCGTCTTGAAGTGGAAGACGATCGTCTTGTCGTCCGGCGTCTCGAGGATCGAGTTCGGCAGGTGCTTGCCCTTGTAGGGGCCGTCCTTGAGGAGCTTGCGGTAGTCCGCACCCGGGGTGTCGGCCAGCCACTGCTGGATGTACGCCGGTCCCTGGTTGATGAACGGCGCGAACATACGCTCGAAGGTGTGCCGGACGTCCTTGGACGTGATCGCCGAGCCGTCGGCGAACTTGATGCCGTCCTTCAGCGTGTACTTCCAGGTCTTGCCGCCGTCCGTGGTGGTACCGGAGTCGGTGGCGAGGTCACCGACGACCTCGTGCTGGGAGCCGTCGTTGCTGGTCGCCTTGTAGCCCGTCAGGCCTCTGTGCAGCAGCGTGGCCAGCGAGCCCTCGTCGGAGACGTAGATCTGCGCCGGGTCGAGGTGCGCGTAGCTGTCGCGCTGCAGCACCTCCATCGTGCCGCCGGGCTTGGCGCCCGGGACCTCCGCGGCCGGACCCGTGGAGTCCGCGGCGTCGCCGAACTTGATCGACGCCTGCTGACGCTTGGCGTTCGCGTTGTCCTTCTTTTCGTTGCCGCCGCTGTCGCTGCCGCCCTTGCTGCAACCGGTGAGCACAAGAGCTCCGGCCGCGAGCACGGAGAGTGCGCCGTATACGTGGCGTCCGCCCCTACTCATCACTGAAGTTTCCCACCCATCTGTTGTGTCACCAGTGCGAAATCACTGCTGTGAAAAGCAGCTCCGGGAAAGAACCGGAACTCGTGGTACTGGCTGGTCAGCGCGCGGTCTTGGGGTCGAAAGCGTCCCTGACCGAATCCCCGAGCAGGTTGAACGCGACGATGAAGATGATCATCGAAATGCCGGGGAAGAACATGTAGGTGATGTCGTTCTGCATCACGAGTTCCGTCGACGCCTTGGAGAACATCTGTCCCCAGTCCGGCGTCGGTTCGACGATGCCCACACCCAGGTAGGACAGTCCGGCCTCGGCGGTCACGAAGGCCGGCAGCATGTACGTCGTCTGCACCAGCAGCGGTGTGACGACGTTGGGCAGGATCTCCTTGCGGATGATCCGCCACGGCGAGGCCCCGCTGACCTTCGCCGCCTCGATGAACTCCCGCTCGCGCAGGGCGAGCGAGGTGCCGCGCAGGATGCGGGCGAGACTCATCCAGCCGAGGAACCACTGGACGAGGATCAGCGCAACCACACGGACGTAAGTCGGCGTCTCATCACGGGGACTGACGAACAGTGAGACGACCACCGGCATGCTCGCGATGAAGAACAGCTGCGCGGGGAACGCCAGCAGGAAGTCGATGACCCGGCCGATGGCGAAGTCGGCGCGCCCGCCCAGATAGCCGGCCGCGACACCGAGCAGGATGCCGGTGACGACGACCGCGATCGTGACCGCGACGGAGATCATCAGCGAGGTGCGGATGCCGTAGATCAGCTTGGTGAGGACGTCGTAGCCGTTGCCGGGCTCGAGTCCGAACCAGAACTCGCTGCTGATACCGCCGTTGGGCTGGACGGGCACACCCGCGCTGTCGAACAGCTCGGGGCGTTCGTCCGCGTAGATGGTGTAGGGGTCCTTGCCGTAGAGCTTGGAGATCAGCGGAGCGAGCAGGCCGATCAGGAAGAAGAAGAGCACGACGTAGGCAGAGATCACGCCCGTGCGGTCCCGCTTGAAGCGGATCCACATCAGCTGGCCGGGAGACCGGCCCTCGAGCTTGACGGCCTCGGTCTTCGTCTTCGGGCCGGGTTCGCCGTCGACGATCACCGAAGTCCCGCCGCCCTCAATGTCGATAGGACTTGTCACGGTTCGTCCGTTTCACAGGTATGGGTGGAGGAGGCCCTGGGTACTCCGAGTACCGCGAATCCGCAGCCGGACGCGCGTAGTTGATCGGCCGCACTGAACGGCCGATCGATGACTCAGAGCTGGCCGCAGGACGAACGGTCGGGGTCCGGCCTGCCGGACGGCGCGAACGCGACCCACCTGGTGTTCGTGACACCGCGCATGGGTGTTCCTCCTCATGACTTCACGTCTTCACCAACAGGAGGGGGTAACCGTCCGAAACCTCCGACACCCCTGACGGAGGGTCAGACACCCCCTGGTGCTCGTGAGTCGGCGCTGTCCCCACAGCGCGTGACCCGTTGACCCGAGCGCTACGCGGCTAACTATCTGCCATGAGCCAACACCCGACCACTGTTCTTAAATCTCAATTCAGTCACAGCTGCCACCTAGACCTTCCAAAATCTGGACAAACTGTTCGAGCGAAGAAGGCCACGAAACGGACGTGTTACATGGCTATCGGGCAGCGATCTCCGCGTTTCGGACATCGGGGCCCGGAAAACGAGTTGCAAAAAGCCCGGGTGCCCCCACGATGGGGGGCACCCGGGCCGTACTTTTTGCGTCAGCTTTTATGACACCTGCGCCGGTTGTGTCAGCGGCACTTGTCGGGTCAGCCGTGCTTGGCCCGGCTGGCGGCGCGGGCGCGCTCACGGGCGTCCAGGTTCACCTTGCGGATGCGGACCGCCTCCGGGGTCACCTCGACGCACTCGTCGTCGCGGCAGAACTCCAGCGACTGCTCCAACGACAGCTTGCGCGGCGGGACGATCGCCTCGAACGAGTCGGCCGACGACGACCGCATGTTCGTGAGCTTCTTCTCCTTGGTGATGTTGACGTCCATGTCGTCGGAGCGGGAGTTCTCGCCGACGATCATGCCCTCGTACACCTCGGTGCCGGGCTCGGTGAACAGCACGCCGCGCTCCTGGAGGTTCGTCATCGCGAACGCGGTGACGGCACCGGAGCGGTCGGCGACCAGCGAGCCGTTGTTACGGGTGGCCAGCGTGCCGAACCAGGGCTCGAGGCCCTCGTGGATGGAGTGCCCGATGCCCGTGCCGCGGGTCTGGGTCAGGAACTCGGTCCGGAAGCCGATGAGACCGCGGGACGGCACCACGAACTCCATGCGCACCCAGCCGGAGCCGTGGTTGGACATGTTGTCCATACGGCCCTTGCGGACACCCATGAGCTGCGTGACCGCGCCCATGTGCTCCTCGGGGACGTCGATCGTCATGCGCTCGACCGGCTCGTGGACCTTGCCGTCGATCTCCTGGGTGACGACCTGCGGCTTGCCCACGGTCAGTTCGAAGCCCTCACGGCGCATCTGCTCGACCAGGATGGCGAGCGCGAGCTCACCACGGCCCTGGACCTCCCAGGCGTCCGGACGCTCGGTGTCGAGCACGCGGAGGGAGACGTTACCGATCAGCTCACGGTCGAGGCGGTCCTTGACCTGGCGGGCGGTGACCTTGCGGTCCTTGACCGCGGCCTTCGCGTCGGCGCCCTTGCCGGTGCCGCCGCGGCCGACCAGCGGCGAGGTGTTCGTACCGATGGTCATGGAGATCGCGGGCTCGTCGACCGTGATCAGCGGGAGCGCGATCGGGTTCTCGGGGTCGGCCAGGGTCTCGCCGATCATGATGTCCGGGATACCGGCGACGGCGCAGATGTCACCCGGGCCGGCCTTCTCGGCGGGCTTGCGGGTGAGCGCCTCGGTCATCATCAGCTCGGTGATGCGCACGTTGCCGATGGAACCGTCGCGCTTGATCCAGGCCACGGTCTGGCCCTTTCGCAGCTCGCCCTGCTCGACGCGCAGCAGCGCGATACGGCCGAGGAAGTTGTCGGCGTCGAGGTTGGTGACATGGGCCTGGAGCGGCGCGGCCTCGTTGTACGTGGGCGCCGGGATGCTCTCCAGGATCGTGGAGAAGAACGGCTCCAGGCTGTCGCTGTCGGCCGGGACCGTGCCGTTGTCCGGCTTGGTCAGCGAGGCGATGCCGTCGCGGCCGCAGGCGTACACGATCGGGAACTCGATCTGCTCCTCGTCCGCGTCCAGGTCGAGGAAGAGGTCGTACGTCTCGTTCACGACCTCGTCGATGCGCGCGTCGGGCCGGTCCGTCTTGTTGATGCACAGGATGACGGGCAGGCGGGCCTGGAGCGCCTTGCGCAGCACGAAGCGGGTCTGCGGCAGCGGGCCCTCGGAGGCGTCGACGAGGAGGACGACACCGTCGACCATCGACAGACCACGCTCGACCTCGCCGCCGAAGTCGGCGTGGCCGGGGGTGTCGATGATGTTGATCGTGATCGGGTCCCCGCCGTCCTTGGGGTGGTACTTGACCGCCGTGTTCTTGGCGAGGATCGTGATGCCCTTCTCACGCTCCAGGTCGTTCGAGTCCATCATGCGGTCATCGACCGAGTCGAGCTGGTGGGCGGCGAAGGCACCGGCCTGCTTCAGCATGCCGTCGACGATGGTCGTCTTGCCGTGGTCGACGTGGGCGACGATGGCGACATTACGGATGTCGTGGCGCGTGGCCATATTGCGACGTACTCCCAGAGTGTGAGGAAGGCCCTCTGCGTACGTCCGTGTGACGCGGGCCCTGCCGGGCTTGACATGCCACGGCCTCACCCCATATTACGTGGCCCCGCGAGGGTCGGCCTCCTCAGGGCCACGCGGGCCTCAGTTCCCGGAGGGGCTGGGCGACAGCTTCGCTCCCTTCTTCAGGAAGCCCATGTCCTCGTATACGGGTGTCTGGAAGCCGAAGGCACCCGCGTTGACCAGGTCCTTCCTGGCGCCGATCAGCTGGGGGCGCTGGTAGAGCGGGATGGAGCCGGCCGCCGCCCAGATCCGGGAGTCGGCCTTGCGGATCAGGGAGCGGGCCTCGTCCTCGTCGAGGGTGGCGGCGGCCTCGTCGAAGAGCTGGTCGACCTGGTCGGTGCCGATGCGGGTGTAGTTCTGCTCGACGTTCAGGGAGCCGTCGGCGGCCGCGGCCGGCTTGGCGTAGATCGGGCGGGCGTCGGTGGCGGGGAACGGCGTGGAGGGCCAGGAGTACAGGGCGAGGTCGTACTGGCCTGCCGCGATGTGGTCCTTGAAGTAGCTGTCGTCCGGGACCTTGGTGATCTCCGTGAGGATGCCGACCTTGTCCAGCATCCGCGTGATCTGGTCGGCGACGGCCCGCAGGCTCTCCGAACCAGGGCCCGAGGGGAGCACGAAGCGCAGGCTGAGCGCCTTGCCGTCCTTGGCCAGCGGCCGGGACACGGCGTCCGCCGGGGCCGCGGTGCCCTTGGGCGCGTAGGCGCCGGGCGCCCCGCCCTGCGGCGGGTGCTTGTCCGTGGACTGCTCGCCGTTCTGCGCGAGCCGCCTGCCGCTCTCCTCACCGTGCTCCGTGTGGTCGCGGGGGTCGGCCATGAGGGCCTGGGCGGTCTCGTGCGGCGCCTTGTCGTCCTCGGGGATGATGTACGTGCCGCCGTGACCCTTGTCGGAGTCGTCGGCCTTCTTCGCCTCGGGACCGGCCGCCTTCTCGGCCTTCTTCTGCGCCTTGACCGGCCCGCCGGGCACCCATCCGGCGTCGGCGAGGAGTGCCTGCGCCTCCGCGGTGTCCTGGCCGCCCAAGGCGCCGCTGTTGTCGGCGTAATCGACCTGACCGGAGAGCGCGAGGTGGCTGCCGACCGGCACGGCGGGCAGGCCGAGCGGGGCCAGGACGACCTTGGCGAGCTGCTTGCGGTCCAGGGCGCGGGCGACGGCACGCCGCACGCGCTCGTCGGCGAGGGGGCCGCCGGAGCCGTTCAGGGCGAGCTGGGTGTAGGCGGGCTCCAGGGACTTGCGGACCTCGACGCCGCGCAGGGCCTCCTGCTCGCGCAGATACGTCGCGATGGCGCGGGCCAGCTTCTCCTCGCCGGTGGGGATCTTCTCCGAGTCGAAGCCGTGGGCGAGGGCCCAGGTGCGCAGCTTCTTGGCGGAGGTGCGCCCGGCGCCCTGGAACGGAGTTCCCACGCCGTTCCCGCGGGCGGCCAGGGTGATGCGCTCCGCCTCGGCCGGGTCGACGTCGGCGAGGTCCACGGTGCCGGCGGCGAGCGCGGCGGCCCGCTGATCGCGGGGCACGGCCTGCAGCACGATCTCGGACAGCTTGGCGGGGTGGCCCCACCAGCGCGGGTTGCGGGTGAGGACGACTTCCTTGCCCTTGGTGTCGACCTTCTGGATCCGGAAGGGCCCGGCGCTGACCTTGAGCTTGCGGCGCGCCCCGTCGTTGAAGGCGTCCGGAGTGCCCATGACGTCCTTCGGGTACAGCGGTGAGAACAGGGACTTCCAGTCGGCGTAGGGGCGGCTGAAGGTGACCCGGACCTCGAGGTCGTTGGCGCCGCGCTCGATCTTGTCGATGCGGTCGTAGCCGGCGTTGCGGGCGGTCCAGTAGGCGGTGTCCTTGCCGGACAGGGCGCGCCACTGGGCGGCGAAGTCGGCGGCGCCGATCTCCCGGCCGTCGCTCCAGACGGCCTGCTGGTCGAGCTTGTAGAGGACGACCTGGCGGGGCTCGGTCTCGATGACCCGGGCGGACTCCAGGAAGTCGGGGTTGCGGTCCGGGCGGCCGTTCTGGTCGAGGCGGAACATCGATGGCAGGACGGCCTGGGCGATCTTGGTGGTGCCGGCGTCGGCGTCCGCCTGGAAGGTGTTCAGGGTCTGCGGCACGGCGTCGATGGCCCAGTGCAGGGTGCCGCCGTCGGTGACCACGTCGCGGGCGGCGGCGGCGATGTCCTGTCCGGCGAGCGGGCGGCTCACCTCTTCGTCGGAACCGCAGCCGGCGAGGAGCGGCACCGCGAGCACACCCGCGGTGAGGAAGGCGACCGAGCGCATGACCGCGCCAGGCGTCGCGTGGCAGGCGGGAGATTGACGATCAGGCCTAGGGCCGACGCCGTCGTGGGACATCTCTGCTACCTCCGGGGAGCCCGGTGACTTGGGTGTGTTCTGTTCACATTTGGCTGTATTTTGGTGCTGATCAGATCTATGGACCCGCGGACCCACTGAAGAGGAAAGGGTTCGCCCGCCGAGGGCGACACGGCGACGCGGGCACCCAAGCCCACCCGTGCGGCGCAACACGCGCCCCGGCGCACACACAGCGCGCGTGCGAGCGTGCGTGGCGGAGCACGATCCGCCAATCGCTGCACATGCCTTCACACCGGCACGTGTGACGCGCAACACTCGCAGGCGCATGAACGTTGCCACCTTGGACCGCGAGGTCCGTGGAAGTGAGGTCACGTCATGTCCGTGCACGACGACCTGACATCAGTCCAGCGCTGTCTAGAAGACCTACAGAGGTCGATCGGCCGTCTCGAGCAGCAGCTCGGGAGCGGTGGCCTCGAGATGCGCCGCGTCCGCGCCGACGCCGACCATCTGCGCGAGAGCGTGGCACTGCTGCGCGAGGCGGCCCCCGAGCTGTCCCCGCCGCGCCGCCCCGATCTCGTCACGATCTCCGACACCCCCTACGACATCAGCCTGTGGACGGACTCGGACGACGAGGGTCTCGGCGCCCGCGACCGGCACGCCCCCTGACCCGACCGGAGTCATAAGTTGGCCACTGGTACGGAACCTCATCCCAGCAGCGGCGGCGTACGCACCCCTACGCGCGCCGCGATCACCGCACCGCATCTGCGGACCGACCGCTGGTGGCTGGCACCCGCCGTCACCGCGGCCGGTCTGTTCGCCTTCGTCGTCTACTCGACCTGGCGGGCCTTCGCCAACGCGGACTACTACGCGGCGCCGTACGTCTCGCCGTTCTACTCGCCCTGTCTGGCGGAGAACTGCAAGACCATGCACGCGGGCCCGAACGCCGACCTCTTCGGGAGCTGGTGGGCGATCTCCCCGGCGATCATCATCCTGATCTTCCCGCTCGGCTTCCGGCTGACCTGCTACTACTACCGCAAGGCCTACTACCGCAGCTTCTGGGCGTCCCCGCCTGCCTGCGCCGTGGCCGAGCCGCACAAGAAGTACTCCGGCGAGACCCGCTTCCCGCTGATCCTGCAGAACGTCCACCGGTACTTCTTCTACTTCGCCCTCCTGGTCGCCGGAGTCCTCACCTACGACACCGTGCTCTCCTTCCGCAACGAGCACTACGAGTGGGGCCACATGGGCCTCGGTACGCTCGTGTTCCTCGTCAACATCGTGCTGATCTGGGCGTACACCCTGTCCTGCCACTCCTGCCGGCACATCGTCGGCGGCAAGCTCAAGCACTTCTCCAGACACCCCGTGCGGTACCGGGCCTGGCAGTACGTCGGGAAGCTGAACGCCCGTCATATGCAGCTGGCCTGGGCGTCGTTGGTGAGCGTGGCGCTCGCCGACTTCTATGTGTACCTGGTCGCGTCCGGTGTCTTCGACGATCCGCGCTTCTTCTAGATGGGGTGAGGCCTTCAGATGTCTGTGGTCGACCGACAGGAGTGGGACGTCGTCGTGATCGGCGCCGGCGGTGCCGGGCTGCGAGCCGCGATCGAGGCGCGGGAGCGGGGCGCCCGTACGGCGGTGATCTGCAAGTCGCTGTTCGGCAAGGCGCACACGGTGATGGCCGAGGGCGGGATCGCGGCGGCCATGGCCAACGTCAACGAGCACGACAACTGGCAGGTCCACTTCCGCGACACCATGCGCGGCGGCAAGTTCCTCAACCAGTGGCGGATGGCCGAGCTGCACGCGCGTGAGGCGCCCGACCGGGTGTGGGAACTGGAGACCTGGGGCGCGCTGTTCGACCGTACGAAGGACGGGAGGATCTCCCAGCGCAACTTCGGCGGCCACGAGTACCCGCGCCTCGCGCACGTCGGCGACCGTACGGGCCTGGAGCTGATCCGCACCCTCCAGCAGAAGATCGTGGCGTTGCAGCAGGAGGACAAGGAGGCGACCGGTGACTACGAGTCGCGGCTGAAGGTCTTCCAGGAGTGCACGGTCACGCGGATCCTCAAAGACGGGGAGCGGGTGTCCGGGGTCTTCGCCTACGACCGCGAGTTCGGTCGCTTCTTCGTCCTGGGCGCTCCCGCCGTGGTGATCGCGACGGGCGGCATCGGCAAGTCCTTCAAGGTGACGTCCAACTCGTGGGAGTACACGGGCGACGGGCACGCCCTGGCGCTGCTCGCGGGCGGTTCCCTGCTCAACATGGAGTTCGTGCAGTTCCACCCGACCGGCATGATCTGGCCGCCGTCGGTCAAGGGCCTCCTGGTGACCGAGTCGGTGCGCGGGGACGGCGGGGTGCTCAGGAACTCCGACGGCAAGAGGTTCATGTTCGACTACGTCCCCGACGTCTTCAAGGAGAAGTACGCGGAGTCGGAGGAGGAGGGCGACCGCTGGTACGAGGACCAGGAGAACAACCGGCGCCCGCCCGAGCTGCTCCCCCGGGACGAGGTCGCCCGCGCCATCAACTCCGAGGTGAAGGCGGGCCGCGGCTCCCCGCACGGCGGTGTCTTCCTGGACGTCTCCACGCGTATGCCCGCCGAGGTGATCAGGCGCCGACTGCCGTCCATGTACCACCAGTTCAAGGAGTTGGCGGACGTCGACATCACGGCGGAACCGATGGAGGTCGGGCCGACCTGTCACTACGTGATGGGCGGCATCGCGGTCGACTCCGACACGGAGGGTGCGCGCGGCGTGCCGGGACTGTTCGCGGCCGGTGAGGTCGCGGGCGGCATGCACGGCTCGAACCGGCTCGGCGGCAACTCGCTGTCCGACCTGCTGGTGTTCGGACGCCGCGCGGGCTGGCACGCGGCCGAGTATGCGGCGGGGCTGGCGGGCTCCCGCCCGCCCGTGGACGACACACAGGTGGACCTGGCGGCGGCCGAGGCACTGCGGCCCTTCTCCGCGGAGGGCCCGGCCCCTGGCGAGGACGACGGGCGCCCGCCGGAGAACCCGTACACCCTCCACCAGGAACTCCAGCAGACCATGAACGACCTGGTCGGCATCATCCGCCGGGAGGGCGAGATGGAGCAGGCCCTGGAGAAGCTGGCCGAGCTGCGGGTACGCGCCCGCCGGGCCGGCGTGGAGGGCCACCGCCAGTTCAACCCCGGCTGGCACCTCGCCCTCGACCTGCGCAACATGCTGCTGGTCAGTGAGTGCGTGGCCCGTGCCGCCCTGGAGCGCACGGAGTCGCGCGGCGGGCACACCCGCGAGGACCACCCGACGATGGACCGGCGCTGGCGCAAGATCAACCTGCTGTGCGCGCTGGCCGACCCCACGGGGGGCCTCGAAGCCACGGACCCGGTCCGCAGCCAGATCACTCTCACCCGCCTGACGACCGACCCCATCCGCCCGGACCTGCTCGCCCTCTTCGACAAGGAGGAGCTGGTCAAGTACCTCGCCGAAGAGGAGCTGTACGAGTGAGCAGCTACGAGGCCCGCTTCAAGGTGTGGCGCGGCGACGTCGAGGGCGGCGCCCTGGAGGACTTCAAGGTCGAGGTCAACGACGGCGAGGTGGTCCTGGACATCATCCACCGTCTCCAGGCCACCCAGGCGCCCGATCTCGCCGTCCGCTGGAACTGCAAGGCCGGCAAGTGCGGTTCGTGCTCCGCGGAGATCAACGGGCGCCCGCGTCTGATGTGCATGACGCGCATGTCGGTCTTCACCCGCGACGAGACGATCACCGTGACCCCGCTGCGCGCCTTCCCGGTGATCCGCGACCTGGTGACGGACGTCGGCTTCAACTACCAGAAGGCGCGCGAGGTTCCGTCGTTCGTGCCGCCCGCCGGTGTCGGTCTGGGCGAGTACCGCATGATGCAGGAGGACGTGGACCGCTCGCAGGAGTTCCGCAAGTGCATCGAGTGCTTCCTGTGCCAGGACACCTGCCATGTGGTCCGCGATCACGAGGAGAACAAGACGGCGTTCGCCGGCCCGCGCTTCCTCATGCGGGTCGCCGAACTGGACATGCACCCACTGGACGCGGCCGCCGAGAGCGGCCTGGACCGCAAACGAACGGCCCAGGACGAACACGGCCTCGGCTACTGCAACATCACCAAGTGCTGCACGGAGGTCTGCCCCGAGGGCATCAAGATCACGGACAACGCCCTGATCCCCCTGAAGGAACGCGCGGTGGACCGAAAGTACGACCCGCTGGTGTGGCTGGGGTCGAAGATCAGGAGGCGGACTTCGTAGGGGGCAGTCGGGGGGGACGGCCGGGGCGCTGGGCCAGCATCTGAATGCCCAGGCTCCCCATGAACACGAACCAGCCGATGAGCGGGATCACATCGAATTTGGCGGGGAACACACCGAGGAACATCCACAGAGAGGACCCGACCGCGCCGAGCAGCTGGCCGTACCCCCACAGCTTCGGCCGCAGGATGCGGTGCCGGCCGAACGGCACCACCCAGCCGGTCGTGATGCCGGCGATACCGGACACGGCCATCAGCGTCACGACCAGCGCTCCCGCGACGACCAAGTACAAGTGCATGACGGTCAGCATCCCACGTGGGCCAGAGCCCGCACCAGGTTGTACTCCGCGATGCCGCGCATGAATTCCCTGGCCGGATAGTCCCCGTCGAGCAGCCGGAGCGGGCCCGCCACCAGGTTCAGGTGCATGGCCAGCCGGTACAGCCGCAGGCGGTGTTCGTCGAGGTCCGGGACGCGCAGGACGTCGTAGTGGGGGCCGAAGCGGAACCGCAGGAACACGTGCTCCCACTCGGCGTCGAAGTACATCAGCCCCTCGATGTCGATGAGCACCGGGTCGCCGCCGGCGTCCACGAGGACGTGGTCCGGGCCGAGTTCGCCGTGGACGAGGGTGCGGTGGGCGCGTGGGCGGACCTCGGCCGCCAGAGAGTGCACGGCCTCCTCCAGCGCGTCGCGGGCTTCGGCGACCCTCTCGTCCCGTACGGCGGTCTCGGCGATGTCGGCCAGCGCGCGGTCGGTGACGAGCCGCTCACAGGAACCGCCGTACGAGGAGCCGCCGTTGTCGACGAGCGCGACCTTGCCGTAGCCGGCGGTGGTGCAGTCACGCATGATCTCCAGCATCTCGGCCAGACGCTCCACGGTGGGGCGCGCCGCGTCCGGGTCCCGATCGAGCGCCTCCTCCAGGCTGCCGCCCGGGACGTCCTCCACGACAGCGGCGTTCGCGGTGCTGTCCACGTGGAGCAGTCGGGGCGTGCGGACGCCGAGGGCGGACAGACGGGTGTGCGACGCCGTGAACAGGTCGAGGCCGGAGGCGTGCGAGAACGGGTCGCGGGGGTCGCTGTCCGGCTGGTCCCAGTAGTCCTCGTCCGGCGACCAGACATAGGCGACGGCTGTGGTCGCGTCGTCGAAGGCGAGGCGGTACACGCCCTTCTTGGAGCCGCCGCGCAGACGCGTGACGGCGGAGAGGGCGCGGGCCGGGCCGACGGCGACGCGGGCGAGCGGGGCGAGTTCGGCGACGGTCAGCTGCTGTCGTGTACGGGTCACCGGACCCAGTCTGCCTTGTACGCCGTCCAGTCCGCCTCCGTCGCCGCGAAGTCCACGTACAGGGCGACGCCGAAGTTCGCGCGCTTCGCGTCCGTGCGGGACAGGCCCAGGCGGACGCCGTGGACGGCGGCGGGGACCGTCTCGGCGTGTGCCCAGTGGCCGAAGCGGTTCTCGTGGAAGAAGGGCAGGCCCATCAGGAGGTCCGTGTCGGCGGGGGTGACCTCCAGGGCCAGGGAGGTCTGCTGGGCGACATAGCCGCCGTACAGGCTCTGGAGCGGCTGCACGGTGTCGTACGACATGACGGCGATCTGGTCGACCCGGCGCGCGACCTGCCCGAAGTAGGCCTGCGACCACCACTTGGGGTGGCCGGTGGTCGTGCCCCAGAAGGAGTGGAAGGCGGGCACCGGGTCGATCTGGTGGGCGGCGACCGAGAGCTGGGCGCCGTGGTCGCGGGTGACGTTGCGCAGGTTGTCGAGGAGGGAGAGGTAGTTCCGGTCGCCGGAGTGGAGCGGCTCCAGGTCGAAGTGGGCGCCTTCGAAGCCGACGGCGAGGATCTCGCGGGTGGAGCGGACCACGGCGGCGCGGGTGCCGGGGCGTTCGAGACGCAGGCCGTCGGGGCTCTCGGTGGCGAGCTTGTCGCCGAGCCAGGCCTGGACCCGTACGCCCGGGAGGTCGCGGTGCACCGCAGCGATCAGCCAACGGGCCTTCGGATACGCCGACTTGGGAAGCGTGCCGTCGTGCTCCAGCGGGCCCGAGTGGACGTACAGGTCACGGATGCCGGTGTCCTTGAGGCGGCGGGCGAGGGCCTCGACGTCGGGGTCGCTCTTGCGGCCGTCGACCCAGGCGTGGCCGAGCCAGATCGCGTCCTTGTGCCGGGTGTACGTGCCGTCCGCCGGGTCACCCGTGTAGTTCACGCGCAGGGCGATCTCGGCGGCGAGGAGGGGGACGAGGAGCACGAGGACGAGGGTGAGGGCCACGCGCCACGCCCACCTGAGCCAAGGGCGCCGACGCGCCCGGGGTTCCTCCCGTCCGGTCTCTTCCCGTTCGGTTTCCCCCTCCGCCAGTCCCGCTTGCTCTGCCATCCCGTACCCCCCTGTCCTCGTTGTTCTCGGCGTCCCCCACGCGTATCCACCCCGGTCGCGGACCCGCTCACCTGCCCATACGCTCCGAAATGTGACGCCATCCTTGATCCGGGGCCGGCCCAGGCGCGCCAGGTCGCACATATCCGTGCGGGTGGCACACACCGTGCTGGGCGGTGCGGTCGGCGTCGTGTGGCTGGTGTTGCCGGGGATGACGATCGGCGCGGAAGATCCGGTTCCCGCGGCGCGCGCCGAACCGGTGGCGGTGACCGCCGCGCCGCCGGAGCAGGACGAGACGTCCGCCGTCGACCTCGTCCTGCCGCTGGCCGCCGTCGCGGCGGCGGGCGTGCTGGCGACGTACACGTACGTACGGCGGTCACGGCGTGCCCGGACCCGGACGACGCCCGGCGTGGTGTCCGTGCGGCCGCCTGTGCCGACACCGGACGACTTCGAGCGGCAGACGCGGACCGCGCTGGTCGTCGCGGACGACAGCGTGCGCACCAGTCGGGAGGAACTCGCCTTCGCCGAGGCGCGGTTCGGGGCGGAGGCCGTCGAGCCGTTCTCCCATGCCGTGCGGGCCGCACAGACCGAACTGTCGGCCGCGTTCGCGATCCGGCGGCGGTACGAGCAGGGCGTACCGAAGGACGACGCCGCCCGGCGGCAGGCACTCGTCGGGGTGATCGGGCGGTGCGCGGAGGCCGGGCGGCGGCTGGACGCTCAGGCGGAGGCCTTCGATCAACTCCGGGCGCTGGAGCGGGGCGTGGGCGAGGCGCTGGAGATCGCGGAGGGGCGGTTCCGGGAGCTGGCCGGGCGGACGGGGGCCGCGGAGGCGACGCTGGCGGGGCTGGGCGATCAGTACGCGTCCTCCGCCTCCGCTCCCGTCCTCGGGTACGGCGAACAGGCCAAGGATCGCCTGGTGTTCGCCACGTCCGAGCTCAACCGGGCGCGCCGGACGGCGGATTCGGGAGCGGTGGAGCAGGCGGCCCGCCCGCTGCGCGCTGCCGAGGGTGCCATCGCGCAGGCCGACGTCTTCGTCAGCGGGGTGGAACGGCTGTCGGCGGAGCTGGAACAGGCCGCGAACCTGGTCCCGGCGGCGCTGACCGGCGCGGAGGCGGAGCTGGCGTCGGCACGGGCGTGGCTGCGGGACGGACACGACGTACCGGTCCCCGCCGGTGAGTTGCGGGCCCGGATCGGTCACGCCGGCGTGGTACTGGCCGCCGTACGCGAGGAGTTGACCGGTGGACCGTACGACCCCCTGGACGCCCTGCGCCGGATCGCGCGGGCCGTCGCGCCGCTGGGGGTGAGGCGGGCCGGTGTCGTGCCGCTCGCCGGATGGCTCGCCGCCCGCAGTGCCGTGGCCGCCGTGACCGACTTCGTGAGCACGCACCGGGGAGCGGTGGGCGCCGAGGCCCGCACCCTGCTGGCCGAGGCGGTACGCCTCCTCGCCACCGGCGACGACACGGCGACCGCCGACGAACTGGCCCGGCGGGCACGGGAGTCGGCCGAACGGGACGTACGGGTGCACGGGAACCCGTACGACGGTCCGGGTGACCACGTGAGCGGCCTGGCCGGAGCCGTCCTCGGCGGCATCCTGCTGGCCGAGGAACCGGACGGCGGCCCCCCGGTATCCTTCGGCGGCCCAGCGACACGCGGACGCCGCAGACTCCCGGAGGGGTAACCGCGACGGCCCCGGCCCCGTCGGAACAAGCGCCGCGACGCCCCCCGCCTCGCCGAAGTCATGACCGGCGCCGCGACAACCCGGCCTCGCCGGAGTCGGAGTCGGACAAGCGCCGCAACACCCCGGCGCCGGGAAACACGCGGAGTCCGCAGACTCCCGGAGGAGTAACCCGTCAGAACAGGCTGAGCAGCGCCTCCGCCGGGTCTGTCAGGCCCGTTTCGCCGTCGGGGAGCGGGAGTTCGAACCAGACCGTCTTGCCGCGCGGCGTACGGCGTGAGCCCCAGGCCGCGCTGAGGAGGCCGACGAGTTGGAGGCCCCTGCCGCCCTCGTCCGTGTCGCGGGCGCGGCGGCGACGTGGCTGGACCAGGCCGGAGTCCCAGACCTCGCACACCAGGGTGCGGTCCAGGAGGAGCCGGAGGCGGATCTCGCCCTCGCCGTAGCGCAGCGCGTTCGTCACCAGCTCGCTGACCAGGAGTTCCGCCGTGTCGACGAGCGGTTCCAGGTCCCAGGCCATCAACCGGCCGCGCGCGAGCTCCCGGGCCCGGCCCACGCTGCGCGGCTCGCGCGGCAGCGTCCAGTCGCCGACGGACTCCGCGGGCAGGCCCTGGACGCGGGCCATCAGCAGGGCGATGTCGTCCTCGCCGTGGTGGGTGTCGAGGGTGTTGAGGACGTGGTCGCAGACGTCCTCGAGGGGACTGGCCGGATCCGTGAGCGCGCCCACGAACGCCTGGAGGCCCTCGTCCAGCGGGTGGTCACGGGACTCGACCAGACCGTCGGTGTAGAGGGCGAGGAGGGCACCCTCGGGGAGTTCGACCTCGACCTCCTCGAAGGGTTCGCCACCCACGCCGAGCGGCATCCCGGGCGGCACGTCCAACATCAGCGCCGGCTCGCCGGGTTCGACCAGGACCGGTGGCAGATGGCCCGCGTTGGCGAAGGTGCACCGTCTGGTCACCGAGTCGTACACCGCGTACACACAGGTCGCCAGGTACACCTCGGAGAGGTCGGCGTCCCGGGGCTGGCGGGCCGCGCGGGTCGCCTGCTGGACACCGCCGGGCGTGCCGAGGCCGCGGGCGATCTCGTCCAGCGCCGAGAGGACCTCGGCCGGTTCCAGGTCGAGCAGGGCCAGGGTGCGGACGGCGGTGCGCAGTTCACCCATGGCGACCGCCGCGCGCAGCCCGCGGCCCATCACGTCGCCGACCACCAACGCCGTGCGGTGCCCGGGGAGTTCGATCACGTCGAACCAGTCGCCGCCGACCTCCGTCGCCGCGTTGCCGGGAAGGTAGCGGCAGGCGATGTCCAGGCCGGAGGCCTCGGGGTCGCCGGGCGGGAGCAGGGAGCGCTGCAGTATCAGCGCGCGCTCATGCTCGCGGCGGTACAGGCGGGCGTTGTCGATGCAGACGGCGGCTCGCGCGGCGAGCTCCACCGCGAGGTCCCGGTCACGGTCGCCGAACGGTTCGCTGCCCTTCGTACGGGAGAACTGCGCGAGTCCGACCACCGTGTCGTGGGCGACCATCGGGACGGCCAGCGTGCACTGGACGAGGCCGGTCTCCTCGGCCGGGACGTGCTGCGGGCGGGCGGTGCGCAGGGCGTCCGCGCAGGGCGAGTTGAAGGCGAAGTGGTGGACCGAACCGACCGGGACGGTGGCGCCGCCGTCCACGAAGGGGGCGTCGGAGACCGCGCTGGCGTAGGCGACGCGGCGCAGTTCGGCGCTGCCGTCGGCGAGGCCGGGCGGGGCCTCGTCGCCGGCCAGGAGGCCCTGGTAGAGGTCGACGGTGGCCAGGTCGCAGAAGCCGGGCACGACCACGTCGAGGAGTTCGCGGGCGGTGGTCTCCAGGTCGAGGGAGTTGCCTATGCGGGCGCCGGCCTCGTTGAGGAGGGCGAGATTGCGCCGTGCGGCGGCGGCCTCGCGGGCGGCGGCGCGGCGGGCGGTGATGTCGGTGCCGAGCCAGGCGATGCCGATGGGCCGGCCGCTGCCGCTGTGCACGCGGTAGAGGTTGATGGACCAGTGGCGGCGCTGCTCGGTACCGGGCGCGAAGCCCGTGACGTGCATGTCCGTGACGGAGTCGCCGGTCCGCAGGACCCGGCGCAGGACGGCGGAGACCCGTTCGGCCTCGGTCCGCGGCAGATAGTCGTGGACGCCGTTGCCGCGGTGGTCGTCGGGGGTGCCGCCGAAGATGGAGGCGAACCGTTCGTTGGCCCGGCGGACCCGCAGGTCGGGGTCGATCAGCAGGAAACCGAACGGAGATTGGCCGAATATCGCCTGCGAGGCGGCGAGGTCGGTCTCGATGCTGCGCAGGGTGCGGACGTCGACGACGATACAGACGGCGGCCCTGTCGCCCTCGGCGGTGCGCGTCGGCATGACGTAGACCTCGGCGAGCCCGTCCTCGCCGCGCTCCCCCTCCGCGCTGTCCGGCATCCGGAAGGGGACGACGCCGGTCCACTCGCGGCCGTCGAGGATCTCGGCCATCTTCCGCTGGCCGCGGTCGCGCAGGTCGGGGTCGATGAAGGCCTCGATGGGGTCCATGCCTACGGCGCGCTCGGCGGGGATGCCGAAGATCTGCTCGGCGCGCAGACTCCACTGGTCGACGAGCCCGCCGGGGCCGATGGAGAAGGACGCGACCTTGATGTAGTCGTAGATGGAGCCGGGCGGACTGCTCTGCCACATGGCGTCGCCGGGCACGGCGGCAGACCCCGCGGCCCCCACCCTCGCGCCGTCCGACGGGTCCTCGGACTCCGTGGCCTTCGCTGGTATCTCGCTCACGCGAACCGTCCCCTCCAGCTCACCGCGTCCGGTACCGGTCACCGGAGGCGGCTGCCCGCAGTATCCAGCACTACGGCGCCGCACGACACGGTGTTCACGATCACAGCATGGTCCAGCCGGTTTTCGGACCGGACTGGGACCGCACTCCCAGTCTTCTAACCAGGGAGCACGCGGTCGAATCCCGCGCTCCGGCACGCGTACGCGGCCCGCGCCTCGGGCTGGACGACGGGTGGGGGTGTGTACACCGTTTCATCCCGGAATCGGGATCATCCGGGATCGACTTCATCCAGGATCGACTTCATCCTGGAAGCGGGGTCATCACGGGACGGCCAGCTCGAACCAGACGGTCTTGCCGGTGTCTCCGGGGCGGGTGCCCCAGCGGCGTGAGGAGCTGGCGACCAGTTGGAGGCCACGGCCGCTCTCGTCGTCGGGGGTCGTGGCGCGCTCGCGCGGCGGGTCGGGCAGCGGGTCGGAGACCTCGACGCGCAGCGTGTCCGCGAGTCCGGCCGAACGCACCAGGCGCACGCCGATCGGACCCGCCGCATGCCGCAGGGAGTTCGTCACCAGCTCGCTGACCAGCAGCGCCGTGACGTCGGCGAGACTCTCGAGCCCCCACCCGCGCAGTTGCTCGCGAACCGCACGGCGGGCCGTGCGCACGGCGCCCGGGTCCGCGGGAAAGGTCCACTCGGCGCAGTCGCCTTCGGTGTCGATCACACCGATCACTTCCCAGGCAGCGAGCTCACCATGTCCGGTTTCATAGGGTTAATGGGCACATACCCGATATGCGGGGACGAGTACCGCCCGGAACGGCGCACTGTGGCGCGAACGGCGTACCCCGCGCTCAACGCGCCCCCGTCTCGAGACGGGCCACCACCTCGCGCACGGCGGCGACGTCCTGGTCGAGCCAGTCCACGTCCCAGATCTCGCCGGGGGCGAGGCGGCGCAGTGCGTCGTGGTCCTGGAGGGGTTCGGGCTCGGCGGAGCCGGGGCGCAGCCGAACGGTCCAGACGTGCAGAACGTAAGGAGGTTGCAGCGGCCACTCCCCCGGGACACGCTCGACGACCTCGGCGTCGACGCCGAGTTCCTCGCGCAGTTCGCGCTCCAGCGCGTGTTCGGGACTCTCGCCCGGTTCGACCTTGCCGCCGGGCAGTTCCCAGCGGCCGGCCAGCTCGGGGGGTGCGCTGCGGCGCGCGGCGAGCAGTCGGCCGTCGTCGAGCAGGGCGGCGCCGACCACCACAATCCGTTCCGTCATGCGCCGGAGCCTACGGGAGCGCGGGCGGGGTCAGTGGCGTGCACCGTCTCCGTTGTGGCCGATGCGCTCGACCCAGTAGAGCTGCTTGTGTCCGCGGTCGTCGAGGCTGTCCGCGATCTTCTGGGCCTCGGCGCGGGTCGCGTACCTGCCCACGCGATAGCGATTGCCGTTGTCGTCCTGCCGTATGACGAGCCAGGGGAGAGAGACCGTGCCGTCGCTCATCGCACCCCTCCGCTGTCCGTCGCCTCGCCCTCTAAGGAAACCGCAATCCGCATATGCCTGAGCCTACGCCCAACCTTCACTCAGCGAATACGCCTTTTCACAAAGAGGTACGCAACCAGCCAGAACGGTGGGGGCGCACGATGCCGAACGCGCCGTCTGTGCGCCCCGGTACAACCGGTCCGAGGCATCCCGGGGCAGCCGGGACCACCTGCGAGAACGGCCGGATTCCAACGGCCCGCGGACGGAGGCGGATCGGTGCGGAATGGGAGGTGGTGGGCAGTCAACTGCCCGGGGGTGTGCGCTACTTCACTGGCAGGTGGTACGACACACGGTAGCGGTCGGCGGGAATCACCACGTCGGCCGTCTCGACCGGGCGGCCGGAGGCGTAGTAGGTGCGCTGGACGACGACGACGACATGTCCGGGGACGCCGCCCAGGGTGAGGAGTTCCTCGGCGAGGCCGGGGCGGGCGCCGACCTCCTCGGTGACGTTGTCGACGATGACGTCGATGGCCCGCATGCGCTCGACGACACCCATGCCGCCCAGCGGGCCCTCCTCGGGCAGCATCACGGGGGTGCGGCCGGTGACGGCGAGGGGCTCCCAGGAGGTGGAGAGCATCATCGGCTCCCCGGCTTCCCGGAACAGGTACTTGGTGCACATCACGCGGTCGCCGGGCCGGATGCCGAGCCGCTCGGCGACGCCCCGGCTCGCCTCGGTCTGCGCGCTACTTGACTCCCATGTACCGCGTGCGGCGGCGTCGGCCTGCTCCTGCCGGAACGGGGTGGCCCCGCCGACGGGCCGGTACCCGGAGCGGGCCACGCTCCGCGGCACCGGCCGCTCACGCACATACGTCCCGGAGCCGGAGCGGCCCTCGACCAGCCCCTCGGCCATCAGCACCTTGCGCGCCTCGAGAGCGACGGTGTCGGAGACGCCGTACTCCTCACGGATCCGTGCCTGCGACGGGAGTCGGGTATGCGGTGGCAGTGAACCGTCGACGATCTTCTTGCGGAGATCACCCGCGACGCGCAGGTACGCCGGCTGCTCACCGAAAGTCACTGGCCGCTCCCATCAGGTTGTACAGACAGCAACAGCGTGGCAACCGTGGGTTGAGACGTGCAAGCGAAGGCCAGAGAATCACTCGATGTGATGAGAAGTGGTGGCGGTGGGGTTTGCCCAGGCACTTTCTCCCCGGTCCGCCCGCCGTCACACCTCCATGCCGCCGCCGTCTCCTCCGCTGCCCGTGCCGCCGCCGTCCGTGTCGCGCTCCGGCGGGGTCGTGGCGAGGCCCAGAGCCTTGCGCGCGGTGACCGTCGTGGTGGGGTCGAGCAGGTCGAAGCCCTTCTCGTAGTGCGCGTAGAAGGCGTCGGCGTCCTTGGCTTCGGCGGCCGCCGCCCACTCGGACCGGGCCCTGCCGAGGCCCGGGATCAGGCCCGTGACCGGCTTCTTCGTGTCAGCCGCCCAGTCGTGCGCGCGCAGCATCCCGGACTGCTCGCCCAGCGCGGCCGAGACCCGCCCCGCCCAGGCCTTGTGTCCCGGCAGGTCGTCCTCGACGTACTCGGCGTCGGGCGCGCTGTCGAGCGCGGCGTTCAGGACGTGCGCGGCCTTGAGATAGGCGACCTGGTCGGCGTCGAGGACGGTCTCGTCGTTGCGCAGCGAGCCGGTCAGCCCGGCGTCCTCGACCGTGTTGCCGAAGACGCAGGTGACCTCGCGGTCGCCCGCCCGCCAGCTCTCCCGGGTGGGCGTGAGGTAGTAGACGTCGACGTCGTCGGGGAGGGCCCAGCCGTCCATGGCGTAGCTGTCCTGGAGCGCGTAGCAGCGCTCGTCGGCCGTGTCGGTTACCGAGTCGAGGCCGGGGAAGCGGCCGCCGGGCAGCTTGAAGGTGGCGAACACCTCGCCGTCGTGCTCGCCGTCGCAGGACACCTGGTCGACGTCGTACGTCTCGCCCTCCAGCGAGCCGCCCGGCGCGTCGAAGCATTCGCCCTTGCTCAGCGAGATGCTCGCGCCGCCGTTCGCGCCCTCCTTGAACCCCTCCCAGAAGTCCGACACCCCGCCCGTGGCGAGGGCCAGCGCCCATACCGCGAGCCCGAGTACGGACAGCACGGAGCCACCGATCGCCAGACCCTTGCCGCGCTCGCCCCGCTTCTTGATCTGGCGGAGCGCGATCAGCCCGAAGACCAGTCCCACGCCCGGCAGACAGCACAGGACGCCGAGGACGAGGGAGGTGATGGCGAGCCCGTTGACGGGTGCCGGCTGGTTGTACGGGCTGTAGCCCTGCGCCCAGGGCTGGTACGGCGGTTGGCCGTAGGTGCCCTGCGGGTATGGCTGCTGCCCGTACGGGCCCTGCGGGTACGGCCCCGGCTGCGACGAGTACTGCCCTTCGGGCTGGTGGGGACCTGGGGGCGGAGGTATGGACACGGGTACCGTGCTCCTGGGTTCGGGCGGCGGCGGTGCTGGACCGGCGTACTGGCGTACGACAGGCCGCATGGTAAGCGCGTAACTGGCGGGGGCGGAACGCGCTGTGTCACCACCAGGATCCGCGCCGCCTACGACCACCCCTTCGGCTTCCTCGCCGTGCGTCGCCGCTCACGCCTCGTCCTCGCGGCCGGCCGGGTCGCCGAGGCGACGCCGTACGACGCGAGGACGAGGGACGACCTCATGGAGCGAGCGTCAGAACTGGAGCGCCCAGGAGTTGATCCTCCCGGTGTCCAGGGACGCGTTGTCGCTGACCCGCAGCTTCCACGTGCCGGCTGCCACCTCGGACGAGGCGTTGACCGTGTACGTGGTGTCGATGTTGTCCGCGCTGCCGCCGGTGCCGTACGCCTTCAGCGTGTACGCCGAGCCGTCGGGGGCGATCAGCTGGACCTGGAGGTCACCGATGTAGGTGTGGACGATGTGCACCTCGACGGCAAGGGCCGAGGGCGCGTTGCCGCTCACGCCGCTGACGGTGATCGGGGACTCGACCGTCGCGTTGTCGTTGATCGCGTAGTCGGTGGTGTTCTCGAAGCGCGGGCCGGTCGGCGGCGGGGGCGTCGAGCCGTTACCGACGTACAGGAGCCGGTTGGGCGAGCCGGTGCCGGGGCTGCCGACGACGCCGGTGGTGGCGGCGCTCACCAGGGCGGAGGAGACCGCCGAGGGTGTGGCCGTCGAGTGGTCGGCGAGGTAGAGCGCGGCCGCGCCGGTGACGTGCGGGGTCGCCATCGACGTACCGGAGATGGTGTTGGTCGCCGTGTCGCTGGTGTTCCAGGACGAGGTGATCGATGAGCCCGGGGCGAACAGGTCGAGGACCGAGCCGTAGTTGGAGTAGCTGGCGCGGGCGTCGCTGGACGTGGTGGCGCCGACGGTGATGGCCTCGCTGACGCGCGCGGGCGAGTAGTTGGAGGCGTTGGCACCGTCGTTGCCGGCCGCGACCGCGAAGGTGACGCCGGCCGCGATGGCGTTGCGGACGGCCGTGTCGAGGGCGCTGTCGGCGCCGCCGCCGAGGGACATGTTGGCGACGGCGGGCTTCACGGCGTTCCGCGCGACCCAGTCGATACCGGCGACGACCTGCGCGGTCGTACCCGAACCGGCGTTGTTCAGCACGCGCACGCCGACGATCTTCGCCTTCTTGGCGACGCCGTACGAGGTGCCCGCGACCGTGCCGGCGACGTGCGTGCCGTGGCCGTTGCCGTCCTGGGCGGTGTTGTCGTTGTCGACGGCGTCGTAGCCGTAGGAGGCGCGGCCGCCGAAGTCGCTGTGCGTGATGCGGACACCGGTGTCGATGATGTACGCGGTCACGCCCTGCCCGGCCGAGTCCGGGTAGGTGTACTTACTGTCCAGCGGGAGGTTCCACTGGTCGATGCGGTCCAGGCCCCAGGAGGGCGGGTTGGTCTGGGTCGCGTCCATGTGGAAGGTGCGGTTCTGGACGACGGAGGCGACGGCCGGGTCGGCGGCGAGGCGCTTGGCCTCGGCCGCGGAGGCCTCGATCGCGTAGCCGTTGAGGGCCTTCTGGTACGTGCGCTGAATGCTGGCCCCGTACTCCTTGGCCAGCGCGCGGCCCGCGACGGAACCGGCCTTCGGGGCACCGGGCTTGAGGGTCACGACGTAGCTGCCGGGGACGGCGTTCGCGGCGCCCTCGTACTGGACGGTGCCCTCCCGGTCCTGAGCGGCACCGGCAGGGAGGGCGGAGACGAGGCTCGCGACGAGGGCGGCGGTGGCCGCCGCGCCGAACACGGCCAGTCTTCGGCGGGCGTGACGTATCACTGCCATCTGAGGGGTCCTCCTTCAGTTAGACATGATCATGTCAATTTTGGGTTTCTTTGCCTCTGCTGTGCAATTCCGGTACCTGAGCGAAAGATTGGGGCCTGCGGAGGAATTGCACAAGGGCGCCGGACGGGGCGTGCCACGGGCGTCGTCGGTGACACCGACGACTCACGTGGGCTCGGTGGGGCCCGTGTTGGTGACCGCCCAGGGCTTGGGGTCACGCGTCGAAGGCGGTGGCCCGGGTGAGTTTCTCCCAGGCGGCGATGTCGGTGCGTACGGCGTCCAGCTGCGCGAGTACGGCGGTCACCGCGTCGTCGCCCAGGGACAGGTGCAGCGGTGTCTCCTCGGCGTCCAGCGCGGCGAGGATCAGCGCGGCCGCCTTGGCCGGGTCACCGGGCTGGGTGCCGTCGCCGCTCTCGACGTAGCCCCGGGTCTCGGTGACGCTGGCGTACACCCCGCTGTCGGCGCTGGCCCCGGCGCGTCCGGCGTCGAACAGTGAGGTGCGGAAGGCGCCCGGCTCCACGATCAGCACCTTGATCCCGAACTCCCGCACCTCGTCCACGAGCGCCTCGGACATGCCCTCCAGCGCGAACTTCGTGCCGCTGTACGCCGAGAACCCCGCGAAGGACATCTGCCCGCCCACGCTGCTCAGCTGCACGATCGCCCCCGAGTGCCGCTCCCGCAGGTACGGCAGCACCGCGCGGACGAGGGCGGCCGGCCCGAAGACGTGCAGGTCGAACAGTGCGCGCAGTTCGGCGTCCGTCGTCTCCTCGAAGGCGCCGACGTGCGTGCGGCCCGCGTTGTTGACCAGGACGTCGATCCGCCCGTGCCGCGCCACCACGTCCCGTACGGCCGGTTCGGCGGCGGCCGTGTCCGTGACGTCCAGGCGCAGCGGCTCCAGTCGGCCGGGGTGTGCGGCGGCGAGCCCGTCCAGCGCCTGCGGCCGCCGGGCGGCGCCCACGACGGTGTCACCGGCGGCGAGTGCCGCCTCGACGATCGCGCGCCCGAACCCACTGCTCGCGCCGGTGATCAGCCACACCCTGCTCATACGACCGCTCCCTGTTCTCCGGTGCTCCTACGGTCCCGGAAACCAGCGAACCACCCTCCCCCGGGCGCCAGTTCACGTCCAACGGGTTTCGCCGCGCGTTCACCGGCCCGGCGTACGCGACCGCGCTCGGCTCACCCCCCGACGAGCGCGACCAGTTTGATGAACACCAGGTCGGAGTCCGTCCCGAGGTCCACCACTTCGTCGAGGCTGTCGACCTGCCGGTCGCCGGTCAGGACGAAGAAGCCGTTGGCGAGGAAGGCACGTTCGGCGACCTCGGCCTGGCGCTGCCAGTCGAGGGGGCGGGGTGTACGCAACCGGTAGCCGTTCAGGTCGGTCTCGGCGTCGTCGGGCCGCACGAGACCGTTGAAGCGGTGACCGGGCCGCGCGTTGTACCGGGCGACCTCCTCCCGCACCCGCAGCCGTATCAGCTCCCGCACGGTCATGAGGTCCGGCACCCCCTCGACCTCCCACGCGGCGACCGCTTTCCCGGTCGCGGTCTCGTCCCGGAACGTCACGGTGGCCATCAGGCACTCCTCTTGATCTGACGGAGGATGGTGGGGTCGGTGATCTCGCTGTCGGCGGCGAGCAGGAACGCCTTGCTGAGGATGAGGGAGAGCCGCTCGTCCTCGAAGGGCAGGAACAGCTTCCCGTCGCCCTTGCGGCGATCGGGGACGACGCACAGGTAGGCGTCGTCGGGCGCCATGAGGATGTTGGCCGAGCCCAGATGGATCCGGTACGTCGTCACATCGCCCCGGACCGTGAGGTAACGCCCCTCCAGCGAGCACCGGTCGGCGATCTTCAGGCGGGGCAGGATGCGGGCGAGCACGTCGCGGCGGGCCTCGGCGCTCTCGGTCAGCTCGGCGAAGCCGGCCCGCTCCCAGTACGTGCGGGCGGGGCCCCGGTCGGTCCAGTCGGGGTCGGCGGCGATCGAGGTCACGCCCACGAACAGGTCGACGTCCCGCATCGCCTCGCTGAACACCAGCGACGGCACCTCGGACAGGGCCACTTCGCGCCAGGTGCCGCCGTCCCGTCTCCGGAACCGCACCTGGTCGGTCGAGGCGAGCAGGTCCTCGCCCGCCGAGTCCGCCATGGCGTGGTGGAAGTCGACCCGCCACTCCCCCGCCGCCAGGGTCCGCTCGGCCGCGTCCTCGTCTCCGAGGTCCCACGGTCCGAGCCTGCGGCTCTGCCAGCCACGGGCCCGGAACAGCGCGAACATCCGGTGGTAGTGGACGATGTGGGCGGCGAAGCGGTTGGAGTAGACACGGGTCTCCTCCTCGGCCGGGGTGAGGACGTAGATCTCGCGGAACGCCTGCTTGAAGGGCTGGCGTATGCGGTGTTCGGTGATCAGGTCCCGCCACGCCCGTACCGCGTCGGGCTCGGAGCGGATGGGGTGCCAGAGGCGTACGGAGGTGTCGTCGGGCGCGTCGGGCAGCTCAGCCGCCTCCGGCAGGACGGCCCGCCAGTCGCCGGGAGCCACCTCGATCTCCCAGATCAGCCGGCCCACGACGGACCGGGCGAGCGGATGCCCCAGCAGTTCGGCACGCCACCAGCCGTACGGATGGACGGTGTCGACGACCAGCCCGCCCTCCAACGCCCGGGCAAGCGTGCTGAGTTGGATGCCCGCCCGCTTCACCAGGTCGCGCAGCTCCTTGACCAGGCCGGCGTGCTCGCGGCGGACGGGCGCCGGGACCGAGCGCAGGGCGCGGCCGTCCTTGGCCCAGGTCAGTTCCACGCTCTCGCCCACCGTGACGACGGCCTCGTACCCCCCGGCCTCGCGGCGCAGCACCCCGTCGGCGCCGAAGCCCAGCGCCGGCAGCCGCAGCGCCACGTCGGTGCGCTCGGCCAGGGCCGCGTCGAGCTTCTTGGACATCTTGTCGAGCCGCTTGGGCACTCCGGCGTGCCGGATGGTCGCCCGCACGGTGCGCAAGGCGGTCACCAGCTCGGGGGTCGGGAACTCCTGTCCGGCGCGGACCAGTTCGTACAGCAGCGCCTGTGACGGCAGGGTCCTGGCCGTTGTGGGGGCGAGGCAGATGCCGGGCAGGAGCCGGTCGAGCAGGTCCGGCAGCCAGGGCTCGTCGCGCAGCAGCGCCACGCGCGCGGCCCGGCCGAGCGCGCCGACCTCGCCGTCCGTGAACGCCTTGTCGGACCGGTAGGGGATCGTGCCCGCGTGGATCGCGTCGGCGCGGGCGAGCGCGGCCTCCAGCGCGCGGCGCGCGAACACGGCGTACGCGGGGATCAGGGCGATCCGCTGCCAGGTGTCGGGGAGCATCGGCGGCGAGCTGTACGTATGGGTCTGGCCGGCCTCGACCAGCAGCGCCCGTTCGGCCGGGGCGAGGCCGGCGACTACGGCGGTCTCGTCCTGGTGGATGACGCCTTCGGTGCGGCCGAGCCGCTCCACGACGGCGGCGAGGGGCTCGGCTCCGGCGAGTGCTGCCACGGCGAGCAGTGCGTGCGGCTGGCGCATGTCGTCCTTCTCCAGGAAGAACTCGGTGAGGGTGCGGGCGGGTTCGGCGAGGTCGGGCCAGGGTCCGGTGCAGCGCAGCAGCGTGCCCGTCCCGCGCGTGAGGTCCGCCCAGTCGCGCTCGGGGAGCCGTTCGACGAGTGCCTCGAACATCCGGCGGCACGCGTCGGGCGTGTAGCGGGGCTGGCGCTCCCGGCCCTCGTACTCGACGGCGAAGCGCACCGACGCCACCCGGTGAGGGGCCTTCGCGCCCACCCGGTAGGCCTCGGGGAGCAGTTCGCCCAGCTCGTCGTCGGAGATCCGCGCCAGATCCGGCCGGCCGACGTCGATCCCGCAGTCCGGGTCGGTGAGTACGCGCATCAGCTGCGCGGCGAGCTCCATCAGGCACCCCTGTTGATCTGGCGGAGGATGGTCGCATCGGTGATCTTGCTGTCCGCGGCGAGCAGGAACGCCTTGCTGAGAATGAGGGCGAGCCGCTCGTCCTCGAAGGGCAGGAACACCTTGCCGTCGCTCTTGCGGCGGGCCGGGACGATACAGAGATAGGCGTCGTCGGGCGCCATGAGGATGTTCGCCGAACCCAGGTGGATCCGGTACGTCGTCACATCACCCCGGACCGACAGATAACGGCCCTCCAACGAGCAGCGGTCGGCGATCTTCAGGCGGGGCAGGATCCGAGCCAGCACGTCGCGGCGGATCTCGGCGCTGGGGGTGAGCTCGCCGAACGTCGCCGTTCGCCAGTATGCGGTGTGGCGGGCCTCTCCCCGGTCGGTCCACTCGGCGTCGGCGGCGATCGAGGTCACGGCCACGAACAGGTCGACGTCCCGCATCGCCTCGCTGAACACCGGCGGCGGCACCTCGGACAGGGGTGCTTCGCGCCAGCGGCTGCCGTCCCGTCGCTCGAAGCGGACCTGGTCCGTCGCGGCGTACTGGGGTGCGTAGTCGCGGCCGTCGTCCTCGGCGGGCTCGTGGTGGAAGCAGGCCCGCCACGCGCCGTCGCCGAACTCGGCCCGCGCCTTTCCGTCGTACCCGCCGTCGTGTCTGCCGAGGAAGTTGGCCTGCCAGCCGCGCTCCTTGAACAGCGCGTAGAGCTGCCGGTACCGGACGATGTGGGCGGCGAAGCGATTGGAGTAGACGCCGGTCTCCTCCTCGGCCGGGGTGAGGAGGTAGATCTCGCGGAACGCCTGCTTGAAGGGCTGGCGCAGGCGTTCGGTGACGATCCGCGTCCGCCATGTCCGGATGTCGTCCGCCGAGGCGCCGATCGGATGCCACAGCCGCACCCGTACCGAGTCGGGGTCGTGCGTGGCCGGAAGTGCCGTGTGCCAGACGCCGTCTGTGTCCTGGAACTCCCAGATCAGGGCGCGGGTCAGGGCGCCCGTGACGGGGTGGTCGTGGTAGTGGCGGCGCCATTCGTCGTACGGCCACTCGCGCGCGGCCGACAGCAGCGCCTCGACACGGACCCGCTCTCCGGACACCGTGCTCCGCACCTTCTTGGCCAGGGCCTTCAACTCGGCGAGTCCGTCCGGGAATCCGTCCTTCACCGCCGCCGGGGCCGTACGCGACGTATCTCCGTCCGGGCCCGTGAACGTGAGCCGGACCGTCGTCCCGTCATCGATCGACAGCCGTACCCGGAACTCACCCAGCGTGCGCTCCAGCGAGCCGTCGTCGGCCAGGCCGTGCCGGGGCACACCGCGCTCGACGAGCTGCCCGGCCGTGATGCCCTGCCGCGCGGCGGCCGTCACCAGCGCGGTGTCGAGTTGCTTGCCGAGGGCCCGGTGCCGGATCCGGGACCGCAGCCCCCACAGGGCGTCCAGGGCGGCCGGATCGCCGATCGCGGCCAGGGCGTTGAGCGCGGCACCGGCGAGTTTGTGGTCCGGCGTCACACCAGTCCCCCGGCCGGCGGCCCGGCGGGCGAGAGCGCCGAGGTGCGCCACCGTCTCCGCGTCGCCGGTGAGCGCGGCGGCCCAGACGGCGCCGCGCGCCAGGTCGCCGTCGTTCTGGTGGACGAGGTAGTGGTAGTGGTACCTGCCCTCCTTGCGGCGGCACACCGGGTCGCCCTCGGCCAGCTCGCGCAGCGTCCCGGCCACCGTCTCGCGCGCCGCCGCCCGGTCCGCCAGTTCGACGCACGTCCGCCGCCAGCGCTGAGTGGGGCGGGGGCTGCCAAGACTCGCCAAGTGCCGTACAAAACCAGCCAGTTCCGGTGTCGCCGCGATGTCCGCGGCGTCCCGCAGCGGGGCCGCCCAGGGGGCGTCCGCCGGTATGAGCCCGTCGGGGATGTGCGCCTCGTCGACGCTCGCGAGCAGCGTGCGCAGGCGACCGGCCAGGGACGGGCGCCGGTGTGCGTCGCCGTCGGTGTCCATGAGTTCCGCGTGCGCTCGCCGCAGCCAGGGGGCGAGGGCCCGGCGGCCGTCGGCGTCCAATTGCTCGGCAGCGATCAGCACCTTCGCGAGGGAATCGAAGTACCAGAACCCCATGTCGTACTCGGCGACGCGCACGAGCATCACCGCCACCTCCTCCGGCGTCCAGCCGCGCACCCGGTCGATCAGGGCGGCGATCTCCGCCTCGTACTGCCAGAAGCCCCAGTTGTCGAAGCACGCGGCGAGCAGGAGGGTCAGGGTGGCGGCGCGGCCGTCCTCGTCGGACCGGTGCGCGAGCCAGGTGTCGGTCTCCGCCTGGATCGCCGCGCAGCGGGCGCGGAAGCGGTCCTGCTCGTCCGGCCCGGCGCCCCCGGCGTGCTCGGCCCGCTGGCGCTCCAGGAGTGCCACAAGTTCACGGGCGCGGGCGAGCGCGGCGGTGCGTACGTCGTCGAGCGAGTCGTCGCGTCGGGATTCGGCCACGAGGGCGTCGTACAACATGCCGGGATCATGGCAGGGGGCACTGACAACGCCCTCGACTCGGCGCCGTGCCAGGCCTGTTCACCGCCCTCGACGGGCTGACGGAGGGGACTGTCAGTGGGCCCGCTTACTGTGGGCGACACCTGATCAAGCGATCACCACTGGGCATGGAGTCGGCGGAGGAGGGGCTGTGCGGCGCTGGGAGTTTATCGGTGACGGGTCGTCGAAGTTCTGGGAGGCGGCGGCGGAGGACGCCACGGTCACCGTGCGCTACGGACGGGTGGGCACGGAGGGCCGTACGCAGCTGAAGGAACTGGACTCGGCCGAGGCGGCGCGGGCGTACCTCGAGAAGGCGATCGCGGAGAAGGAGCGCAAGGGGTACCGGGAGATGCAGGGTGTCCCGGTCCCGGGCCCAGTTCCGGTTCCGGTCCCGGCGGAGGGCCGTGCCGATGACGCTCCCGTGGCGCCCGGCTTCCCCGACGAGGACACCTTCACGATGCCGGCCGCATGGGCGCGGCAGGTGTATCCGCGGCGGGGCGGGATCCGGCGCGCGGTCGCCGCGCCGCACGCCGAGGCCGAGCAGTTGACGCGGAAGCGGCTGACGGAGGAGGCCGGCTGGGTCGAGCGGATGCTGACCGCCCCGAAGAGCGATCCCCGGATCGTGGAGGCCACGCGCGCGCATCTGGACGGGAGCCACAATCCGCTGGGCGCGGCCGTCGTGGCGACGCTGACGATGCACTGGCAGCTCCCCGACGGCGTCTTCGTGGACGCCTGGACCGGCGCTCACGGAACGGCCTTCGCCGCGCGCGCGGTGGTGGAGTACTTCGGCGTCGAGGCCCACTGGATGCAGCACGGGGGACAGCGGAGCGATCCCTGGATCGCCTTCCGCTCCGGGTCCGCCGACGGGTACTGGGCCCGGCCCAAGTTCGCCGACCGGATGCGCTTCGTGCTGGCCGCGGCCGACGAGGAGACGTACGGCCAGGTGGTCGCGGCGCTCGCGGACTGCCGGGACGACGTGACGCGCCGGATCGTCGTGTCGTATCTGCTGCCCGGCGAGCAGGAGTGGGTCGCCGAGTGTCTGGCGGACGTGCCGACGGCCGACGAGACCCTCCGGGCCATGCTGCTGTGCTCGGTCGGCTCCCCCGAGCAGCTGACCCACTTCGGGAACCGGTCGCACATCGGCTGGAACGGCTGGACGACGCAGCTCGTCGCCACGCTCGCCGAGGGCACGGGCAAGGCCTTCGCACCCTTGCTGGACGAGGCTCTGGACGCCGCGTACGGCTCCGACCGGACCAAGTCCTTCGGCTCGGCGCTGGTGCAGTTGCCGTCCGACGACGCCTTCCGGGTCCTCCTCGCGCGCGTGGAGGACAAGTACATCCGCCCGTTCCTGCTGGAGGCGATGCGCCGCTACCCGGTGCGCGCCCTGCGCCTGCTGAGTGCGGCGGCGACCGGCACCGCCAAGTACGCGTCAATGGCGGAGCAGTTGCTGGCCGCGCACGTCCGCTCCCACCCGGAGCTGACGGCGGCCGCGCTGCCGGACCTCCCGGTGGAGGTCGCCCACCTCGTCGAACCGCTGCTCGGCCGGGCCGACCGGGTGCCCGAGGCCCCTGTCGAGGCGCTGCCCGGACTGCTGGTCGCCCCGCCGTGGACGAGGAAGCGTACGGCCCGCAAGGCCCGGGTGGTCGCACAGGCGGCGGTGGCTCCCGCGCCCCAGGTCGTCTGGCAGCACGGGGAGCGGGACGCCTGGGCCGGCACCAAGTCCTGGTACTCCCGGTGGCGCCGGACGTACGACTGGTCCCGGGAGATCGCGGTCCTGCAGCGCGGCGAGCTGTTCAAGGACGTCCGGGACGCCTTGCTGTTCGTCCGCGGTCCCGAGGACGTGGTCCGTCCGCTGCTGGCCGTCTGCGAGCCCGAGGACTACTGGGACGGCGAGGCCACGCTCAAGCCGGTGGCCGCGAAGTGGGGCGTGGAGGCGCTGCCGCTGCTGCTGCGGGCCGCCGCCCGACACCCCGCCACGATGGGCGGACTGCTGCTGCCCTATCTGGACGTCGAGGTCACCCGACTTGTGTGCGACTGGTTGGCACGGCTCAAGTCGGCCGACGCCACGGCCCGTTCGTGGCTGACGCGGCACGGGCTCGCGGCCGTCCCCGTGCTCGTCCCGCACGCGGTGGGACCGGCCGGCACGGTGCGGCGCGGTGCCGAGAAGGCGCTGCGGCTGCTGGCGGCCGGCCACGGTGACGAGGCGGTACTCACGGCTGCCGCCGGAAGCGGTGCGGAGGCCGTGGACATCGTCGCGGACCTGCTCGCCGCCGACCCGCTGGAGAGCGCCTTGCCCGCCCGCATGCCCGCCGTCGGTGCCTGGGCCGACCCGGCGCTGCTCCCGCAGATCCTGCTGACCGAGGGCGGTGCGCTGCCCGACGACGCGGTACGGCACGCCCTGACCGTCCTCGCGCTGTGCAAGCCGGGCGAGCCCTACCCCGGGCTGACCGTGCTGGTCACGCACTGCACCGCCGACTCCCTCGCCGCCTTCGCCTGGGGCCTGTTCGAGCAGTGGCGGCTGGCCGGCATGCCCGCCAAGGACAGCTGGGCCCTGCACGCGCTCGGTGTGCTCGGGGACGACGAGACCGTACGGCGGCTCACTCCCGTGCTGCGCGCCTGGCCCGGCGAGGGCGCGCACCACCGAGCGGTGGAGGGCCTGAACGTGCTGGCGGAGATCGGCACCGACGTGGCGCTGCTGCATCTTCACGGCATAGCGCAGCGCGTGTCGTTCAAGGCGCTCAAGCTGCGCGCCCAGGAGAAGATCGCCGAGGTCGCGGAGGGGCTGGGGCTCACAGGCGAGCAGTTGGGCGACCGGCTCGTCCCCGATTTCGGCCTGGACGCCGACGGCAGCACGGTCATCGACTACGGCACCCGCCGCTTCACCGTGGGCTTCGACGAGCAGCTGCGCCCCTATGTGCGCGACGCCGACGGGAAGCGGCGCAAGGCCCTGCCCGCCCCCGCCGCCAAGGACGACCCGGAGCTCGCGCCCGCCGAGCGCAAGCGGTTCGCCGCACTGAAGAAGGACGTGCGCACGATCGCCTCCGACCAGGTACGGCGGCTGGAGGCCGCGATGGTGGCCCAACGCGCATGGACGGCCGCCGAGTTCCAGGAGCTGTTCGTGGCCCACCCGCTGCTGTGGCACCTGATCCGCCGGCTGGTCTGGCTCAGCGAGAGCAACGGCGAGGTGACCGCCTTCCGGGTCGCCGAGGACCGTACCTTCGCCGACGTCCAGGACGACGAGTTCACGCTGCCCGCAGAGGCGAGCGTCCGGCTGGCCCACCCGCTGCACCTGGGCGCTGAACTGGCCGCCTGGTCGGAGCTGTTCGCCGACTACGAGATCCTTCAGCCCTTCCCGCAACTGGGCCGGGCCGTCCAGGCCTTCACCGAGGAGGAGGCGACGGGCCACAGGCTGACCCGGTTCGAGGGCGCCACCGTGCCGGTCGGCAAACTGCTCGGCCTCACCAAGCGCGGCTGGGAGCGCGGCGAACCGCAGGACGCGGGCGTGGAGCGCTGGTTCCACCGGCGCATCGACGACGACCACTACGTGGTGATCGGCCTCGACGAGGGCATCGCCGTCGGCGTGGTCGACATGTTCCCCGACCAGACCTTCGAGAACGTGTGGCTCGACAGCAGCCCGGGCGACTACTGGAGCAGCCGCTCGCACCCGCTGCGCTTCGGCGACCTCGACCCCGTCATCGCCTCCGAGATTCTCGCCGACCTGACCGAGGTGACCGCGAAGTGACCGCGACCGTCTCCGATGAGCAGCTTCAGCGTCCGCCCGCCGAGGTGCGGTACGCCGACGAGCTCGCCGCCCTGCGCGCCGCCGACGACGATCCGCGTCCGCCGGGCTGGCAGCTCAGCCTGCGCGCCGCCCGCCGGTTCGTGGTCGGAGACGAACGGGCTGGCATCAGCCGGAAGTTCGTCGGCAACACGTCCCTGGTCGAGCGGGCCCTGGTGACCCTGGCCACCAATCGCGGCCTCATGCTGGTGGGCGAGCCCGGCACCGCCAAGTCGCTGCTTTCCGAGCTGATCGCGGCGGCCGTCAGCGGCAGTTCCGCGCTGACCGTGCAGGGCGGCGCGGCCACCACCGAGGACCAGATCAAGTACTCCTGGAACTACGCCCTGCTGGTCTCCGAAGGCCCCTCGACCCGCTCCCTGGTGCCGGCGCCCATGCTGCGTGGCATGGCCGAGGGCCGGATCGTGCGCTTCGAGGAGATCACCCGCTGTCCGCTGGAGGTGCAGGACTGCCTGCTGTCGCTGCTGTCCGACCGGGTCATCGCCGTACCCGAGCTGGACGGGCCGCAGGGCATGGTCTTCGCGCGTCAGGGCTTCAACGTCATCGCCACCGCCAACACCCGTGACCGGGGCGTCAACGAGATGAGCGCCGCCCTCAAACGGCGCTTCAACTTCGAGACGGTCTTCCCCATCCCCGACTTCGACACCGAACTGGCGCTGGTCGAGGCCGAGGCCACGGCCCTGCTACGGCAGTCGGGGGTGGAGCCGGCGCCACGCCGGGACGTGCTGGAGGTCCTGGTCGGCACGTTCCGCGAGCTGCGCGGCACGGCGGCGCCGGGCGAGCGGATGTCGACGGTGATGAGCACCGCCGAGGCCGTGTCCGTCGCGCACGCGGTCGGGGTGCGCGGCTGGTTCCTGCGCGGGGAGCCGGGCAGCGCCGCCGACGTGGTGGCGTCTCTCGCGGGCACCGCCGCCAAGGACAGCCCGGAGGACCTCGCCCGGCTGCGCCGCTTCCTGGAGCAGGAGGTGCCGCGTCGCAAGGGCTCGCAGTGGCGGGAACTGCACGACGCGCGTCATCTGCTGGCCGACTGATGCAGCCCGCCACTCCCGACCCGGTTGTCTTCATCGGCGTACGGCATCATTCGCCCGCCTGCGCCCGCCTGGTGAGCGAGGCGATCCGGGCCCTGCGACCGGCATACGTGCTGGTCGAGGGCCCGGCGGACATGAACACGCGGCTGGACGAGCTGCTGCTCGGACACCGGCTGCCCGTCGCGGTGTTCAGCCACTACCGCGACGAGTCACGCGTCGCCACGTCCTGGGCCCCGCTGTGCGACTACTCACCGGAGTGGATCGCCCTGCGGGAGGGGCACGCCGCCGGTGCCGAGGTGCGGTTCATCGACCTGCCCTCCTGGCATCCGGCGTTCACCGAGCGGACCGAGCGGTACACCGACCGCTACGCCGACGCCGAGGCCCGGTACGCGGAGGCGACGGCCCGGTTGTGCGCCCATTTCGCCGTCGACTCGGTGGACGCCCTGTGGGACAGCCTGTTCGAGGTGACCGACGCGGCTGACCTCCAGCCGCGTCTGGACGCCTACTTCGAGCTGGTACGGGGCGACGCCGAGGCGGACCCGGGCGACCAGGCACGCGAGGAGTACATGGCGTCCTGGGTACGGGCGGCACTGGCCCACGCCGGCGGGCGGCCGGTGCTGGTGATCACCGGCGGCTTCCACCAGCCCGCGCTGCGCACCCTGGCGCACAGAAACGGACCCGCCGACTGGCCCGAGGTGCCCGCGCCGCCGGAGGGCGCTCTCGGCGGAAGCTTCCTGGTGCCGTACTCCTTCCGGCAGTTGGACGCCTTCGCCGGATACCGGTCCGGTATGCCCTCGCCCGGCTACTACCAGCGCCTGTGGGAAACGGGCCCGGAGACGGCGGCGCGAGATCTGCTGCGCTCGGTCGCCGAGCGGCTGAGGGCACACGGGATCCCTGTGTCGACGGCCGACCTCATCGCCGCGCGCGGGCTGACCCAGGGGCTGGCCCTGCTGCGCGGTCATCCGTACGAGACGAGGGTGGACGTCCTGGACGGCCTCGCCGGTGCGCTGATCGGCGACGACCTGGAGGCGCCACTGCCGTGGACCACCGGCGGGCCGCTCGGCGCGGGCTCGCATCCGGTGGTCGTGGAGATGGTGGCCGCCTGCACCGGCGACGCCGAGGGACGGCTGCACCCCGGCACACCCGCACCGCCCCTGGTCCACGACGTCGCCGAACAGCTCGCCCGTCTGGGCCTTGCCGACGCCGACGCGTCCCTGACCCTCGACCTCACCGATGCGGCCGGCCGCGCCCGCAGCCGGGCACTGCACCGACTGCGTGTGCTCGGCATACCCGGCTTCACCCGCGCCGCCGGCCCGGCCCACGGCGCCGACCCGGTGTTCACCGAGCGCTGGGAGCCCGGCCCGGCGACCGGGCGCGAGGCCGCGCTCATCGAGGCGGGTGCCTACGGCGCGCGGCTGGACGAGGCGGCGTCGGTGGTGCTCGGCGAGCGGGTGCGGGCGGCGGGCACGGACGTGGGACCGCTCGCGGGGCTGCTGTTCGACACGGTGCTGTGCGGGGTCGGCCCGCTGTGCGCCGAACTGCTCGGCACGCTCGTCACCCAGGTGAGCCAGGTCCCCGAACTCGGCCCGCTCGGCGAGGTGTTGGCGGCGGCGCTCGGTCTGTGGCGGCACGACCGGGTGTTCGGCGTGGCCCGCGACCGGCTCCTTGGCGAGGTGGTGGCGAGCGCCGTCGACCGGGTGTTCTGGCTGGCGGAGGGGCTGCACGGTGGCGCCGGGGTGGACTTCGCCCGGCTGCGCGCGCTGACGGCCGCGCGGGAAGCGCTGCTGCACGCGCCGGACCTCGTGCCGGTCACCCGGGAAGCCGCCGCAGCGGCCGCCGCCCGGATCGGCCGCGATCCCCGGGCCCCCGCCGACCTGCGCGGAGCCGCCTTCGGCCTGCGCTGGGCGCTCGGCGCCCCGGACGACCCCGCCCCGGCGGTGCGGGCCCTGGCCGCCGACACCCTCGGGGACTGGCTCGCGGGCCTGTTCGCACTGGCCCGCGAGGAGGTGACGCGCGGTACGGCCGCCGAGGGCGAGGGGCTGGTCGACGTGCTCGACGGGGTCGTATCGGCGCTGACCGAGAACGACTTCCTCACCGGCCTACCCGCGCTCCGCCAGGCCTTCGCCTTCTTCCCGCCCCGCGAACGCGAGCGCATCGCACAGCGCCTGCTGGACCGGCGCGGCGCCCACGGCTCCGCCCGCTCCCTGCTGCGCACCACCGCCGACCCGCTGCTGCTGGCCCGTGCCAGGGCCCTGGAGGACAACGTGGCCCGACTGCTGGAACGACACGGGCTGGGGGCGTCGCGATGAACTCCCCTTCGTCGGACCCCCTTTCGGCACCCGACCCCACCCTCGAACGCTGGCGGCTGATCCTCGGCGCCCCCGCCGAACGCTGCACCGGCCCCCTGCACGGCGAGGCCGCTGCCCGCGACGCCGCACTGGACTGGCTCTACGGCCGCGACGAGGACCTGCGCCGCCGAGGTGTACGGCGCGGCCCGGCCGACTCGCGCGATGGCGGCACCGGACCCTCCCAACTCACCGCCGTGGACTGGCTGGACGACGTCCACCGACTGTTCCCCAAGGAGACGGTGGAGCGGCTGGAGCGCGACGCCGTGGAGCGGTACGAGATCCACGAGATCGTCACCGACCCGGACGTCCTCGCCCGCGTCGAGCCCAGCCAGACCCTGCTGCGCGCCGTCCTGCGCACCAAGCACCTGATGAACCCCCAGGTCCTCGCGGCAGCACGCCGGATCGTCGAAACGGTCGTACGACAGCTGATGGAGCGCCTGCGACCGGAAGTGCACCGCTCCTTCAGCGGCTCCCGCTCCCGCCGCCCCAGCCGCATCCCGCTGGCCCGCGACTTCGACTTCAGGGGCACCATCCGGGCGAACCTCGCCCACTACCAGCCCGAGGAGCGCCGCGTCCTCATCCAGCGGCCGCACTTCCACTCCCGCACCCGCCGCCATCTCGAGAACTGGCAACTGGTCCTGCTGGTCGACCAGTCGGGCTCCATGGCCGGCTCGGTGATCCACTCCGCGGTGACGGCGGCCTGTCTGTGGAACCTGCCGGGGCTGAAGACGCATCTGGTCGCCTTCGACACCCAGGTGGTGGACCTGACGTCCGACGTGACCGACCCGGTGGAACTGCTGATGCGGGTCCAGCTGGGCGGCGGCACCGACATCGCCCGGGCCGTGGACTACGGCGCCGCCCTGGTCGACAACCCGCGCCGGGCCATCGTCGCGATCGTGTCCGACTTCTACGAGGGCGGCGACCCGTACCGGCTGGTCCGTACCGTGCGAGGGCTGGTCGAGCAGGGCAGCACCGTGCTGTGTCTGGCCGCCCTGGACGAGGAGGCGGACCCCGTCTACGACCGGGCCCTGGCCGGGCGGCTGGCGGAGGCCGGCGCGCAGGTCGGGGCGATGACGCCGGGCCGGCTCGCCGAGTTCGTCGCCGAGAAGGTCGGCCGGGGAGGACAGGCCCGATGACCCGCGCGGATCTGCTGTCCCTGACCCCCGAGACGCTCGCGTCCCTGGCCAACCGCGGCCTGGTCAAGCGCGCGGAGAAGGACCTCGCGGCGGGGTCCGGCCCGGAGTTGACCACGACTGCCGAGGGCGCCGTACGCGGTTCGTTCCCGGACGGCACGCAGACCGTACTGCCGCCAGGGCTCGGCCTGGACGCGGTGGGCTGCACCTGCGGCGCGACGGGCGTGTGCCGCCACCGGATCGGACTCGTGCTGGCGTACCAACGGGCCACCGAGGCCGGAACGGAGAGCGCCGGGGCGGCGTACGAGGACTGGTCCCCGGGCGAGTTCGACGACGAGGCGCTGGCCAAGGCCGTGGGCCTCCCCGCGCTGACGGCAGCGCGCCGGGTCAGGGACCGGGGCTACACCGCCCGCGTCCACCCTCCCACCGCCGAAGACCCGGTACCGCGCGTGGAGTTGCCGACGTGCACGGTCCGTTTCCCGGTCCCGCACGAGCTGGGCTACGCCCTGACCGACGCGTCCGCCGCACTGCGCGGCGAGATGGTCGCGCTGGCGGTGTGGGCGTTCCGGGCGGCGGACGAGGGGGAGACGACGGAGGTGAGCGTCGGAGGACGCGCGACGCCCCGCGCGCAGGGTGCCGACGACGCCCTGCGCACGGCCCTGTCCCTCGCCGACGAACTCCTCCTGGACGGCGTGCAGCAGGCGGGCCCGGTGTTCGCCGGCTCCCTGGACCGGGCCCGGCAGGAGCTGACCGCCGCCTCGTGCCACTGGCCGGCCGGAGCGGTGGCGGATCTGGCGGAGCAGCTCGACGCGTACGCGGCACGCGCCACCCGGTACGAGCCGGAGCGCTTCGCCTCCCTCCTCGCCGAACTCCACGCCCGTCACCGCGCCGCCGACCGAGACCCGGTCGGCGTGCTGGGCACCGGAGAGGCACCGCAGACCCCACTGCGCCGGGTGCGCCTGGTGGCCCTCGGCTGCCGCATCACCGGCACCACCCGGGACCGCACGGCGGAGACCTACTTCGCCCACGCCGACGCCGGAATCGCGCTGGTGCTGCGCAAGCGATGGGAACTGACGGACGAACAGGCGCCCACCGGCCACGAGTTGTCCACCCGTCGACTGCTCGGCTCCCCGCTCCACGCGCTGGCCACGGCGAACGTGGTGAGCGAACACACCGCACGCGCGGCGGACCGTACGGTGTCGATCTCCCGGGGCCGGATCGCCGCCACCAGCGTCACCCCGGTCGGCTCGGCGTGGACCGAACTCCCGGCGAGCCTGCTGCTCCACGACACGGCAGCGCACCTGCGGCGCACCCTCGCGGACCGTCCCCCGCGCCTGATCCGCCCACGGGTGGAGGCGGATGCGCTACGGGTGGTGGCGATCGGGACGATCGATTCATTCGGCTACGACCCCGCGGCCCAACTCCTGGAAGCGGCCCTGCGCGATTCGGCGGGCAACGACATCCTGCTGCGCGCCGAGTACAACCCCCTCTCCCCCGGCGGCCTGGACGCCCTGGCCAAGGCACTCTCCGAAGACCGGATCACCCACATCAGCGGCCTCCTGACCCGCACCCACGGCCGGACAACCCTGGCCCCCATGGCCCTACTGACCCCCACGGGCGTAGTGGTCCCCGACCTGTCCCCCGGCACGGGCGACACACCCCTCACCACAACCCCCGCCCACCGGACCGACCCGATCACCACGGCCCTCCGCTCGGCCCTCACCACCCTGGCCGACGCGGCCCACCAGGGCCTGCGCCACCTCACCACGTCGACCCGCACCCGCCTGACGGACGCCGCGGCCCGCCTCCACCGCACGGGCCTGCACACGGCCGCACGCCTCCTCCGCGACCTGGACCAGACCCTCACCGGGCAGGGCGCGACGTCAGCCGTCCCGTTCTGGGTGAACGCCCAGATCAACCTGGTGACGAGTCTGGAACTACACGAAGAGGGACAAGAGGGATCGACCGGTCACACGGACCCCGGATGAAATATCTATTCACAGTTGGTACACCTTTCACTCAATCTTTACCGCGGGGTACAGTGCGCTGACCCTCACCGCTCACTCGTTCGAGCGGCATCCGCATGTCCACCGTCGGCGGCTTGTGCCCTGTTTTAGCCAAGGAAGTCCGTGAAGCGCATCCTCATCCGGTCCGGCAAGAGCCCCTTCCGCGTCGCCACGCCGACGGAGTTCATCCACCAGGACCTGATCGGCACGAACACCGGCAACCTGCTCTTCAGCGACTCGGCGCACAAAATGCTGCTGACCCCGAACACCGAGGTCACCTCCAACGGCATCCGTACCGATCACTCGGCGGAGCGCGCGGCAGAGATCAACGAGGCGTACGACGTCTTCGTCGTACCACTGGCCAACGCCTTCCGCCCGCAGTTCCAGGCATCGCTGGACCGGCTCTCCACGCTCATCGAGCAGCTCACGATCCCGGTCGTGGTCTTCGGCGTCGGTGCCCAGGCCGGCGACGACTACGAGACCGAACGTCTCAAGCCGATGGAGGGCTCGGTCAGGCGCTTCGCGGCAGCGGTCCTGGAGCGCTCGGCCAGCATCGGTGTCCGCGGTGAACTGACCGCCCGTTACCTGAACAGCATGGGCTTCGAGGACACCGAGATCATCGGTTGCCCGTCGATGTTCCTGTACGGCGACACCTTCCCCACGATCCGCGACTCGGGGCCCCTCACCACCGGCTCCCGCATCGCCATCAACCTCTCGCCCGACGCGATTCCGGTCGGCGACGTCTCGGACATCGCCCGGTACGCCCACGAGCACTACCCGAACCTGACCTACTACGCACAGAACCTGGTCGACGCCGAGACGCTGCTGTGGGGCGACACCACCGTGGAAGCGGGCGGGGACAACCCCTTCCCTCTCGAGCGTTCGCACCCGCTGATGCGCGAGGGCAAGGTCCGCATGCCCCTGGACCCGGCGACCTGGATCAGGGAACTGGGCACGTACGACTTCGCGTACGGCACCCGTATCCACGGCAACGTCGCCGCGTTGCTGGCCGGCACCCCCAGCGTCGTCCTCACCCACGACTCCCGGACCCTGGAGCTTTGCCGGTACTTCGACATCCCGCACCGTCCGCTGAGCGGGCTGCCCGCCGACACCGACCCGCGCGACCTGCACGAGGCGGCCGACTTCTCCGCCATGCTCAAGGGCCACCGCGAGCGTTTCGAGCGCATGACGGCATTCCTCGATCACAACGGTCTGGAGAACACCTACCAGCACGGTGACGGCGGCGCCGCCTACGAAGCCCGCGTCGCCGGCCTGGAGCTGCCGGAGTCCATGCGCGTCTGGAACGGCGAGGACGACGGCCACCTGCCCTACCGCATCGGCCGGCTGCGCGAACGCATCGCCGTCACCGACGACAAGGTGCGCACGCTCACGCAGAAGAACCGGGACCTGACCACGCGCCTGGCCGCCGTGGAGAAGAAGGCCACCGAGACCGCCACCCTGCGCAAAGAAATCTCAGCCGCCCGCGAGGAGCTCGAAGCGCTCCGCAAGCAGCTGGCGGCAACCACCCGCCGAGTCGACGGCATCGACCGCCGCGTCCTGGTCCGCGTCGGCCCGGCCATCCGCCGCCGCGCCCGCAAGCTCTCACCCCAACGCACGAACGACTGACCTGGCGCCCGCAAACACAACGGCGTTGAAGCGGAACCTTCAACACGGAGCTCCGGCCTGTGGAATCGCGGATTTTCGCGACCGCATCCAGCACCGATCCAGCACGGTGGGGGGGTACGCCCAGCACGCCCGACCGCTACGCCGCGAAGCCCATTCGGCCACGATGGCGCACACCCTGGGTGCCGTTGTGTACACATGCAACACTCGGTACCCTTGGGCGCATGACACGGCCGCTGCCCATAGAGTCCATCCGCGACGTGCGCGCACACCTCGCTGAGGTCGTGGAGCGTGCCGATCGCGACGACGTGCCCACCGTGATCACCCGCCGAGGCAAGGAGGTCGCCGCCGTCGTCTCCATCGAGGTGCTGCGCAAATACCAGGAATGGGAAGAGCGCGAGATCAACCGGATCATCGACGAGCGCATGGCCAATCCAGCGCCCGGCATCCCGATCGAGGACATCATGAAGGAGACGCTGGCGCGCAGTGAGTGAGTGCCGAACCGTCTTCCGGCCCGAGGCGCAGGCCGAACTTCGGAAGATCCCTCGCGACATGGCGCTGCGTATCCTGGCCAAGCTGACCGAGCTGGAAAGCGATCCGCTCGGCTTCAACACCACCGCACTCGTGTCGCAGCCAGAACGCCGCCGACTGCGAGTCGGCGACTACCGGGTCGTCTACACGATCGACAACGGAGAGCTGGTGGTGTGGGTCGTGCACGTCGGACATCGCTCCACGGTTTACGACACCTGATCCCGGCCGGCCCAGCATCAGAATATGCAGCACCCATCCAGCACCGGGATGGCGAAGGGGCCGACTCCCGGAGGAGCCAACCCCCTCCTGACCTGCATGCTTGACGAATCACTTAACGCATAGTGGTGCGCTACTTACACGTTGAACCTGAACTCCACCACGTCGCCGTCCTGCATCACGTACTCCTTGCCCTCCATGCGCGCCTTGCCCTTCGCGCGGGCCTCTGCCACCGAGCCGGTTTCCATCAGGTCGGCGAAGGAGATGACCTCGGCCTTGATGAAGCCCTTCTGGAAGTCGGTGTGGATGACTCCGGCGGCCTCGGGGGCCGTGGCGCCCTTCTTGATCGTCCAGGCGCGGGCCTCCTTGGGGCCGGCCGTGAGGTACGTCTGGAGGCCGAGGGTGTCGAAGCCTACGCGGGCCAGGGTGGCGAGGCCCGGCTCCTCGGCGCCGACCGACTCCAGGAGCTCCAGCGCGTCCTCCTCGTCCAGCTCGGCGAGGTCCGCCTCGAGCTTGGCGTTGAGGAAGATCGCCTCGGCGGGGGCGACCAGCGTGCGCTGCTCGTTCTTGAAGGTGTCGTCGGTCAGTTCGTCCTCGTCGACGTTGAAGACGTAGAGGAAGGGCTTCGTCGTCAGCAGGTGCAAGTCGTGGAGGAGTTCCGCGCGCTCGCTGCCCTGGACGATGCCGTGCGTGAAGAGCGTGTCGCCCTTCTCCAGGATCTCCTTCGCCGCCTCGACCGCGGCCACCTTGGGCGCCACGTCCTTCTTGATGCGCGACTCCTTCTGGAGGCGCGGCAGGACCTTCTCGATGGTCTGCAGGTCGGCGAGGATCAACTCGGTGTTGATCGTCTCGATGTCGTCCTTCGGCGAGATCTTGCCGTCGACATGGACGACGTTCTCGTCCTTGAAGGCACGGATGACCTGGCAGATCGCGTCCGACTCGCGGATGTTCGCGAGGAACTTGTTGCCCAGGCCCTCGCCCTCGGAGGCGCCGCGGACGATGCCCGCGATGTCCACGAAGTCGACCGTCGCCGGGAGGATGCGCTGCGAGTGGAAGATCTCGGCCAGCTCGGTGAGGCGCGCGTCGGGGACACCCACCACGCCTACGTTGGGCTCGATCGTGGCGAACGGGTAGTTGGCCGCCAGCACGTCGTTCTTGGTCAGGGCGTTGAACAGGGTCGACTTGCCGACATTCGGCAGACCGACGATTCCGATCGTGAGCGACACGTTGCGACTTCCCGTATGTGGAGTGGGCCAGGAGGCCAGGGGACCGGCCGATCCACCAGTTTACGGCGTGCCGGGGCCCACCCCGGCGGCCGCGTCGAACCCTTGCGCAAGCTCCACTCAACGGCGTGTCTGAAGGGCGAATCGGCACATAAGCCGACCTAAGTTGGTCCAGTGGAGCAACACAGGACCCGCCCCCCGCACCCCGGACCGCGTCGCGGCACCCCGTCCGCGCCCCTGCCGCCGCAGGCGAGACGCCGCCCGGCAGGCGTCCGGCAGCCCACCGCGGGTCCGGCGGTACGTCTCGTGCCGACCGATCGCCGGTGGCCCAACCCCCGGCTCACCGGGCTCGGCGCGGGTCTGTTCTGCGCGCTGGCGATGTTCCTGCTGGGCTTCCTCGACGAGCTGCTGTTCGGGGCGCGGCTGCCGGTGTACGGCGTGCTGTTCCTGCCGGTGTGCGTGCTGAGCGCGCTGTGGGTGCGCGGGAGCGATCTGATGACCCCGCCGATCGTCCTGCCGATCGCCTTCACCGTGGGCCTGCTGCCCGTCGCCGACGGCGGCGGGGGGGCCGCCGGCCGGCTGATGGGTCTGGTGACCGCTCTCGCCACCCAGGCCGTGTGGCTGTACAGCGGGACGCTCGTCGCCGGTGTGATCGTGATCGTCCGCCGGGTGCGGCTGGTGAGGCGGCGCAGGCGCGCCTGACGGCCGGCCTCGGCTCACGGCCCCGTCAGCTTGCCGAAGCGTCCCTCGAGGCGTGCATCGCCGCCCCCACGATCCCCGCGTTGTTCTGCAGCTGCGCCGGCACGATCTCGGCCTTGATGCCTTCGATGAGCGGCAGGAACTTGTCCGCCTTGCGGCTGATCCCGCCGCCGATGATGAAGAGCTCGGGCGAGAACAGCATCTCGACGTGGGCGAGGTACTTCTGGACGCGGCGCGACCAGTGCTCCCACGTCATCTCGTTGTCCTCCTTGACCTTGCTGGAGGCCCGCGTCTCCGCGTCGTGGCCGCCCAGCTCCAGGTGGCCCAGCTCGGTGTTGGGGACGAGCGCGCCGTCGAGGAAGACGGCGCTGCCGATGCCCGTGCCGAAGGTCAGCAGGATGACGGTGCCCCTACGGCCGCGCCCCGCGCCGAAGCTCATCTCGGCGACGCCGGCCGCGTCCGCGTCGTTGACGACCGTCACCTCGTGACCGCCCAGCCGCTCGCTGAACAACGTGCGCGCGTCCAGGTCGATCCAGCTCTTGTCCACATTGGCCGCCGTACGGATGGTGGATCCGCCGGTGACCACGCCCGGGAAGGTGAGTCCGACCTTTCCCGTCCAGCCGAAGTGCTCGACGACCTCCTTCACACCGTCGGCCACCCCGTCAGGCGTCGCCGGGTGCGGAGTGAGCACCTTGAAGCGCTCCTCCGCCAGGTCGCCACGGTCCAGGTCCACGGGTGCGCCCTTGATCCCGGATCCACCGATGTCCACGCCGAAGATCTGCATGGATCTACGTTACGTCGCACGACTGACGGTCACGCATCGGGCGTACGGACACTCACGCGTCCGACGTACCCGACCCGCCGCGCTCGGCCACCAGGGCCACCGCCTCCTCGCGCAGGTCACGGCGGAGTTCCTTGGGCAGCGAGAAGGTGATGGACTCCTCGGCCGCCTTGACGATCTCGACGTCGCCGTAGCCACGCTCGGCGAGCCACTCCAGGACCTGCTCGACCAGCACCTCGGGGACGGAGGCGCCGGAGGTGACGCCGACGGTGGTCACGCCGTCCAGCCAGGCCTCGTCGATCTCGCTCGCGAAGTCCACCAGGTACGCCTCGCGGGCGCCGGCGAGCTTGGCGACCTCGACGAGCCGCTTGGAGTTGGAGGAGTTGCGGGAGCCGACCACGATGACCAGCTCCGCCTCCTCGCCCATCTGTTTCACGGCGAGCTGACGGTTCTGCGTGGCGTAGCAGATGTCGTCGCTGGGCGGCGAGATCAGCTGCGGGAACTTGTCCTTCAGGGCGTCGACGGTCTCCATCGTCTCGTCGACGGAGAGCGTGGTCTGGGACAGCCAGACCACCTTGGAGGGGTCGCGGACCTCGACCTTGGCGACGTCCGAGGGGCCGTCGACCAGCTGGATGTGCTCGGGGGCCTCGCCGGAGGTGCCGATGACCTCCTCGTGGCCCTCGTGCCCGATCAGGAGGATGTCGTAGTCCTCCTTGGCGAAGCGGACGGCTTCCTTGTGGACCTTGGTGACCAGCGGGCAGGTGGCGTCGATGGTGGCGAGGCGGCCGCGCTCGGCCTCCTCGTGGACGACAGGGGCCACGCCGTGCGCCGAGAACATCACGATGTTGCCCGGCGGCACCTCCTCCGTCCGTTCGACGAAGACGGCGCCCTTCTTCTCCAGGGTCTGCACGACGTACTTGTTGTGGACGATCTCGTGCCGGACGTAGATCGGGGCCCCGTACTGCTCCAGGGCCTTCTCGACGGCGATCACGGCGCGGTCCACGCCCGCGCAGTAGCCCCGGGGGGCGGCGAGCAGGACACGGCGGCCAGGCGAAGCGGTCATGTGCACCATCGTAAGGCCGCGTTCGGGGGGTCAGAGATCCCGTCCGGGTGACGATCCCGGGGAGACCGGGACGCAGGCGACGCGAGGAGGCAGTCGATGTCCGAGACCGCCGTGCGCGGCCGTGAGCATCCTCGTGGCGGCGGTGTGGGTGGCGCGGTGGGGCGACGGCATGGACGACCTGGTGTCGGTGGTCGACATCGGCGCGCTGAGCGCCTTCACGTTGCTGCACGCGAGCGTGGTGGGTGGTTCGCGGTGCGGCGGCGGGGTGGCGTGGTGGCGGTGGCAAGTGGCTGCGCCCGTGCTGGGGACGGTGATCACGGTGGCCGTGATCGGTACGGCGTCCGGGGCGGCGCAGGTGGTGGGGGCGGGGTGGTTGGTGATCGGGGTGGGGGTGTTGGTGGGGCAGCGGGGGCGGTCGGCGGGGGTTGAGTGGTGGGCTGCCTGCAGCCGCGGCCCGTAGCCGGGGGGGTGTCGGTGGGGGCGGTTAGTCTCGGCGGCATGGCTGCTAACACGTCTCCCGAGGCGCCCCTGCCCGTCGGTGAGGTCTCTCGGCTCATCGGGGGGTGGATCGATCGGCTCGGGGCGGTTTGGGTCGAGGGGCAGATCACTCAGTTGTCGCGGCGGCCGGGTGCCGGGGTCGTGTTTCTGACGTTGCGGGATCCGTCGTACGACATCTCGGTGAGCGTGACCTGTTACCGGCAGGTCTTCGATGCCGTTGCCGATGTCGTCGGCGAGGGCGCGCGCGTCGTCGTACTCGCGAAGCCCGAGTGGTACGCCCCGCGTGGCCAGCTGTCGCTGCGCGCCACCGAGATCAGGCCGGTCGGAGTCGGTGAACTGCTCGCCCGGCTGGAGCAGTTGAAGAAGTCGCTGGCGGCGGAGGGGCTCTTCGCAGCCGAGCGGAAGAAGCCCCTGCCGTTCCTGCCCCAGCTCATCGGCCTGGTCTGCGGCCGGGCCTCCGCCGCCGAGCGGGACGTGCTGGAGAACGCCCGGCACCGCTGGCCCGCCGTCCGCTTCGAGGTGCGCAACGTACCCGTGCAGGGCGTGCACGCGGTGCCACAGGTCGTGCAGGCCGTGAAGGAGCTCGACGAGACCGACGCCGTCGACGTGATCATCGTCGCGCGCGGTGGCGGCAGCGTGGAGGACCTGCTGCCCTTCTCCGACGAACAGCTGGTCCGCGCGGTCGCGGCCTGCCGTACGCCGGTCGTGTCGGCCATCGGCCACGAGCCCGACACGCCGCTCCTGGACTATGTGGCCGACCTGCGCGCGTCCACGCCGACCGACGCCGCGAAGAGGGTCGTACCGGACGTGGGCGAGGAGTTCGAGCGGGTGCGGTTGCTGCGCGACCGGGCGCGGCGGTGCGTGGAGGGGTTCCTGGAGCGGGAGGAACGGGGGCTCGCGCACGCGCTGGCCCGGCCGTCGATGGAGGACCCGCACCGGATGGTCGAGGAGCGCGCGGACCACGTCGCCTCGCTGGTCGAGCGCTCGCGGCGCACGCTCGGCCACCTCCTGGACCGCGCGGACTCGGAGCTGACGCACACGCACGCACGCGTGGTGGCCCTCTCCCCCGCGGCGACGCTGAAGCGCGGGTACGCGGTGCTGCAGAAGGCCGACGGGCACGTGGTCCGCGACCCGGCCGTGGTGGCGGAGGGCGAGGCGCTGCGGGCGCGGGTCGCCGAAGGCACGTTCACTGTGGCCCGCGTCGACTGAGCGGCGTGGACGAGTTCGGGTCCGGCCGGGGGTCCGGGGGTAGCCCCCGGGAAAGCACAGCACGGTACGAGTCGATGTCTAGGGTGGGCGGATGACCAGCAAGGTGCAGGAAGAGGCGCTCTCGTACGAGCAGGCGCGGGACGAGCTGATCGAGGTTGTACGGCGGCTGGAGGCGGGCGGGACGAGCCTCGAGGAGTCGCTCGCCCTCTGGGAGCGCGGCGAGGAACTGGCCAAGGTGTGCCGACGCTGGCTGGAGGGGGCGCGTGCCCGGCTGGACGCCGCGCTGGCCGAGGAGGAGGGAGAAGAAGAGGAGGACACCGCCGCGTCCGAGTGACCGGCCCGGCGGGACCGTGAAGCGGATCACCACCCTTCGCTATTTGTAGAGTATTGAATCTTCTCGGAGGTACCGTCGTTCCGTAAGCCGGACCGGGACTCGGATCCGGACACGCTCTCGAGGAAGTCCACGCATGTCTCTCGTTCTTGACCCCGCCGCCCAGGACCTGCTGTTCCGTGAGGCTCGTACCGCGAACACCTTCACCGACGAGCCGGTGACCGACGAGCAGGTCAAGGCCATCTACGACCTGGTCAAGTACGGCCCGACCTCCATGAACCAGTCGCCCTTGCGCATCACCCTGGTCCGCTCCCCCGAGGCCCGCGAGCGTCTCGTCCAGCACCTGGCCGAGGGCAACCAGAAGAAGACCGCCGCCGCCCCGCTGGTCGCGATCCTCTCCGCGGACAACGAGTTCCACGAGGAGCTGCCGGAGCTCTTCCCGCACTTCCCGCAGGCCAAGGACGCCGTCTTCGGCGACCGCGCCATGCGCGAGAGCAACGCCGCTCTGAACGCCACCCTCCAGGCCGCGTACTTCATCATCGGCGTCCGCGCCGCCGGTCTGGCCGCCGGCCCGATGACCGGCCTGGACTTCGAGGGCGTCCGCAAGGAGTTCCTCGACGACGACCACACCCCGTTGATGGTGGTCAACATCGGCAAGCCCGGCCCGGACGCCTGGTTCCCGCGCTCCCCGCGGCTGGACTACGACGCGGTGATCACCACCGTCTGAGCGACCCCTCGGACACGAGAGGCCCCCGGCAACGGCGCCGGGGGCCTCTCGTACGTCAGGGGACAGGTCCAGGGGCGTCAGGCCAGCTTCAGCGCACCGGCCATCGTCGCCAGCTCGCCGAAGGGCGCCGTACCCGCGACCACCGTCGTGGAGCCAGGGGTGTCCTCGAGCACGAGGGCGTCGTAGCGACCGCCGGTGTAGCGCGTCCAGGTGCGGTCGCCGATCTTCTGTGTGACCTTGGTGGCCCTGGCGCCCTGACTGGCCTCGTCGATGAACTCGGCGCGCTTCTGAGTGGACTGCTCGATCTGCACGTACTGACCGTCGGGGATCTGGAACCCCAGGTGCCAGCGGTCGGCGTTCGCCCCCTGGAAGCGGACCGAGGTGGCCTTCCAGGTGCCGGGCAGGCCCTCGGGTGCGGCCACCGGGTAGCTCGCGGCGCGCCTCGCCGTGAGGAGCTCCACGCGGTAGTCGACCCGCTTGATGTCGGGAGCGTGGTCGTCGTGCGGGATGAAGACGTAGATGACGCCCGCCGCGATCCCGATCAGGCCCAGGGAAAGGATCATGTCCCGGACCGACTTCTGCTTGCCGTTCGAACCTGCCACGTCCCTATCGTCGCAGGTGCCCGTCCCGCTCATCCGTGGGGGCCCCTGCTCATTTTGTCTGTCTGACGATAGAGTCGGGACGAAAACCCTCATCCGGCCGTCGCCGTATCAGAAAGGTGCGCTCCGATGACCGAGCATCATCACCTGCCGTCCGAACTCGATGTCCCCTCCGAAGCCCCCGACCGCAACCTCGCCCTGGAACTCGTACGGGTCACCGAAGCCGCCGCGATGGCCGCGGGCCGCTGGGTCGGGCGCGGCGACAAGAACGGCGCCGACGGAGCCGCGGTGCGCGCGATGCGTACCCTCGTCTCCACCGTGTCGATGAACGGCGTGGTCGTCATCGGGGAGGGCGAGAAGGACGAGGCCCCGATGCTCTTCAACGGGGAGCGTGTCGGCGACGGCACCGGGGCCGAGGTCGACATCGCCGTCGACCCGATCGACGGCACCACGCTGACGGCCAAGGGCATGCCGAACGCGATCGCCGTCCTCGCCGCCGCCGAACGCGGCGCCATGTTCGACCCGTCCGCCGTGTTCTACATGGACAAGCTGGTCACCGGCCCCGAGGCGGCTGACTTCGTCGACATCGACGCGCCCGTGTCGGTCAACGTCCGCCGGGTCGCCAAGGCCAAGCGGTCCACGCCCGAGGACGTCACCGTCTGTATCCTCGACCGGCCGCGGCACGAAGGCATCATCAAGGAGGTCCGGGAGGCCGGCGCGCGCATCAAGCTGATCTCCGACGGCGACGTCGCCGGCTCGATCCTCGCGCTGCGCGAGGGCACCGGTATCGACCTCCTGCTCGGCGTCGGCGGCACCCCCGAGGGCATCATCTCGGCCTGCGCCGTGAAGTGCCTCGGCGGCACCATCCAGGGCAAGCTGTGGCCGAAGGACGACGCGGAGCGCGGGCGTGCGATCGACGCGGGGCACGATCTCGACCGGGTGCTCACGACGGAGGATCTCGTGACCGGGGAGAACGTGTTCTTCGTCGCGACCGGGATCACGGACGGGGAGTTGCTGCGGGGGGTTCGGTATCGGTCGGAGACCGCTACCACCGATTCCATCGTGATGCGGTCTCGGTCCGGGACCGTGCGACGGATCGACTCCGAGCATCGGCTCAGCAAGCTGCGGGCCTATAGCGCGATTGACTTCGATCGCGCCAAGTAGGGCGCCGTGCGGTTTCGGGTGCGGGTGCGTGGGGGGCTTCGCGCCCACGCGGCGGAGCCGTATATCGACACTGCCCCGCGGCCGTTACAGGTAGGACCAGTGCCCGCTCATTGAAAAGGGCGCCCCCTTTGTGCGGAAGGGGGGCGCCCCACTCACATGTACCGGACTTCGTCAGCCCGCCGCCGCTATGCGGTTCGTCGCGCGTGCCGCCTTCTTCAGTTCCAGGTCGCGGCGGCGGCGCCGGGCCAGGACCACGCGGCGTTCGGCGGCGGTCAGGCCGCCCCAGACGCCGTACGGCTCGGGCTGGAGCAGTGCGTGCTCGCGGCACTCGACCATCACCGGGCAGCGCGCACAGACCCGCTTGGCCGCCTCCTCTCGGGACAGCCGGGCCGCCGTGGGCTCCTTCGAGGGCGCGAAGAACAGGCCGGCCTCGTCGCGTCGGCACACCGCCTCGGTGTGCCAGGGTGCGTCTTGGTCCCTGTCGCGCGCCGGACCCCGCTGGGCCGGTACGGCAGCTACCTGCAGGGACGAATGCGGCGGTTGCAGCACGGTCTACTCCTGACGACGGCTTCGCGAGCGAGAGACGATGCAGCAAGCCCTACCCGTTGTACGTACGCCTATGCACTGCGTTCGCAACCGAGGGCGCGCGACGGCCGGTTCACGACCCCCCGCGGCGGACCGGGTTCACGACCGTCAACGGTCGAGGTGTTTGCGCAGTGTCCGGTCGACCTTCTGGTGAACGCGGTCGAGGATGTCCGCGACTAGCTTGCCGCGCCGCGGCCGCGCCTCGACATTGCCCAGCACGGCCCACCCGTCCACGTAGACGACGGGCGCCTCGGAGTCGACCGAATCCAGCGTGTCCACCTCGAAGTTGCCGAGCACGCCGCCGCCGGTGCCGCGCAGCGACACGTTCTCCGGGACGCGGATCTGGACGTCACCGAGGACCGAGACCGCCTTGATCACGACCTGCTGGTACTCGAAGATCGCCTCGCTGAGGTCGATCTCCACGGTGCCGAAGACGGCGTACGCGTGCAGCCGGCGGCCGGCGCGCCAGCGGCCTTTGCGGGCGGCGGAGCTGAACACGGCGACAACGTTGGCGTCGGCCTCGGCCGGGATCGCGCCGGATTCCGGTCGGGGTGGCACAGGGGTATAGGCGGGCGCTGCGGAGCGCTGGTGGGCCGCGGGCAGGTCCTGGATGAAGACCTCCAGCTCACCGACCGTCTTGGCGTTCAGCACCCCCTCCACGCGCTCGGCGTGCTCTTCTGCCGTGACGCGCCCTTCGCCGAGGGCGTCGCGCAGGATGTCGGCGATGCGGTCACGGTCGGCGTCCGAGGCGCGCAGCTCGGTCACGCGCGGCGCTGCGGTCTCCTGTTGGGCGTGCTTCTGAAGGTCCACGACAGCAGCGTACCGAAACGCGATAGATCGCGACTAGGGTCTGTTCCGAGTTCCCCGTCGTTCGCGCGGAACGCGAGCGACGCGGCGTTCGGTGCGTGCGATCGGCGTGCGGCATCGCAGGTCATGTGGCGGAGCCACCTGTCCTGTGGCGCAGGCCCCAGGAGGTCTAGGCCAGCCGTGGCGTGAACTGAGCCCAACCTCACAGAATCGCCGTCAGTGGCAGGTTCTACGCTGGTGGGCGCTGCCAATGGAGGCCAGCCGCTGTCTGCCGAGTGAGGAAATGGCTGAGATGCCTGAGTTCGCGTATACCGATCTGCTCCCCCAGGGAGAGGACACCACCCCCTACCGGCTGGTGACCTCCGAGGGTGTCTCCACCTTCGAGGCCGACGGGCGGACGTTCCTCAAGGTCGAGCCAGAGTCGCTGCGCAAGCTCGCCGAAGAGGCCATCCACGACATCCAGCACTACCTGCGGCCCGCGCACCTCGCCCAGCTGCGGCGCATCATCGACGACCCGGAGGCGTCCGGCAACGACAAGTTCGTCGCGCTGGACCTGCTGAAGAACGCGAACATCGCGGCGGCGGGCGTGCTGCCCATGTGCCAGGACACCGGCACCGCGATCGTCATGGGCAAGCGCGGCCAGAACGTCCTCACCTCGGGCGAGGACGAGAAGGCCCTGTCGCACGGCATCTACGACGCCTACACCAAGCTGAACCTGCGCTACTCGCAGATGGCTCCGCTCACCATGTGGGAGGAGAAGAACACCGGCTCCAACCTCCCGGCGCAGATCGAGCTGTACGCGACGGACGGCGGCGCCTACAAGTTCCTCTTCATGGCGAAGGGCGGCGGCTCCGCCAACAAGTCCTTCCTGTACCAGGAGACGAAGGCCGTCCTGAACGAGGCCTCCATGATGAAGTTCCTGGAGGAGAAGATCCGTTCGCTCGGTACGGCCGCCTGCCCGCCGTACCACCTGGCGATCGTCGTCGGCGGTACGAGCGCCGAGTACGCCCTCAAGACCGCGAAGTACGCCTCCGCGCACTACCTGGACAACGCGCCCACCGAGGGCTCGCCACTCGGCCACGGCTTCCGGGACAAGGAGCTGGAGGAGAAGGTCTTCGAGCTGACTCAGAAGATCGGTATCGGCGCTCAGTTCGGCGGCAAGTACTTCTGCCACGACGTCCGCGTCGTCCGCCTCCCCCGCCACGGCGCGTCCTGCCCGGTGGCCATCGCCGTGTCCTGCTCCGCCGACCGCCAGGCCGTCGCGAAGATCACCGCGGAGGGCGTGTTCCTGGAGCAGCTCGAGACGGACCCGGCGCGGTTCCTGCCGGAGACGACGGACGAGCACCTGAACGAGTCCTCCGACGTCGTGAAGATCGACCTGAACCAGCCGATGGAGTCGATCCTCGCCGAGCTGACCAAGTACCCGGTGAAGACCCGGCTTTCCCTCACCGGTCCGCTGGTCGTGGCCCGCGACATCGCGCACGCCAAGATCAAGGAGCGGCTGGACGCGGGCGAGGAGATGCCGCAGTACCTGAAGGACCACCCGGTGTACTACGCGGGCCCGGCGAAAACGCCCGAGGGGTACGCCTCCGGTTCCTTCGGGCCGACCACGGCGGGCCGCATGGACTCCTACGTCGAGCAGTTCCAGGCGGCGGGCGGCTCCAAGGTCATGCTGGCCAAGGGCAACCGCAGCAAGCAGGTCACCGACGCCTGCGGCACCCACGGCGGCTTCTACCTCGGCTCCATCGGCGGCCCCGCCGCCCGGCTCGCTCAGGACTGCATCAAGAAGGTCGAGGTCGTCGAGTACGAGGAGCTCGGCATGGAGGCGGTCTGGAAGATCGAGGTCGAGGACTTCCCGGCGTTCATCGTCGTCGACGACAAGGGCAACGACTTCTTCCAGGATCCGGCACCGCAGCCGACGTTCACGACGATCCCGGTGCGCGGGCCCGGGCTGGCGTGATCTGACACCGACCGGCGTGAGGGGCCTCGGGCGCTGTCGCCCGGGGCCCCTTCGTGTGCCGGTATCCGGGTGGCGTTCGGGGCGTCGGGGGCTGTCGGGAGCACGCGCGTGACAGGAATAGCCTCGGCGCGGACCGCGCTGACCCGGACGGAGGTGATCGGCTGTGGCCGACGGTCAGCAGGAGCAGACGTACCGGATCGAGCACGATTCGATGGGTGAGGTGCGGGTCCCCGCGGATGCCAAGTGGCGTGCGCAGACCCAGCGGGCGGTGGAGAACTTCCCCATTTCCGGTCAGCGCATCGAGCGGGCGCACATCGAGGCACTGGCCCGGATCAAGGCGGCCGCCGCGAAGGTGAACGCCGAGCTGGGTGTGGTGGACAAGGAGGTCGCGCAGGCGATCCAGGACGCGGCGGCCGAGGTCGCCGAGGGGGCGTGGGACGCGCACTTCCCCATCGACGTGTTCCAGACGGGGTCCGGGACCTCGTCCAACATGAACACGAACGAGGTCATCGCCACCCTGGCGAGCGAGCGGCTCGGCCGGGACGTGCATCCGAACGACCACGTCAACGCCTCGCAGTCGTCCAACGACGTCTTCCCGTCGTCCATCCACATCGCCGCGACCGCCGCCGTCACCCGCGATCTGATCCCGGCCCTGGAGCACCTCGCCGCGGCGCTGGAGCACAAGGCGGAGGAGTTCGCGGACGTCGTGAAGTCCGGGCGGACGCATCTGATGGACGCCACGCCGGTGACCCTGGGGCAGGAGTTCGGCGGGTACGCCGCCCAGGTGCGGTACGGGATCGAGCGGCTGCGGGCGTCCCTGCCCCGGCTCGCCGAACTGCCGCTGGGCGGCACCGCGGTGGGCACCGGCATCAACACCCCGCCCGGCTTCTCCGCGGCCGTCATCGAGGAGGTGGCGCGGGCCACCGGGCTGCCGCTCACCGAGGCGCGCAACCACTTCGAGGCGCAGGGCGCGCGGGACGGGATCGTCGAGACCAGCGGGCAGCTGCGGACCATCGCCGTCGGGCTGACCAAGATCGCCAACGATCTGCGCTGGATGTCCTCCGGACCGCGCACCGGGCTCTCCGAGATCCAGCTCCCCGACCTCCAGCCCGGCTCCTCGATCATGCCGGGCAAGGTCAACCCGGTCATCCCGGAAGCGGTGCTCATGGTGAGCGCGCAGGTCATCGGCAACGACGTTGCCATCGCCACGGCCGGCGCGGCGGGCAACTTCGAGCTGAACGTCATGCTGCCGGTCATCGCGCGCAACGTGCTGGAGTCCGTACGACTGCTCGCCAACGTCTCCCGGCTGCTCGCCGACCGCACCGTGGACGGCATCACCGCGAACCGCGAACGTGCCCGCGAGTACGCCGAGTCGTCGCCCTCCGTGGTCACGCCGCTGAACAAGTACATCGGGTACGAGGAGGCCGCCAAGGTGGCCAAGAAGGCCCTCGCGCAGCGCCGGACGATCCGTCAGGTGGTGCTGGAGGGCGGGTACGTGGAACGCGGCGACCTCACCCTGGAGCAGCTCGACGAGGCGCTGGATGTCCTGCGTATGACGCGTCCGTGACCGGTCGTGAACCTTTCCGGGGGAGGGCGAGAACCGTGACGCGCGCCGCAGCGTCGTATGCCTGGGGCACCTAATATCTGTGCATGGCAGACGGCGGAGCGGTGAGACGCGTGGAACGCGGAACGGCGGCGGACCCGGCGGGCTTCTGGGCGCCCGGGAGTCACATCCTGTGGCGGTACCGGGAGAACGCCTCTGAGCGCTTCCACATCGCGCGCCCGGTCACCGTCGTACGGGACGACCCCGAGCTGCTCGCCGTGTGGCTGGCGCCCGGCACCGAGTGTGTGAAGCCGGTGCTGGCCGACGGCACGCCGGTGCAACTCGAGCCGCTCGAGTCCCGGTACACCAGGCCGCGCGGCGTGCAGCTCGACCGCTGGTTCGGCACGGGTGTGCTCAAGCTGGCCCGGCCCGGCGAGCCCTGGTCGGTGTGGCTGTTCTGGGAGCCGGGCTGGCAGTTCAAGAACTGGTACGTCAATCTTGAGGAACCGCTGGCCCGTTGGGCTGGCGGGGTCGACTCCGAAGACCACTTCCTGGACATCTCCGTGCACCCGGACCGCAGTTGGCACTGGCGCGACGAGGACGAGTTCGCACAGGCCCAGCGGGACGGCCTGATGGGCGCTGAACTCGCCCAACGGGTACGGGAGGCGGGGAGCTCGGCGGTGGCGGCGATCGACGCCTGGGGCCCGCCGTTCGATCAGGATTGGCAGCACTGGCGCCCGGACCCGTCCTGGGCGGTACCGTCACTGCCCAAGGACTGGGACCGTACGCCCGCGCACGTGTCCACATGAGACCCTTGATGCGCCCCCGGTCCACAACCGTAGGATCGTCCTCCGCAAGGGCGCAGCCACAACTCCCGGATCTTGTGCCGGGCTTGACCGAACGTCACCGAGGGGCGGCAGGACGTGAGCGAGGGGTACGAGGGCAACACCGGCCTGAACCGCAGAGGGTTCGCCGGTGGCACAGGCACAGCCTCTGACCACGCGGGAATTCCGTTCCTGGGACACGTATTCCGGGTATCGGCATTTCGGCGGGACGAACTGCGTGCGCGGTGCGCAGCCCCGGACGGACGGATGCGACACGCGTGACGGAGCACCCCACCTCCTACGAACGCCCTCAGCCGGGCGCCGACCCCGCGGATCCCCGCGGGGCGCTGCTGCGTTCCCCGAAGCCGTTCGGCGCCGCTTTACCGGCACAGGCCCGCACCGGCGAGACGCCGGCGCCGGGGACGAGCACACCCTCCGGGAAGCCGGGGACGAACACGCCCCCCGGGAAGGGGAAGGAGCCCCCAGTCAACGGCCCCGAGCACTCCCAGCCGGCCGCGGCGGAGACCGACACGCACCGCCCGCGCCCCACGCCGGCGCCGGAGGCGATCCCGCCCCAGCCGGGCGCCGAGCAGGAGCGGGCCGCCGGCTCCCAGGAGCGCCGTACGGGGCGGGGACTGCCGCCCGGGCGGCCGATGCCGATGCGGCGGGACGGGGACCGGCTGCGGTTCGTGGGCGCCGCGACCCGGCGGATCGCCCGCGGCATCGACCTCGACGAGATCGTCATGGGCCTGTGCCGGGCCACCGTGCCAACCTTCTCGGACGCGATCCTGGTCTATCTGCGCGACCCGCTGCCGGTCGGCGACGAGCGCCCCACCGGGCCCGTGGTGCTGCGGCTGCGCCGCACCGACCGGATTCCGGAGGAGCGTGACACCGAGGGCGGCTTCCTGCCCGCGCCGGCGCCGGAGCCCGACGGGTCGGAGCTGTCCGGGCTGTCCGCGCTGACGGCCGAGCTGTGCGAGGTACGGCCCGGCGGCGCACTCAACGAGGTGCTGCGCGGCGTCCGGCCCGTGTTCGCGGACACGCCCGCCGCCCGCGCCGCACTGCCCGAACTCCTCGGCGAGGGCGGTGAGTCGGTGGTGCCCGGCGGACAGCACGCGATCCTCGCGCCGCTGCGCGGCCGCCGCCGGGTCATCGGTGCCGCGCTGTTCCTGCGCCGCCCCGAGCGCCTGGCGTTCGAGGCCGACGACCTGCTGGTCGCCGCCCAGCTGGCCACCCACAGCGCGCTCGGCATCGACAAGGCGGTGCTGTACGGCCGCGAGGCGTACATCGCCGACGAGCTGCAGCGCACGATGCTGCCCGAGCATCTGCCCCGTGCGACGGGCGTCCGGCTGGCGTCCCGCTATCTGCCCGCCGCCGAGACCGCCCGCGTCGGCGGCGACTGGTACGACGCGATCCCGCTGCCCGGCAGCCGGGTCGCGCTGGTCGTCGGCGACGTGATGGGCCACTCCATGACCTCCGCCGCGATCATGGGCCAGCTGCGCACCACGGCGCAGACCCTGGCCGGGCTGGACCTGCCGCCCCAGGAGGTGCTGCACCATCTCGACGAGCAGGCCCAGCGGCTGGGCACCGACCGCATGGCGACCTGCCTGTACGCCGTGTACGACCCGGTCTCGCACCGCATCACCATCGCCAACGCCGGCCATCCGCCGCCGGTCCTGCTGCACCTGGGCGGCCGGGCCGAGGTGCTGCGGGTGCCGGCGGGCGCGCCCATCGGCGTCGGCGGGGTGGACTTCGAGGCCGTCGAGCTGGACGCGCCCGCCGGGGCCACGCTGCTCCTCTACACGGACGGCCTGGTCGAGTCGCGGCTGAGGGACGTGTGGACCGGCATAGAGCAGCTGCGCGAGAAGCTCGCCGCGACCGCGCAGCTCACCGGCCCCGATCACCCGCCGCCCCTCGAAGCCCTGTGCGACGAGGTGCTCGACATGCTCGGTCCGGGCGACCGGGACGACGACATCGCGCTGCTCGCCGCCCGCTTCGACGGGATCGCGCCGAGTGACGTGGCGTACTGGTTCCTGGAGCCGGAGGACGCGGCGCCCGGCCGGGCCCGCCGGCTGGCGCGGCGCGCGCTGTCCCGCTGGGGTCTGGAGGACCTGAGCGATTCGGTGGAGCTCCTGGTCAGCGAGGTCGTGACGAACGCCGTGCGCTATGCGTCACGGCCGGTCACGCTGCGTCTGCTGCGGACGGACGTGCTGCGCTGCGAGGTCGGCGACGACGTGCCGCAGCTGCCGCGCCTGAGGCAGGCGCGGGCGACCGACGAGGGCGGGCGCGGGCTGTATCTGGTGAACAAACTGGCCAGACGGTGGGGCGCGACACGGCTGAGCACCGGGAAGGTGGTCTGGTTCGAGCTGAACCGGAATTAGACCCGGTCCAAATGTTGCTGATGTCCTTGCACCGGAGTTGACTGGCTGTGGTGAGCGAGACGACCTGACCACCCACGTGCACGACGGGAGGACGCTCGTGACGCAGGCACCTCAGCAGGTTCCGTACACGACGAACAACGCGGGAATCCCGGTGGAGAGCGACGAACACTCGCTCACCGTCGGGTCCGACGGACCGATCCTGCTCCAGGACCACTACCTCATCGAGAAAATGGCCCAGTTCAACCGCGAACGGGTCCCCGAGCGAGTGGTCCACGCCAAGGGAGCGGGAGCGTACGGCTTCTTCGAAGTCACCAACGACATCAGCCAGTTCACCAAGGCCGACCTGTTTCAGCCAGGGAAGCGCACGGAGATGCTGGCGCGCTTCTCGACCGTCGCGGGTGAGCAGGGCTCCCCCGACACCTGGCGCGACCCGCGCGGTTTCGCGCTCAAGTTCTACACGGAGTACGGCAACTACGACCTGGTCGGCAACAACACGCCGATCTTCTTCGTCCGTGACTCGCAGAAGTTCCAGGACTTCATCCGCTCGCAGAAGCGTCGGCCGGACAGCGGTCTGCGCGACAACAACATGCAGTGGGACTTCTGGACACTGTCCCCCGAGTCCGCGCACATGGTGACGTGGCTGATGGGCGACCGCGGCATCCCGAAGACGTACCGCAACATGAATGGCTACTCGTCCCACACCTATATGTGGGTCAACGGCGGCGGTGAGCGGTTCTGGGTCAAGTACCACATCAAGACGGACCAGGGCATCGACTTCCTCACCCAGGCCGAGGCGGACGAGCTCGCCGGCACCGACGCCGACGTCCACCGCCGCGACCTGTTCCAGTCGATCGAGTCCGGGAACGCGCCGAGCTGGACGATGCACGTCCAGGTCATGCCGTTCGAGGACGCGCCCGACTACCGGTTCAACCCGTTCGACCTGACCAAGGTGTGGCCGCACGGCGACTACCCGCTGATCGAGGTCGGCCGGATGACCCTGAACACGAACCCGGACAACTACTTCGTCCACATCGAGCAGGCCGCGTTCGAGCCGTCCAACATGGTGCCGGGCATCGGCCCGTCCCCCGACAAGATGTTGCTCGGCCGGCTGTTCTCCTACCCGGACACGCATCGCTACCGGATCGGCCCCAACTACGCCCAGTTGCCGCCGAACCGCGCCCACGCGCCGGTGAACTCGTACGCGAAGGACGGCCCGATGCGGTACGAGGCCGCGCGGACCGGCGCGGTGTACGCGCCCAACTCGTACGGCGGACCGGCCGCGGACGTCGGGCGGTTCGGGGACGTCGCGGGCTGGCGGACGGCCGGCGAGATGGTGCGGGAGGCGTACGCCTTGCACGCCGAGGACGACGACTGGGGGCAGCCGGGGACGATGGTCCGTGAGGTCCTCGACGACGCTGCGCGTGATCGGCTCGTGTCCAACGTGAGCGGGCACCTGAAGCAGGGCGTGTCCCGGCCGGTGCTCGACCGCGCGCTGCAGTACTGGCGCAACATCGACAAGGAGATCGGAGACCGGATCGCCCACAAGGTCAACGGGGGTTGAGAAGTTCGCGGGGAACTGCGCGTCCGTTGTGGCTGGGCGTACAGTTCCCCGCTCTCTTTGAGCACTGTGACCTACTGTTGGCTATTCGGTTCCAAGGGGTCCAGTGTGATGCCGCCCGTCGGGGTCTGTGTCGGCGGTGTTGGCACCCTCGTCGTCGGCGTCTGTGACGGCGCCTTCGTCGTCGGCGTCTGCGTCGGGGTTTGCGTCGGGGTTTTCGACGTGGGTGGCGCCGATGTCGGTGTCTGGGACGGGGTTTCCGATGTCGGCGGGGCCGTCGTCGGGGTCTTTGTCGGCTGTACCGCCGCGCCCTGGTCGGTGTCCAGGTTGAACTTGGCCGTGTCCGTGACGCCGAAGGTGTACGCCGCCCAGATCTGCGCCGGGTAGCCACCGCCGTTGATCCTGCCGGTGCCGGGGATCAGGCCGGTCGCGCCCGCCAGGGTCGTGTGCTCGTGGGTCTTCTGGTCCTCGCCGAACAGCCCGACCGAGGTGACCAGGTCCGGCGTGTAGCCGGTGAACCAGGCCGACTTGTTCTCGTCGGAGGTACCGGTCTTGCCAGCCACCTGCTGGCCCTGGCGCAGCGGGTTGTTCGCCACCGACTGCCGGGCCGTACCGTCGTCGACCACGCCCGTCAGCACCGACGTCACCGTGTCCGCGGCCGTACGGCTGATCACCTGGTCGCCGATCGGGTCGGGGATCTCGGCGCTGCGGTTCTTCTTCTCCGCCGACTTGAGGATCGACGGCGTCACCTTCTTGCCGTGGTTGTCGAGGGTGGCGTAGATCCCTGCCATCTCCAGCGGGCTCGCGCCCATGGAACCCAGCGTCTGCGCGGGCACCGCCTGCATGCCCTTGGTGTCCATGCCCAGGCTCTTGGCCGTGCCCATCACCTTGTCCATGCCCACGTCGATGCCCATCTGTGCGAAGACGGAGTTGACCGACTTGTTCATGGCCGTCTGGACGGTGATGTTGCCGTAGTTCTGGTCGTCCTCGTTGGGCGGGTGGAAGCCGACCTTCCTTCCGTTGTCCACGGCGTCACGGCCACTCGTGCCGTCGTAGACCGTGTTCGCGTCGATCGGCTTGCCGCTCTGGGTCTGGGCGTTCGACTCCAGGGCGGCGGCGAGGATCACCGGCTTGAACGTCGAGGCGGGCTGATAGTCCCGGCGGGTCGCGTTGCTCAGGTAGTGCTTGTAGTAGTCCACGCCGCCGTACAGGGCGACGATCCTGCCCGTCTTGGGGTCCACGGAGACGGCCCCGGCCTGCACGTGGTCGTCGACCTTGCGCTTCTTCGGGTCGAGCTTGCCGGTCAGCTCCTCCTTGACGGCCTTCTCCAGCTGCGCCTGCTTCTTCCGGTCGATGTTCAGAGTGATGGTCCAGCCCTGGTCGACGACCGCGGTCTCCGCCTGGGACTGCGTCAGGCCCTCCTGGTCCATCAGCTGCTGTTCGAGCTGCTTGTTGGCCAGATCGACCAGATAGCCCTTCTGCCCTTCCAGACCGGGGGCGCCCTTGGGCGCGAGAGGCACCGGGAACTTCATGGCGTCGCGCTTGGCCTTGTCCAGCCAGCCCTCCTCGACCATGTTGTTCAGGACGTAGTTCCAGCGGTCCTTCACCAGCCTCTTGCCGGTGTCGGACGCGACGGCCCAGTCGTACTGGCTCGGCGCCTGGAGCAGGGAGGCCAGGTACGCGCCCTGTTCGACCGTGAGGTCCTGCGCGTCGACCCGGTAGTAGGCCTGCGCCGCGGCCTGGATGCCGTAGGCGTTGCGGCCGTAGTAGCTGGTGTTGATGTAGCCCGCGAGGATGTCGTCCTTGGACTTCTGGCGGTCCACCTTGAGCGAGATGACCAGTTCCTTCAGCTTGCGCGTGACGGTCTGGTCCTGGTTGAGGTAGTAGTTCTTGACGTACTGCTGGGTGATCGTCGAACCACCCTGCTTGCCCTTGCCCGACAGCGTGTTGATCAGACCGCGCGCGGTGCCCTTGAAGTCGACGCCGGCGTCTTTGTAGAAGCTCTTGTTCTCGGCGGCCACGAAGGTCAGCTGGACCTTCCTCGGCACCCTGGACAGGTCCACGATCTCGCGGTTGACCTCGCCTTTGCGGGCCAGGATGGTGCCGTCGCTGTACTTGTAGACGTTGCTCTGGCGCTGGGCGGCCGTGTTGCCCTTGGGCACGTCCACCACCAGGTACAGCACGATGAAGGAGCCGATGCCGAGCAGGCACAGTCCGAGGAACGTGCCGAGGATCTTCTTCCAGGTGAAGAGCCTGCGTATGACGCTCTTGCCGGAACCGGCCGACGAGCGGTTCCTGGGCGCCGCGCGGTGGCCACCGCGCTGTCGCGCTCGTCTCTCTTCCGCTCGCCCCATGGGTTGGTCGCTCCCGTTTCCGTGTCGAGGTCAGCTCAGAAAGCTAGCACCCGTCTATATGACAAACGGGCTGTGATCCGCTCTTTTACGGACGTGACAATCAGCACCCCGTTCCATAGGAACCGACGGCCGAGAGGGTTCGAGGGTTGCTTTGGCGGGGTAAAGTGATATCAGTTAGATAGATAGAAGCTAAGCCGTCACGAGAACGGGGGACCCACCATGCCCACACACGACGACGTACCCGAGATGCCCGCCCCGCGCGTCCGCGAGTTCACCGCGCACAGCATCGGCGGCGGGCTCGCGCTGCTGCTCGGGCTGGTCGGGCTGGCGGGAGCCGTCGCCCTGATCGTCGCCTCCTCGGCGGTGACCGCGGGCGGTGCCAAGGCCGGGCTGATCGTCGCCGGCGTGCTCGTCTTCCTCGCCGCCGTCATCGCGATGCGCGGCCTGAACACGGTGGCGCCGGGCGAGGCGCGGGTGGTGCAGCTCTTCGGGCGGTACCGGGGGACGATCCGGCAGGACGGACTGCGTTGGGTCAATCCCTTCACCTCACGCACGAAGATCTCCACGCGCGTGCGCAACCACGAGACCGCCGTCCTCAAGGTCAACGACGCCTACGGCAACCCGATCGAGCTCGCCGCGGTCGTGGTCTGGAACGTCCAGGACACCGCCCAGGCCACCTTCGAGGTCGACGACTACACCAAGTTCATCGCCACGCAGACCGAGACGGCCGTACGGCACATCGCGATCGAGTACCCGTACGACGCCCACGACGAGGACGGGCTCTCGCTGCGCGGCAACGCCGAGGAAATCACCGAGAAGCTCGCCACCGAGTTGCACGCGCGCGTGGAGGCGGCCGGAGTGCGGATCATCGAGTCGCGCTTCACGCATCTCGCGTACGCTCCCGAGATCGCCTCGGCGATGCTCCAGCGGCAGCAGGCCGGCGCCGTCGTGGCCGCCCGGCGCCAGATCGTCGACGGAGCCGTGGGCATGGTGGAGGCGGCGCTCGCTCGCATTGCCGAGCGGGGCATCGTGGAACTGGACGACGAGCGCAAGGCGGCGATGGTGTCCAACCTGATGGTGATGCTGTGCGGGGACCGCGCACCGCAGCCCGTACTGAACACGGGGACCCTCTACCAGTGACGGATCCCTCCGAGGAGACACCCCGGCGCCGGCCGCAGCAGCGCAAGCAGGTGCTGCTGCGGCTGGACCCGCTGGTGTACGAGGCGCTGGCCCGCTGGGCGGGCGACGAACTGCGGTCGGCCAATGCGCAGATCGAGTTCCTGCTGCGCAAGGCGCTGGCGGAGGCGGGTCGCCTACCCCGTGACACCGGTCCCCTGCCGCGCCGGGGCCGGCCGCCTGTCGCAGAACCGTGACAATCGGCCCCCACCTGCGGCGCCGTACGCCCCGCCATGATCTACACACGCCGCGTATACATGCGACGTATACACCGTGTGTAGAGTGCTCGGCATGTCCATCGGTCACACCCTCCTGGGGCTCCTGGAGTCCGGCCCGCGCCACGGCTACGACCTGAAGCGGGCCTTCGACGAGAAGTTCGGTCACGACCGGCCGCTGCACTACGGCCAGGTCTACTCGACGATGTCCCGGCTGCTGAAGAACGGGCTCGTCGAAGTCGACGGGATCGAGGCGGGCGGCGGCCCCGAGCGCAAGCGGTACGCCATCACCGACGCCGGGATCACCGACGTCGAACACTGGCTGGCGACACCCGAGAAGCCGGAGGAATACCTCCAGTCGACCCTCTACACCAAGGTCGTCCTCGCGCTGCTCACCCACCGCGACGCCGCCGACGTCCTCGACCACCAGCGCGCCGAGCACCTGCGCAGCATGCGGATCCTGACCGACCGCAAGCGCAAGGGCGACCTCGCGGACCAACTGATCTGCGACCACGCCCTGTTCCACCTCGAGGCCGACCTGCGCTGGCTGGAACTGACCGCCGCGCGCCTCGACAGGCTCCGTGAGGTGGTGGCCAGGTGAGCGCTCCCGCCGGTTCCCTGCTCGCCGCCGAGCAGTTGCGCAAGGCGTACGGCCCGACCGCCGCGCTCGACGGCGCCGACTTCTCCATCCACCCCGGCGAGGTCGTCGCCGTGATGGGCCCCTCCGGGTCCGGCAAGTCGACGCTGCTGCACTGCCTCGCCGGCATCGTGCCGCCCGACTCGGGGTCGATCACGTACGACGGGCGCGAGCTCGCGACGATGAGCGACGCCCAGCGCAGTGAGCTCAGGCGCTCCGAGTTCGGGTTCGTGTTCCAGTTCGGCCAGCTCGTACCAGAGTTGACGTGCGTGGAGAACGTGGCGCTGCCGCTGCGGCTGAACGGCACCTCCCGCAAGGAGGCCGAGCGGGCCGCCCTGAACTGGATGCAGCGCCTTGAGGTCGACGACCTCAAGGGCAAGCGGCCCGGTGAGGTCTCCGGCGGCCAGGGGCAGCGGGTCGCCGTGGCGCGGGCGCTGGTCACCGGGCCCCGGGTGCTGTTCGCCGACGAGCCGACCGGCGCGCTCGACTCGCTGAACGGCGAGCGAGTGATGGAGCTGCTGACGGACGCGGCCCGGTCCACCAACGCGGCCGTCGTCCTCGTCACGCACGAGGCCCGGGTCGCCGCCTACTCCGACCGCGAGATCGTCGTACGGGACGGGAAGTCCCGGGACATGGAGCGGGCCGTATGAAGGCCGGGCAGTGGGGCCGGGATCTGGCCATGGGGGTCCGGTTCGCCTTCACCGGCGGGCGCGAGGGGTGGATCCGGGTCCTGCTGACGGCCGTCGGCGTGGGACTCGGCGTGGCCCTGCTGCTGCTGACGACCGCGATCCCGAGCGCGCTGAGCGCACGGCACGCGCGCGAGGAGGCCCGGCTGGACTACACGTACGGCAACGCCGTGAAGCGCCCGGCCGACGACACGTTCGTCATCGCCGACGCCGACACGGTCTACCACGACAAGGACGTCCGGGGGCGGCTGGTCGAGCCCGACGGGTCGCGGGCGCCACTGCCGCCGGGTCTCGCGAAGTATCCGGCACCCGGCGAGATGGTCGTCTCGCCCGCGCTGAAGGAGCTGCTCGCCTCCGACGGGGCGAAGCTGCTGCGGGAGCGGCTGCCGTACCGGATCACCGGCACCATCGGGGAGAGCGGTCTTGTCGGCGCGCACGAACTCGCGTACTACGCGGGCGCCGAGGGGCTCGCCGCGAAGATCGACGGCTCCCGGGTGGCCCGTATCGACGCCTACGGCAACCCGAGTCCGACGACCGAGCAGACCGACCCGGTGCTGGTGCTGCTGGTCCTCGTCGTGTTCGCCGTGCTGCTGATGCCGGTCGCCGTGTTCATCGCCGCGGCCGTACGGTTCGGCGGCGAGCGACGTGACCGCAGGCTGGCGGCGCTGAGGCTGGTCGGCTCCGACAGCGGGATGACCCGGCGGATCGCCGCGGGCGAGGCCCTCGCGGGCGCACTGCTCGGCCTGGTCCTCGGCGCCGGCTTCTTCCTGGTGGGCCGTGAGGTCGCGGGCTCCGTGGAGATCCTCGACATCAGCGTGTTCCCCAGCTATCTGAACCCCTCGCCGCTGCTGGCCGTGCTCGTCGGCGTCGCGGTCCCGGCGGCCGCGGTACTGGTCACCCTGCTCGCCCTGCGCGGCGTCGTGATCGAGCCGCTGGGCGTGGTCCGTACGGCACGGCCGGCGCGCAGGCGCCTGTGGTGGCGGCCGCTGCTGCCGCTGGGCGGTCTGGCACTGCTCTACCCGATGATCGGGCAGGGCCGGGACAACGGGAGCTTCAACCAGTACCTGGTCACCGCCGGCGTCATCCTCATCCTCGTCGGCATCACAGCGCTGCTGCCGTGGATCGTGGAGGCGGTCGTCGCCCGGCTCGGGTCCGGCTCGGTCGCCTGGCAACTGGCCGTACGGCGGCTGCAGTTGAGCAGCGGCACGGCGGCGCGCATGGTCAACGGCATCGCGGTGGCGGTGGCCGGCGCGATCGCGCTGCAGATGCTGTTCGCCGGGGTGCAGGGCGACTACACCAAGCAGACGAAGAACGACCTCTCCCGCGCCCAGATGCAGGTGCACGTCCCGCGGGGTGTCCAACTCCACGACGCGGCCGGGAAGTTCGAGGCCACGAAGGGCGTCAGCAAGGTCATCGCCCTGTCCGGTGACGTCGTCGGCGACCGGCGTCGCGACCCCGAGCACACCTCGGAGATGACCATCGGCGACTGCGCGGCCCTGCGCGAGGTGGCGGTGCTGCCCTCGTGCCGTGACGGTGACGTGTTCGTCCTGAGGGGCAGCGAGTACGACTCCGACACCCCGAAGCTCGCCACGGCGGGCCGGACGATGTACTTCGACCCGTCCTACTCCGGCTCGCCCGGCGCGGCCACCCCGTGGACCGTACCGGCGCATCTGAAGCAGGCCCGGTCCATCAAGGACCCCACCGGGATCCGGCGCGGCGGCTTCCTGCTGACGCCGAGCGCGCTGCCCGCCACGGCCAAGTCCGCTCAGGGGCAGCTCTATCTGGCGCTGGACGAGTCCGTCACGGACGTGCGCGAGTACGTGCGCAACACTGCGGCCGGCATCGACCCGATGGCGGACCCGATGGTGTGGGCGGCCACTCAGCAGGCCGGGAAGTTCACCTCCATCCGCACCGGTCTGTTCGTGGGCGCGACCTGTGTGCTGGCGCTGATCGGCGCGAGCCTGCTGGTGTCGCAGCTGGAGCAGTTGCGCGAACGCAGGAAGCTGCTGTCGTCCCTGGTCGCCTTCGGCACCCGGCGCCGCACCCTGGGCCTGTCGGTGCTGTGGCAGACGGCGATCCCGATCGCGCTCGGGCTGCTGCTCGCCTCTGTGGTGGGCCTGACCCTGGGCGCCGTGCTGCTGCGGATGACGAGCACGACGGTGGCCGTGGACTGGGCGAGCGTCCTCACGATGACCGGCATCGGCGCGGCGATCGTGCTCGTCGTGACGCTGCTCAGCATGCCGCCGCTCATGCGGCTGATGCGCGCGGACGGGCTGCGCACGGAGTAGTCACCGCATGTGGGCCCTTCCCCGTCCGGGAGGGGCCCGCATGCCGGCCCACCTGCCCTGCCGTCACAGGCTGCGCTCCCGCACCACCCTCCGGGTCTGCCCGAACAGCATCCCGCACGCGGTCAGCGAGCGGGCGAGCCGGCCGTGGGGGCATATTTCAGCCGGGTATTTCCCACCTGCCCCGAGCTGACCGAAGTTGGACATTAGGGCCCTTCAAGTCGCTTTGTTCGACACGCATTCGATCGATTGCAGACGTGTTTGAACGCCTCGCTCAGGCGTCCGGACCGAGGACCCGAACCGGCAACGGACGCAGCGCCTCGCGCAGGGCGGCGGCGAGTTCCCGGTACTCGGCGCCGCGCGCCGCGCCGGTCCGCATGACGAGGGCGATACGGCGGCTCGGCGCGGGGTCGGCGAAGTACCCCGTGAGGAGCTGGTTGCTGCGGGTCGTCTCGACCTTGACGGCGGTGCGGGGAAGCAGGGTGCAGCCGAGCCCGCCGGCGACGAGCTGGACCAGCGTCGATAGCCCCGCGGCCGTGGTCGTCACCGGGGCGCCCTCCCGTCTCCCGCCACCACCCTCAACCGAGGGGCTTCGCCCCGCTCCCTTGATTGCCCTCCCCGCCTCCCGGCAGATGTCGAGAGCTTGGTCGCGCAGGCAGTGCCCCTCGTCGAGGAGCAGCAGATTGAGCTCCCTCAGTGCCGGGCGCGGGATGCCCTCGCGGCCGCCGAGCCAGTGGTCGAGCGGGGTGACGAGCACGAAGTCCTCGTCGAAGAGGGGGAGTTCGACGACGCCGGGGATGCCGAGGGGGACGGCGAGCAGCAGCAGGTCGAGCCGCCCGCCGGTCAGCCCGTCCAGCAGGCTTGCGGTCTGCTCCTCGTGCACCTGGAGATCGAGGTCCGGGTACTGGTCGTGGGTGAGGCGCAGCACCGTCGGCAGCAGATACGGCGCGACGGTCGGAATCACCCCGAGCCGGAGCGCCCCGGTGAACGGCGCCCGCACGGCCTCGGCCTCCTCGAGGAGCGCGCCGACCTCCGCCAGCACCGCCTTGGCCCGTACGGCGAGACGCTCACCGGCGGGCGAGAGCAGCACCTTGCGGGTCGTACGCTCGAGGAGGGTGACGCCCAGGGTCTCCTCCAGGGCCGAGACGGCACCGGACAGGGCGGGCTGGCTCATCCCGATGGCGGCCGCCGCGTCCCGGAAGTGCAGATGTTCCGCCACGGCGGCGAAGGCGCGCAGCTGGGCGAGACTCGGCTGTCTCGTCCTGCCGCCATTACCCCTGGTCACCAATAGCCTCCTCCGATCAACCCGACCGAGTGTAGCTATTTCACTGATCAATGCACCTTGTGCCACCATCGACGCCGTCCAACCCATGGGGAACGCCCGCGATCCGGGCGTTTCCTCGCTGCAAGGAGAGCGCGTGCTCACTGTCGGTGACAAGTTCCCCGAGTTCGACCTCACTGCCTGCGTCTCGCTGGAGAAGGGCAAGGAGTTCGAGAAGATCAACCACAAGACCTACGAGGGCAAGTGGAAGGTGATCTTCGCCTGGCCCAAGGACTTCACCTTCGTGTGCCCCACCGAGATCGCGGCCTTCGGCAAGCTGAACGAAGAGTTCGCCGACCGCGACGCCCAGGTCCTCGGCTTCTCCGGCGACTCCGAGTTCGTGCACCACGCCTGGCGCAAGGACCACGACGACCTGCGCGACCTGCCCTTCCCGATGATGGCCGACTCGAAGCACGAGCTCATGCGCGACCTCGGCATCGAGGACGAGGACGGCTTCGCCAAGCGCGCGGTCTTCGTCGTGGACCAGAACAACGAGATCCAGTTCTCGATGGTGACGGCCGGTTCGGTCGGCCGTAACCCCAAGGAGGTCCTGCGGGTCCTCGACGCCCTCCAGACGGACGAGCTCTGCCCGTGCAACTGGAGCAAGGGCGACGAGACCCTGGACCCGGTCGCCCTGCTGGCCGGTGAGTGACGAGATGTCCCTCGACTCCCTCAAGTCCCGGATCCCGGACTACGCCAAGGACCTGAAGCTCAACCTGGGTTCGGTCATCGGCAACTCCGACCTGCCGGCGCAGCAGCTGTGGGGCACGGTGCTGGTGACCGCCATCGCCTCGCGCTCCCCCATCGTCCTGCGCGAGCTGGGGCCGGAGGCGAAGGCGAACCTGTCGCCCGAGGCGTACACGGCCGCCAAGTCCGCCGCCGCGGTGATGGCGACGAACAACGTCTTCTACCGCACCCGGCACCTGCTGTCCGACCACGAGTACGGCACTCTGCGCGCCGGCCTGCGGATGAACGTCATCGGCAACCCCGGTGTCGAGAAGGTCGACTTCGAACTGTGGTCGTTCGCGGTGTCCGCCATCAACGGCTGCGGACAGTGCCTCGACTCGCACGAGCAGGTGCTGCGCAAGGCTGGCGTCGACCGTGAGGTGATCCAGGAGGCGTTCAAGATCGCCTCGGTGATCCAGGCGGTCGGAGTGACCCTGGACGCGGAAGCGATTCTCGCCGAATAAGCCGCGTTGTCGTGGGCCCCGTTCAGCTTTGCTGGACGGGGTCCTCGGCGTTGGCGCGGGCCTCGCCGGGGGCCGCGCCCCCAGACCCCCCTGCGGCCTGAACAGCCTCGTCCTCATGCGCCGGACGGGCTGTTGATTCACCGGCATTGGGCAGTGACAGTCCCAGCGAGTACGCCCGCAGATAGCCCACCACCGTGTTCGTCACCGCCACCAGCGGTACCGTCACCACCGCGCCGCCGATGCCGGCCACCATGGCGCCGGCCGCCACGGACAGCACCACCGCGAGCGGATGCACACGGACGGCGCGGCCGAGGATGAACGGCTGCAGTACGTGGCCCTCGATCTGCTGCACCGCGAGCACCACCGCCAGTGTCATCACCGCGGTGAACACGCCCTGGGTCACCAGTGCGACGACCACCGCCAGCGCGCCGGAGGCGACCGCGCCCACGAGCGGGATGAACGAGAACAGGAAGATGAACACGGCCAGCGGGACGGCCATGGGGACGTCCAGGAAGTAGATGCCGAGGCCGATGAAGATGGCGTCGATCAGGGCCACCAGGACCGTGCCGCGGACGTAGGCAGTCAGGGTGCGCCAGGCGCGCGGGCCGGCGCCGGCCACGCCCGGGCGGGCCGCCGCGGGCACCAGCTTCAGCGACCACTGCCAGATGCGCTCACCGTCGTACAGCAGGAACAGCGTCGAGAAGAACACCAGCAGGATGCCGGTCAGGGCCTCGACGATGACCTGCACGCCCTCGAGACCTGTGGACGTGATCTGGTCGGCGTTGGCGCCGATCGCCTCACGGAGGTTCTTGGCGATCTGGTTGATCTGTTTGTCGGTGACGTGGAAGGGGCTCTTCAGCAGCCAGTTGCGCAGGTCGTCGATGCCGCTCTGGATCTGGGTGGAGAGCGTGTCGATGTTCTCCATGACCTGCCAGGTCACGAACCAGCCGATCAGACCCATCACGACGAAGCCGAGAATCGCCGTCAGCGTGGTGGCGGGACCGCGCGGCACGCCGTAACGCCGCAGCCACGCGACCGTCGGCTGCAGCAGCGCGGTGATCAGCAGCGCGATGACGAAGGCGAAGACAACGAGTTGTACGGCGCTGATGACCCGCATCAGGACCCATACGGTGCCGGCGAGCACCAGCAGCCGCCAGCCCGCCTCCGCGGCGACCCGTACGCCCCACGGCACGGCCTGCGCCGGGTCGGGGCGGGGACCGCTCGGCGGCGCCGGCGTCGGCACGGGGGCGGACGGCGCCGGTACGACGGCACGGTCGGCGGGGACGGGGACGGGGACCGGCTCGGTGTGTTCCTTCTCCACCTCGGCCCTGCGCTCGTCCAGCCGCTCGCTCATCTCGGTCAGTCCGGCACCGAGCCACCCGAGCCACCCTGGCACTCGTGACATGATCCGTCCTTTTCCCCCGTGTCCCCGGGTGCTCCCCACCACTCCCCCCTGGAGTCGTCCGTCCGACCGTACAGTGCAACAGCCCCTCCCCGTAGGACGGGGAGGGGCTGCGCGGGGTTGAGAGCGGAAGGAACTTCCGTGTGTCTCAGTACCAGTGGTTGGCCTGCCAGAAGGACCAGGCCTCACACGGGCTGCCGTAGCGGCTGTTCATGTAGTTGAGGCCCCACTTGATCTGCGTGGCCGGGTTGGTCTGCCAGTCGGCGCCGACGGACGACATCTTGGAGCCGGGCAGGGCCTGGAAGAGGCCGTAGGCACCGGAGGAGGCGTTGACCGCCCGGTAGTTCCAGCTGGACTCGTGGTCCACGATGTTGCTGAAGCACTGGAACTGCCCGCTCGCGACCATCTGACGCGCCATCGCCTGGATCTGCCCGACGCTGTACGAGCTCTGGACGGGAAAGCTGGAGGCACTGACGCTCTTGCTGCGGCTCGCGGCCTCCTCGGCCGCCGCGCGCTCCTTGGCAGCCTGGGCCGCCTTCTCGGCAGCCACCTTCTTGGCGACGGCCGTCTCGGCGGCAGCCTTGCGGGCCGCCTCCTCGGCGTCCTTCTTGGCGCTCGCGTCGGCCTGGATGGCCTGCGCGTCGGCCTGCTGCGTCAGGGATGCGGTCTGCACCTGGGCCTGCTGGCCCGCGGGAATGTCCGCAAGGAGCGTCGTCGCGTCGGCTGCCGTCGCTTGGGCGTCGTTGTTCTGCGCGGTGCTGCCCGAGGCAACGCCGACGACGCTTCCGACAGCGGTGACCGCGGTGGCCGAGGCCACTGCGAATCCCCGGACCGAGATCCGGCTCACACGGTTTCCTTCCAGCATCGCCCGCTTCGGTGACCCTGGCGGACGCAATCGTGCCCCTGGCGCTGGCCTCCCAACTGCGGGGTCACGGGAGGCGCGGGCCCGGTGGGCAACTCTCGCTGGGAGAGCGCCACGTGATGCTCGGGCGGCATACGACGTCAGCTATGGAGTTGGCTGTGGTGCTTCTGTGGTGCCGTACCGCTGGGGGTACAGGTGTGTCGTATGCGGGGCCTGACAGGAGTGAGACTCTGCCGTAACCGGACGCCGCGAGGCAATTCTCTGTTGCGTGTGAAAGCTCACATCCCGTTTGGCTCAGCGGTTTCATGAATGTCCCACACGCCAAGGCGCCGCCCGGCTAGGCTCTGGGCCTTTGCCGGACGGCGCCAACCAGCGAGTAACCAACCCAAGTTGAGCACTCGGGTCAGATGTGTCCGTCCTCCAGCATTTCGGTCACAAGTGCGGCGATCTGGGACCTCTCGGACCGCGTCAGGGTGACGTGGGCGAAGAGCGGATGCCCCTTCAGCTTCTCCACTACGGCGACGACACCGTCGTACCGACCGACCCGCAGATTGTCCCGCTGGGCCACGTCATGGGTCAGAACCACCCGGGAATTCGCGCCGATCCGGGACAGAACGGTCAGCAGGACGTTCCGTTCCAGCGACTGTGCCTCGTCCACGATCACGAACGCGTCGTGCAGCGAGCGGCCGCGGATGTGGGTCAGCGGCAGCACCTCGAGCATCCCGCGCGCGGTGACCTCCTCGATGACCTCGCGGCTGGTGACCGCGGACAGCGTGTCGAAGACCGCCTGCGCCCACGGGCTCATCTTCTCGGCCTCGGTGCCCGGCAGATAGCCCAGTTCCTGCCCACCGACCGCGTACAGCGGCCGGAAGACCATCACCTTCTGGTGCTGGCGGCGCTCCAGGACCGCCTCCAGGCCCGCGCACAGCGCCAGCGCCGACTTGCCGGTGCCGGCCCGGCCGCCCATCGAGACGATGCCGATGTCCGGGTCGAGGAGCAGATCGAGCGCGATGCGCTGCTCGGCACTGCGGCCCTTGATGCCGAACGCCTCCCGGTCGCCGCGCACCAGACGGACGTTGCCCTCCGCCGTCACCCGGCCCAGCGCCTTGCCCCGCTCGGACTGGATCGTCAGCCCGGTGTGGACGGGAATCTCGGACGCCTCCGGCACATACACGTGTCCGGCCTCGAAGAGGACGTCCACCTGCTCGCCGGACAGGGTCAGTTCGGACATGCCGGTCCAGCCGGAGGAGTCCGTGATGGCGAGTTCGGCCCGATACTCCTCGGCGAGGAGGCCCACGGACGACGCCTTGATCCTGAGCGGCAGGTCCTTCGACACGACGGTGACGTCGTACCCCTCGGCCTGCAGGTTGCGGGCCACCGCGAGGATGCGGGAGTCGTTGTCCCCCAGGCGGTAGCCGGTCGGCAGCACGCTGGGGTCCGAGTGGTTGAGCTCGACACGGACGGTTCCGCCGAGTTCCCCGATCGGGATGGGCGCGTCGAGGCGGCCGTGCTGCACCCGGTAGTCGTCGAGCAGACGCAGGGCCTGCCGGGCGAAGTAGCCGAGTTCGGGATGGTGCCGCTTGGCCTCCAGTTCCGTGACCACGACGATCGGGAGCACGACCTCGTGCTCGTCGAAGCGGGTCAGGGCGTTCGGGTCGGCCAGCAGGACGCTGGTGTCGAGAACATACGTGCGCCGGTCGGGCTTACGGCGCTTTGTGCTGGTCACCACGGAAGGACGTACCCCCTCGGATGAGGTCGGGGAGCGACGAGTTGGAAGCCGGGCCGGGAGGGTGAGGAGAACCAGGCCGGTCGTCGGCCGCGCTGCACGCGCGCGGGCCGAGAACCGGCCCTCCGCGGCTGCTTCCGCGCGGTGACCGCACGGTCGGGCTGGTGCAAAGGGCCTCCCGGGCGAACGGCCCCGTGCCGCCCGCTGAGATCCGACACCCGTGGTTCGGGCGTCGACCTGCTTGGCTTATGCCCTCGAACGTGCGAGGCCATGCAAATGCATGGGACGGCGCACTGATGAACTCCTTGTTACTTCCGTCTCAACCGGGTTGTACGGTGCGTTTTCCGTACGGTGTCCGCCGGGGAGCCGGCGTCAGCCGCCGTAGCGCCGGTGACGTGCGGCGTAGTCGCGCAGGGCGCGCAGGAAGTCGACCTTGCGGAAGGCCGGCCAGAAGACTTCACAGAAGTAGTACTCCGAGTGAGCGGTCTGCCACAGCATGAATCCGGACAGCCTCTGCTCGCCGCTGGTGCGGATCACGAGGTCGGGGTCGGGCTGGGCGCCGGTGTAGAGGTGGCGGCCGATCATGTCGATGTCGACGGCCTCGGCGAGGTCCTCCATGGATACGCCCTTGTCGCGGGCGTCCAGGATCATCGAGCGCACGGCGTCGGCGATCTCCTGCCGGCCGCCGTAGCCGATGGCGACGTTGACCAGTATCCCGTCGACGCCCGCGGTGGCCTCCTCGGCCTCCTTCAGCGCGGTCTGCATCGGGGAGGGCAGCAGGTCCGGGGTGCCTACGTGGTGCACGCGCCAGCGGCCGTCGGCGGCGAGGGTGTGCACGACGTCCTCGATGATGCCGAGGAGCGGTACGAGCTCCTCCTGGGCGCGGTCGAAGTTGTCCGTGGACAGCAGCCACAGGGTGACGACCTCGACGTCCGTCTCGCTGCACCAGCCGAGGAACTCCTCGATCTTCTCGGCACCGGCCCGGTGCCCGTGAACGGTGCTGGAGCCCGCGGCCTTCGCCCAACGGCGGTTGCCGTCCATGATGACGCCGATGTGCTTGGGCACCTGAGCGTGGTCCAGGTGGCCTTCCACCCGGCGTGCGTACAGCCTGACCAGAAGGCCGCGCAGCTTGTCGCGCAGGTTCACGAGATTGTCAGCCCCTCCATGCGGTGGCGGTCCCCCATGGGCGGAAGGTTACCCGTCCCGTGCGCGACCGCGGGCTGTGAGGGGCCCGCCGTGCACAAAAAACGGGCCGGTCCGTGGGGGGGAGACGGACCGGCCCGAGGGGGGGTTTCCACCATAACCCTTCGTAAGTGATGCTGCGCGCATCGGCGGGCAACAACTACTCTCCGGAGTCACCCGGCGACGCCCCAGTGGGCATCTTGACCGTTGTTCAGGGGGTGAGTGTGACGGATTCGCAGTGGATTCCCAGGGAAATGGACCACATGGGGAGGGAATGGGAGGGTCTACGGGGGCTCGATGCCCCTTCGGCGTGTCGGTCCGCCGCCCCCCTGAAGGGCTAACCACGGCGCGAACGGCGGCTTGACGGTCGCCTCGGTGCATCACGGCACCGCACAGCCCCCTCCACCGCGCGGTGCCACCCGCGCAGCTTTGCTCACGCGAATTACCTTGGTCTGAACTTACGTGAGGCGTCGTCCGGATGCGAGCCGTTCGCGATAACAATGTGGAAACCCCGTGTCAGTCCCGGGGCTTACGTGCGTCGAAGAGGTGCCGGGTGCTGTGGGCGACGAAGGGACCCTCGGCCTCGATCCGCTCGTGCAGGGCGCGCAGTCGGGGCTCGTACTCCTCGACGGTGAAACCGGGGACCATCCAGATCACCTTGCGCAGGAAGTGGACGACGGCGGCGATGTCGTGGAACTCCATGCGCAGCCGCTCCGCCCGCAGCTCGGCGATCTCCAGCCCGGCCGCCTCCGCGTCGGCGCGCTCGCGGTCGGGGTGACGGACGCCTCGCGCCGCCCCCGGTTGAGGCCCGAGGAAGTACTCGACGAGTTCGACGACGCTGCCGGGTCCCACGTGCTGGGCGAAGTAGGTGCCGCCGGGCCGCAGCACGCGGGCGAGCTCGGTCCAGTGCGGCTGGACGGGGTGGCGGCTGAGGACCAGGTCGAAGGTGTCGTCGGCGAAGGGCAGCGGTGCGTCGTCCGGCGCGGCGACGACCGTGACGCCGCGGGGCCGCAGCAGGGCGCTGGCCTTGATCACGTTCGGCGGCCAGCCCTCGGTCGCGGCGAGCAGCACGGGGCGGGCGGGGGCCGCCGTACGAAGCGCGAAGTCGAGGACTTCGCCGCCGCCGGTCTGGACGTCCAGCGCGGCCGTGGCGCGGGCCAGGCGGCCGGCCGCCGAGCCGGCGTACCCCCAGGAGGGCCGTGCCTCGGTGGCCCGGCCCTCGAACCAGGAGAAGTCCCAGCCCTCGGTGGGCACGGCGGCGCCCTCGGCGACGAGTCGCTCGAAGGTGCGGTCGGCTTCGGAATCGGGGGCGGGGTTGGGGTTGGGGTCCATGGGCCCGATCATGGCAGGGCGTTGTCGGTGGGCGCTGCTAGTTTTCCGCGCCATGACGGCTTACACGGCAAGTGAGAAGGAAACGCTGCACGCGAGTCTCGACCGGCACCGCGATGCCGTGCTGTGGAAACTCGAAGGGCTGGACGACGAGCAGTTGAGGCGGCCGATGACGCCGTCCGGGACGAATCTGCTGGGCCTGGTCAAGCATCTGGGGTCGGTGGAGTACGGCTGGTTCGTGGGCTCGTTCGGCGGCGAGGTCGAGCCCCTGTGGTTCGACCCCTACAAGGGCGAGGACATGAGCGTCGGCCCCGATGAGACGACGGAACAGATCGTCTCCTTCTACGGCCGTGCGCGCGCCGCCGCCGACCGCACGATCACCGGCCACCCCCTGGACGCCCTGGGCCGCCCGGACTGGCGCGACACGTCCGTCTCCCTGCGCTGGGTCCTGGTCCACATGCTCGAGGAAACCGCCCGGCACGCCGGCCACATGGACATCGTGCGCGAACTGATCGACGGCGTGATGGGAGACCGCCCGCCGGTCACACGGACGGCCTGACGGTCACGCTGGCGGCGTGACGGCGGACCGCAGCACGAGCACCACGTACTCGTCGTCGCCGTCCCGCTCTCTGCCCTCCTCCTCGAAGCCGTGTCTCTTCAGGACACGGACGGAGGCCGTGTTGCCACTGAAGGGGTCGGCGTACAGGGGGCGGGTGGACTCCCGTAGGAGGAAGAGGGCCAGGGCCCGGGTGCCGATGCCGCGCGCCCAGTACGGACGGCCCAGCCAGTAGCCCAGGAACCGGCGCTCGCCCGCCCACCACGAGCCGATGTTCCCGGCGGTCTCGCCGTCCACGGTGACCGTCTGCACCAGACAGCCGGGATCCCCGAGGATCCTCTCCCGCCAGTGCGTAAGGAAGGCGTCCCGCGGCCGGGGCGTGAACCTCGACCGCCGGAGGGCCTCCGGATCGTGCTCGTAGGCGAGGAAGACCTCGAGGTCGGCGTCGATGACATCGCGCAGGGCGACGATCTCGCCGGCTTCCGCGCCGGATGCGTGTGCTCCGTTCGTCTCCGTCATGGTGAGGAGTCTGGCAGGGGGTACTGACAGTGGCCCCTGACCTGCGGATGCCCTGTGGCCGGTCTACGGCACCAGGGGCCGGACCTCCTCGGCCACGAACCGCACGAACCCCTCGGGGTCGGGCTCGTCCGCCGTCGGCTGGAGGATCACGGTGTCGGCTCCGGCCTCCGCGAGGCGCTGCACGGCCTTGGCGACGGCTCCCGCGTCCCCGGCGGCACCGAGATCCGGGACGGACTCAAGCCCCTCGGCGGCGAGTTCGGTACGCAGGCGCGGCGCGGCGTCGGCGCCGGTGACGGCGAGCAGGTAGACGACGACCTCGTGCGGGCCGCTCCGCCCGGCGGCCTCCCGGCCCTCGTCGATGAGCCGCCGCGCCCTGCGGACGCCGTCCGGCGGCGTGGCCGCGGTGAGGATCGTGCCGTCGGCGGCCTCGCCGGTCAGGCGCAGGGTCCGGGGGCCGGTGGCACCGGCGAACACGTCGACGGGGCCGGGCGGCGGCCAGTCCAGCGCCACGCTGTCGAGCTTGACGTACTGCCCGTCCACGGTGAGCCGCTCGCCCCTCAACAGGGCGCGCAGCGCGTCGAGATGCTCCCGCAGCAGCGTCAACGGGGACTCGGCGCGGGCACCGACCTGTCCCATCCAGTCCTGTACCCCGTGCCCGACCCCGAGGATCGCCCGCCCCGGGAACAGCCGGTGCAGCGTGGCGGCCTCCATCGCGGTGACGGCGACGTTCCGCAACGGCACCGGCAGCAGCCCGACACCGATCCGCACCCGCTCGGTCCAGGCGAGCGCGGCCGCGGCGGCGGAGATACCGCCCTCCAGGAAACAGTCCTCCCACAGCCACAGTTCCTCGAGCCCGGTGTCGTCCGCGAGCCGGGCGAGGGTCCGGAGCCGCTCAGGGGGGAGTTGGGGACGGAATACGGCGCCTAGGTGAGTCATGGGGCCTTCCTGGTAAGGGTGGGGGTGAGAGTTCCCGGTGCAGTGAGGTGAGTCGTGTGGCGCGTTGGCGGGACGGGCGGGGGACGCTGGCGGTGCGGGGGGTTGACGGTCGGACGGTGGTCGTTCCCCTGGAACTCGCGGTCTCCTATCGGGCGCGTACGAAAGGGCTGTTGGGGCGTGACCGCATCGACGGGGCCATGTTGCTCTCCCCCGCCGGTTCCGTGCACACCTTTTCCATGCGCATCCCCATCGACGTCGCCTATCTCGACCGCGCGCTGAACGTCATCGCCGTACATACGATGCGGCCGGGCCGCCTCGGGCTGCCGCGGCTGCGTTCGCGGCATGTGCTCGAGGCGGAGGCCGGGGCGATGGCGGGATGGGGTTTGGAGGTGGGGGCCCGGGTGACGGTCGAGAGGGAGTGACGGAGTGCCGGTCCCCTCAGGTCTCCGAGCGGGGGAACGAGACCTCCACCCTTCGGTTCTTCTTGCGGCCCGCCTCCGAGGAGTTGTCCGCGATCGGGTACTGCTCGCCGTAGCCCCGCACCTCGAACGTGATGTTCGCGTCGTTCAGGTCCTGGTCCAGGACGGCCTGTACGGCGTTGGCGCGTTGCTTGGACAGGACGTCGCCGTGAGCAGCGGAGCCCAGGTTGTCCGTGAAGCCGAACACCCTGATCTGCGTGGCGCCGTTCTTCTTGATCTCCTCGGCGATCGCAGCGATGCGCGCCTTGGCCTCGTCGCTCAGCTTCGCGCTGTCCTTGCCGAACAGCACCTCGGCCTGGAGCGCGAACTTCACGTCCGCGTTGGTGTCCTCACGGCGCTCGTCCCCGCTCTGGTCCTCCACGACCGACTTGATGTCCAGCACCTTGGGCTGGGCGAGGGTGGCGCCCTCGGGGAGTTTCAGGTCGGGGTCGGTGGGGTCGATCTCGACGGGTGCGGAGGGGGAGGCCTCGGTGCCCGGGGGGACGCTGGGGTTGCCGTCGTCGGCACGGGCGGAGGCGGCGCCGTGGAGGGTGGCGGCGAGGAGGAGGGCGGCGGTGGTGAGGGTCAGGGGGAGGCGGGGCGTGGTGGTCACTGGGGCCTCACCCGGAGATCTGGATCGTGGCGGGGGCGAACATCGGCAGCTGGAAGCTCACCTCTGCCGTGTCGGCGGGAGGCGCCGGGAACTGCATGAAGACCGGGATCGATTCCCCAGGCTTCATCGCCGGCATGCCGGTTGTCGTCAGCGGGCGGCCGTCCGTGTCGCGCAACACGTAATAACGCTTCTTGCCTTTGGAGTCCACCAGGGTGGCTCCGCCGAGCGACCTGCCATTGCGGATGATCTCCGTCTCGTTACCGCTCAACTGGGCAGGCACGTTGGCCGTCTGGCTCCCGTCGTTCTTCAAGGTGCCGTTCACGGTGACGAAGCCGCCGGAATCACGCTGAGCAGAGGTGATCTGGAGCGTCAGGCCATCGGGCCCGCGCAACTCGGCGAGCGGCTCCCCCGACTGCCCTTCCTGAGCGGTCGGTTGTGATCCACCGCCCTTGGAGGCAGAGGCGGTGGCCTCCGGTTTCTTGTCGTCGCCACCACCGCCGCCGCAGCCGGCCACACCGAGGGCCAGCCCGGCCGCAACGGTGAACGCGACCATCCCCCTGCGGGCCTTCGCTGTGAACCGAATGCTCATCACTCTGCTTCCTTCATCACTCGTGGTGCGCGTGTCAGTCGGCCAGGTGGACGTCGAAGAGATCCTTGGGCTGCGGGAGTTCATCGAGATTGTCCGGATCCAGATCCCAGTTCCGGTCCTTGCAGGTGAGTTGCGGGAGTACGTCGTCGCCGGCGTCCTCACCGGGAAGCTCGAACGTGCAGAGCGGCTCGATCACAGCGGTCGCCGATGCTTTGGAGTACGTGTTCTCTGTGCCGGGAACGATGGAGTCTCCGACCGGCTTGTCGGTCCGGATGTCGACCTCGTAGCCCAACGGGCCCGTCGGCGCACACCGCACCACGTGAGCGTCGTTCCGCCCGGCAAGGGCATCGGCGCGCCAGCAGGAAGGAGTGACCGGCACCTCGCCGTCGAAGACGTCCTGCCACTTGGCCGGATCGAGTACGTCCGTCACCCACTGACCCGCGAGCTGGTCCCGGGTGTCCTGAGCCGCTGCCAGCGCTGCCGCGTCGGCCGCCGTCTGGGCGCCGTTCCGATTCGCCGCGGCCTGGCCGACCGCGAGATAGGCGAACGCGAGAAAGAGCAAGCCCGCCACCACCGTGATGTAGATGGGGAAGGCCTGCCCTGAGTCAGCGCGGTTGCGCAACCGCCATGTCAGCCACCGGTGACTTCGGTGATCTTGTCCACGATGGCGTTGTAGATGGTCTGCCCGATGTCCGTACCCGTGATCGCCAGCACGATGGCCACGACCACCGCGATGATCCCGAGGTACTCCACCGCGGTCTGTCCCCTGTCGTTGCGGACGGCGCGGGCCTGCAGATACGCGACGGTGGTGTTGAACCAGTTGCTCATGCTGTTCCCCTCCAGGTTCGCTTCCGGTCCCCCGCATTCCCATTGCATCCCACCCCCAACCACTTCACAGTGGCCTGTGTCCGGATCGCGCCGTGGAGCTTGGCGAAGGCGTGGTTGATGATCTCCGTCCCCCTTGCGCCGAGTTGGCACAGCGACCTCACCGACTCTCCCACATCGAGTTGCATTAGCGAAAGCCTTTGTGAACGAATAGGCCATGAATGATCAGGTAGTTCAGCCCGACCGTGTGCAGTTGCATCCGTTCTCACTTCTTCCCTCACCCCACCCCGCCTACTTCCCCGTGACCGCGCCGAAGTCCACCCCGGACCCCAGAATGAGCCCCGCGCCGAGCAGCAGCATCGTCGCCGGGACCATGAACGTGGTGATCATCAGCGTGGCCTTGGGCACCGCGCGGGCGGCCTTGCGGCGGGCGTTCTGGGCGTCCGTGCGGCGCATGTCCTTGGCCAGGGCGACGAGCGTGTCGACGATCGGCGCGCCCAGTTCCTCGCCCTGCTGCAGCGCCGTGACGAACATGGCGACCTGCTCGGAGTCGTTGCGGCGGCGCAGTTCCGCGAACGCCTGGCGGCGGCTCATACCGAGGTCCATCTGGCGGAGCGTGATGCGGAGTTCATCGGCCCATGGGCCCTCGTACCGCGACGCGACCCGGTCCAGTGCCTGGCGGAAGCCGAGGCCCGCGCTCACCACCACCGCCAGGACGTCCAGGAAGTCCGGCAGGGTCCGCTCGATCACGTCCTTGCGGATCCGGATCGCCGACCAGATGCCGACCTCCGTCCAGAACGCGCCGAAGGCCAGCAGGAGTACGGCCACGAACCACTGGCCGCGCAGGAGGAACACCAGGAAGCCGACGCCGCCGAGCACGCCGTACACCGCCCGGCGGGCCGCGTAGCGGTCGATGGTCAGGCCGCCGGGGTTGCCCGCGAGGTCGATCCTGCGGCGGTACTTGGCGACCTGCTTGGGGCCCATGAGGCGCAGGACGGTGGGTGCGTAGCGCATGCCCATGCGGTCGATCAGGGAGTGCGCGGCGCCGGTGCGGGTCGCGCCGATCTCGAGGGCCAGCGCGAGGTCGTCGGGGAGTTTCGCGTCCGCGCGGTACATGCGGATCCCGGCGAAGGCGCCCCAGACGCCCAGGGCCATGAGCAGTGCCAGCAGGTATGCCATGACAGTGTCGGCCCTCTCCTCAGACGTCGATTCGGCTCATGCGGCGGATGAGGACGAAGCCGACCGCGTACAGCCCGAACGCGATCACCACGCACGCCTGGCCGACCGGTGAGCCGGTCATGCGGTCCAGGGCGCCGTCCTTGACCCCGTTCATCAGGAACAGGGCGCCGACGCCGAGCACGGGGACGGCGTACGACGTCATCGTCACCTGGGACAGCTGGGTGCGGATCTCTCGCCGGGTCTCCTTGCGCTCCTCCAGGGTCTCGGTGAGGTTGCGCAGGGCGCTCACCACCTGGCCGCCGGCCCGGTTGGCCAGGATCAGGGTGGTGACCAGCACGACGAGTTCGCGGGAGGGCAGCCGGTCGGCGAGTTCGCCCAGCGCGTCGTCCATCGACTGGCCTAGGGACAACTGGTCGGCAACCTTGGCGAGTTCCTCGCCGGCCGGTGCCTCCAACTCCTCCGCCGCCATGCCGATCGCGGTGCGCAGGGCGAGGCCGGCCTGGGTGGCGTTGGCCAGGATGCGGGCGAGTTCGGGGAGTTGGCCGATGAACCGCTCGATGCGTTTCTGGCGTTGCCAGTTGAGGAACTGCCAGGCCGCCCAGACGCCGAGCAGTCCGGCGATGGGGCCGAAGAAGGGCGCGAGGGCGGCCTGGCCGATGAGCCAGAGGCCGGCGACGGCGGCGAGCATGCAGGCGAAGAACTCGCCGGGAGTGATGTCCAGGCCGGTCGAGGCGAGGCGCAACTCCAGGCTGCGGCCTAGGCGGGTGCCGCGCAGCCGGCGGTCGAGGTTGCGGAAGTGGCGCCGACGGCCGGTGACCGGGACCTGCCCGGTGTACGACAACCGTTCGACGAGTTCGGCCCGTTGGGCCCGGCCCGCGGCGTAGGTGTGCACGCCGGCGACGGCCAGGGCGCAGGTCAGCAGGGTGCCGCCGGTGGTAAGGGTGACGAGGGTGTGGAGATCCATGGGCGTGGCCTACCTACCTGGCTTCTCGGGTGGCGAGTTCGTGCGCGTGCAGGGCGACGCCGAATGCCTGGGGCAGGGGCTGGCTCGCCATGTAGAGGCGGTCGGCGGTGCGGCGCGGGAGCGGGTGGTACTCGAAGGCGCCGTGGACGCGGCCGTCGGCGGTCATGGGCTGCGCGTGGAAGCGGGCCACGGTCGCCAGCCGGTACGGCTCGCCGCCGTGGCTGTCGAGCAGGGCGATCTCGGTGATGCGACGGGCGCCGTCGGCGAAGCGGGTGAGCTGGACGATGACGTCGACTGCGCTGTTGATCTGGTCGTGCAGCGCGACGAAGGGGACGTCCACGTCGGACATGGAGGCCAGGGTCTGGAGACGGGTGAGCGCGTCCTCCGCGCTGTTGGCGTGGACCGTGGCGAGGGAGCCGTCGTGGCCGGTCGACATCGCCTGGAGCATGTCCAGGGACTCGCCGCCGCGGACCTCGCCGACCACGATGCGGTCGGGGCGCATGCGCAGGGAGTTGCGGACCAGGTCGCGGATGGTGACCTGGCCCTTGCCCTCGACGTTCGGCGGGCGGGACTCCAGGCGGACCACGTGCGACTGCTGGAGCTGGAGTTCGGCGGAGTCCTCGATGGTGATGATGCGCTCGTGCGCCGGGATCAGCCCGGAGAGGGCGTTCAGCAGGGTTGTCTTCCCCGTGCCGGTGGCGCCGGAGACGATGATGTTGAACTTCGCCTGCACCAGGCCGGCCAGCAGGTACACCATGTGCTCGTCCAGCGACCCGAAGGAGACGAGTTCCTGGAGGGTGAAGGAGCGCGGGAAGCGGCGGATCGTGAGGATGGGCCCGGTCAGCGACAGCGGCGGGATGATGACGTTGACGCGCTCGCCGGACGGGAGGCGGGCGTCGACCATCGGATTCGACTCGTCCACACGGCGGTTGACCGTGGACACGATCCGCTCGATCGTCTGCATCAGCTGGTCCTGCGAGACGAACCGGATCGGCAGTTGTTCGACACGGCCGCCGCGCTCGACGAACACGGCGTCGGGCCCGTTGACCATGATCTCGGTGACGGACGCGTCTTCGAGGAGCGGTTCGAGGATGCCGAGGCCCAGCGCCTCGTCGACCACGCGGCGGATCAGCTGCGCGCGCTCGACCGTGGACAGGACCGGTCCCTCGCGGCTGATGATGTGCCCGAGCACCCGCTCCAGCCGTGCCCGGCGCTCGGCCGTGGCGAGCGAGCTCATCTCGGCGAGGTCGATCTCCTCCAGGAGCTTGGCCCGGTAGGAAGCGACGAGATGGCCGTCCTCGCCCCGGCTGCCCTGCTCCTCGGGGGAATTGATGCGTGCCCGCAGGCTCATGTCTCGCGTGCTCCTCGGTCAGTGGTCGAGCGGCATCGTGGCGGACTTGTGGGCGTCGCCGAAGTCCCAGCCGGGGACGACCGACGGGATGTGGACGGTGGCGTCGACGGTGACCTCGTCGCCGCCGTACGCGGACGGGCAGCTGGTGCCGTCGGCGAGCCAGCCGCTGACGGCCGCCCGGCATCCGGCCTCGGCGCTCTGCTGGAGCGAGGCGGCACGTGCGCCCGCCCTGGCCGCCGTACCGGCCTGCTGGGCGGTGTAGGCGATCAGCCCGAGCTGCACCCCGGCCAGCGCCACCAGGACCAGGATCGGGATGAACCCGAGGTATTCGAGGGCGACCTGTCCGGATTCGCGGCGATCACGGTCGTACGGCATCTCAGTCCTTCGCCTCCTCGACCGCGCCCGCGTGGCCGTGCACGGTGAACGGGAAGGCGACCGTGCCGGGGAAGAGCACCGGGACCTTGAGAGTGACGTCGGCCGTCACATAGCCGCTTCCGCCGCAGGTCACCGTCGCGTCCCCCCTCCACGCCGCCGACAGGTCCTTCATCCCGGCCTGTTCGCAGGCGCCCTGCCGCTGTCCCGGCTGCGCGGCGGTGGCCGCGCGTACGGCCTCGTCCGCAGCGTTCCCCGCGAGCGTGTAGGTGTATCCCACGAGCACGCACTGCCACATCAGCACCAGCGTGACCAGGATCAGCGGGGTCATGCCGAGGAACTCGATGCTGACCTGGCCCTCGTCTCCGTCCGGCCGTGTCATCCGCTCACTCCTTCCGCCGCCGGAAGCTCACCGAGCCGCGGTCGCCGCGTGGTCGGCCGCGGTGGGACCCCTCGGACGCGCGGGCCAGGCCGAGTTCGCCGGCGAGGGACCACAGGGCCTGTTTCACCGTGCTCCGGCCGTCCAGCTCGTGGAGGCGTCCGGCGTCCACGACGCCTTGGAGTTCCTTGAAGTTGGCGGGTATCGCCGTGCCGGCCAGGGCGGTGCCGGTGATGCGCTGGATCAGCTGGGGCTGGATCTCGGTGCCGCGGGTGTGGCGGTTGACGACGACGGTGGTCTCCTCGGCCTTGCGGATCTGCAGCCGGTCCCACATGCGCACGGTGCGTTTGGCGGCCCGTACGGCGACCACGTCCGGGGTGGTCAGCAGCAGGGCGGCGTCGGCCAGCTCGACGGCGGTGGCGCCGGCGCCGCTGAGCTGGGCGCCGCAGTCGACCACGACGACCTCGTAGCGGGAGCGCAGGGCGCCGAGGATCTGCCGGGCGGCGCGGTCGGTGACCTCCTCGCCACGTTCGCCCTCGCCGGGGGCGAGCAGCAGGGCGAGCCCGGTGTCGTGGCGGAAGACGGCGTCGGCGAGGACGCGCGGGGTGATGTCGCTGATGGTGGCGAGGTCGACGACCGAGCGGCGGAACTGGATGTCGAGGTAGGAGGCGATATCGCCGGTCTGGAGGTCCAGGTCGACCAGGGCGGTGCCGCGGCCGGACGCCTGGGCGGCGAGGGCGAGCTGGACGGCGGTGAGGGTGGCGCCGACGCCTCCCTTGGCGCCGCTGACGGTGACGAGGGTGCCGCCGACCCCGCCGAACAGGTCGGCGCCGTGGCCGAGATGGCGTCGTACGCCCGTGGACCACTGGGCGACGGCCTGGACGCGGCCGGACAGCTCCTCGTAGCTGAGGGGCAGGGAGACCAGGCCGCGGGCGCCGGAGTCCATGGCGGCGGCGAAGAGGCCGGGGCTGGTGTCGGTGGTGACGAGGACGACGCCGACGGCCGGGAAGCGCAGGGCGACCTCGCGGATCAGCTCCAGGGCCGGTACGGGGCCGATGCGTTCGTGGACGACGACGACCTCGGGCAGTTCGTCGACGGACTCGGCGGCGAGGCGGGCGAGGCTGTCTATCAGCTGAGTGGAGTCGGTGACCGGGGGGACCGGTTCGGCGTCGGGGAGCTGGCTGAGCAGACTGACGAGGGAGCGGGCGACGTCCGGGTCGGCGACGGCCGGGAGGATCCTGGTGGGCATGGGGCCGCCTCTCACTTGTCCGTGGCGAGTTCGTACGTGCGGTCCTTGTCCGGGACGGTGGTCTGGCTGCCGGGTGCCACCAGGGCGAGCCGGACGCGCTGGGCGAACGACTCGGCGTACGTGATGCGCTGGGCGTCGATGGTGGACAGCGCGAAGGTGATCGGGACGGCGTCGGTGGGCCGCTGGCTCCTGCTGTCGGGCTCCAGGGAGGTGAGCTTGCCGACGTCGAGGACCCGGGCGTTGGTCACGATGATCTTGGACTGGTCGGGGGCGCTGAGCTGCTTGCCCTCGAAGGTGGCGTAGACGTTGACCCGCGAACCCGGGGTGATCTTTCCGGCGACCCCGGTGGCCGCGTCGATCATGATCGCGACCTCCTGCTCGCCCGGCTTGAGCGCCGGCTGGTCGACGATCATGTCGGTCTGGAGCAGGGAGCCCTTGCGCAGGGTGGTGACGGCGATCTTGCCGTCGATCTCCCGCAAATTGGTGACGGCATTGGCCGAAAGCCATCGCTTCGGCATCTCGATCTTCTCGAACTGGCCGGTGTCCAGCGTGGTGTACGGCGCCACGTCCGACCTGAGCCGGTACGCGGTGACCTCGGGGCCGACCTTGGACTTCACGTCGTCGATGACGGAGAGCACGCCGGCGAACGCGCCGAGCGCGCAGACGACCGACAGGATCAGGAGTATCACGCCGCGGCGCTGACGGGAGTTCATGAACCGTGCAACCTCATTGGGGGAATCGGTCGAGCGGAAGTGGTCCGGGGTGGATGCTGGGCGGGTCAGGCGGGCGTGCGCTGTTCGAGCGCTCGTGGGGCGGGGGGCTCGTTCAGGGGCGGGGTCGCGGAGCAGAAGACGCAGCGGTCGCCGATGACGTCGATGCCGCACCAGCGGCAGGTGCTCTGCCGTACCGAGGTGACCAGCTGGTAGAGGACCGAGAGGTCGGCGAGATGGCTGCAGAACTCGATGATCCGACCCGTACCCCACCAGCTGGTGGACTCGGCGGGCAGCGGAGCCTCGCGCAGCCCGTGCACGTTCCAGGACTTGGCGAGCGAGCCGACCCACTCGGACTGCAGCTGGCCCTTGGCGACGAGCATCCAGGTGCCGAACTCGGGACCGGCCAGGGTCGCTTCGGGCGCGACGCGCACCAGTTGGGGCTCGGGGTGGGCGATCACCGCGAACTGGCTGCCGGGCACCCAGGACTTGGCGTGCGCCTTGAGCGAGACGGGGACGTGGTCGAGTCTGGCGACCGAGGCGAGGACGGCGCCGGCGTGGATGTAGTGGGTGAGGAGCCGGCCCGCCGAGGCGAGCACGCCGGGGCTGAGGTCGCAGGAGGCGAGCTGACGGAGCTGACGGGCCAGGACCGCGACGCCTAGGGGCGGCAACTCGGGCCGGAACAGGGCGATCCGGTCGCTCTCCATCAGTGAGCGCAGGGTGTGCAGCCGCCGCGTCACGGCCGCCGGGACGGCCGGTGAGCTGACGACGATCACGTGGCCGTGCTGTTCGACGAGCGCGTGGAGTTCGGCCAGGGCATGCTCGAGCGGCCGCTGGTCGAGGTCGCGCAGGACGACGGCGGGCATGGTCCGTTCGTCCTGCGGTGGCAGCGCCATGTCGGCACTGGTCACGGCGATGGCAGTTGGCACGTGCAGCTCCCCGCTCCTCACACGCGTCGGCCCACCGGTGTCACTCCTCTACGCCGGGACGACTTCACTGTGTAACTACCTCAGCACTGTAACCACGCCTTTGTGGCCGGAGAACAGCGTTTGTGGAGCTGGCCTGGATCCGTCTTTGCACAACACCTGTCAAATCGGGGCAGGTTGAACGTCATGCGTGCACCGGTTTTGGTCTGGACCTCTTGACAGCTGGATTGGTCTGGACCAACTTGGGACGCAGCGGTGGCCACCGTCCCTCACCTCTCTCCCCACCAACTCCCCCACCGGAGGCCCCAGTGGACCGCGCACCAGGCACGCCCAGACGCAGACGCCGGATCCGGACCTGGTCCGCGACCGCCGCCCTCGCCCTGTCGGTCGCGGGGCTCGCGAGCACCCCCGCGTCCGCCGCCGACGTCAACAACGTCAAGAACGCCGGCTTCGAGTCGGGCCTGACCAACTGGACCTGTTCCGCGGGCAGCGGTACGACGGTCTCGTCCCCGGTGCACTCGGGCGCCGGCGCGCTGAAGGCGACTCCGGCCGGGCAGGACAACGCCCAGTGCAGCCAGACGGTGGCGGTGAAGCCGAACTCGACCTACTCGCTGAGCGCGTGGGTGCAGGGCGCCTACACCTACCTGGGCGTGACGGGCACGGGCACCACCGATGTCTCGACCTGGACTCCCGAGACGACGTGGAAACAGCTGACGACGAGCTTCACCACCGGCGCGTCGACGACCTCGGTCACCGTCTACACGCACGGCTGGTACGGCCAGCCGGCGTACTACGCGGACGACATCTCGGTGTTCGGCCCCGACGGCGGCGGTGGCGGCGACCCGGCTCCGACCGTGCCGGGCACACCGAGCGGCCTCGCCGTCTCCGGTACGACATCCTCGTCCGTGTCCCTCGCCTGGAGCGCGGTGTCCGGCGCGACGGGCTACAACGTGTACCGCAACGGCACGAAGGTGACGGCGGTGACCGGAACGTCGGCCACGGTCGCCGGACTTGCCGCGTCGACGTCGTACTCCTTCCAGGTCAGCGCCACCAACTCGGCCGGTGAGTCGGCGAAGTCGGGCGCGGTGACGGCGACGACGGCCCCGACCGGCGGAGGCGGGGGCGGCGGCTCCGTGCCGAAGCATGCGGTGACCGGCTACTGGCAGAACTTCAACAACGGCGCGACGGTCCAGAAGATCTCCGACGTCCCGTCGGGGTACGACATCATCGCGGTCGCCTTCGCCGACGCGACGACGACGCCGGGCGCGGTGACGTTCAATCTCGACTCGGCCGGTCTCGGCGGGTACACCGTCGACCAGTTCAAGGCGGACATCCGGGCGAAGCAGGCGGCCGGCAAGAAGGTCATCGTCTCGGTCGGCGGCCAGAACGGCACGGTGTCGATCAACGACTCCACGTCCGCGACGAACTTCGCGAACTCCGTGTACTCGCTGATGCAGACGTACGGCTTCGACGGCGTCGACATCGACCTGGAGAACGGCCTCAACGCGACGTACATGTCGCAGGCGCTGCGCTCGCTGGCGGCGAAGGCGGGCCCGTCGCTGGTCCTGACGATGGCGCCGCAGACGATCGACATGCAGTCGACGTCGGGCTCGTACTTCCAGACGGCGCTGAACGTGAAGGACATCCTCACGGTCGTCAACATGCAGTACTACAACAGCGGTTCGATGCTCGGCTGCGACGGCAAGGTCTACAGCCAGGGCTCGGTCGACTTCCTCACTGCGCTGGCCTGCATCCAACTGGAGGGCGGCCTGTCCCCGTCCCAGGTCGGCCTCGGCCTCCCGGCGTCGACGAGCGGGGCGGGCAGCGGCTACGTCTCCCCGACCGTCGTCAACAACGCCCTGGACTGCCTGACGAAGGGCACGGGCTGCGGCACCTTCAAGCCGTCGAAGACCTACCCCGACCTGCGGGGCGCGATGACGTGGTCCACGAACTGGGACGCGAAGTCGGGCAACGCCTGGTCGAACGCGGTGGCTCCGCACGTGCACGCGCTGCCGTAACACGGTGTTGACGGGGCCGGATTCTCACACCGACCCCATCTGAACCCCACCTGCCCCTGCCCGCGGAGACCGCGGGTGGGGGTGGGGGTGTTTCGGGACGGCGCGTTCCGGGCCGACGCGCCGGTCGCTCACTCGCCGGCGAACAACTCCGTCGCATCCATGGCGTGTACGGCGCGCTGGGCCCACTGCTCCAGCCGGTGGCCGAACTGGACCATCACGCCACGTTCCGCCACGACGTGGCCGTCATCCACGTACCCGGACTCTTCCAGACAGAGGACTACGCCCGCGCGCTCTTCGCCTATATGAACCCGGAGTTCCCAGACGACGAGGTGGACCTACGGGTGGCGCACCGGATGAAGCGGAGAGTAGTCATCGAGGGCGCCGACCCGATTCCGTACGAGACGGTGATCCACGAGGCGGCCCTTCGCATCCAGGTGTCAGGACGCAGCGCTTCGCGGGCTCAGCTCAGCCGCATCCTGGAGATGTCCGAGACCGAGCACATCACCGTCCAGGTCATCCCTCTCACCCTGGACGACTTCGCTGGAGCCGGGAGCACGATGGTGCACTCTGGTGGTCCGCTCCCCCGTCTGGACACCGTCGTACGGGATGCCCCGCATGGCACCGCCTTCGTCAATTCCGAAGCCCAGCTGGAGCACTTTCGAACGCTCTTCCGTAGGGTGAAGGGAGAAGCACTCCCACCAAAGCGATCACGTGACCTCATCCATCAGCTGGCGAAGGAGCTGTGAGGCCGGAATGACAACCCCCTCCTCATGGAAGAAGTCGTCCTTTTCCGGCGGAGGAGAGGGCAACGACTGCGTCGAAGTCGCCGACCTCGACACCCACATAGCCATCCGCGACTCAAAGGCCCCCGCCAGAGCCACCCTCACCTTCCCGGCCAACGCCTTCGCTTCCTTCGTCGAGGCGCTGAAGGCGACTCAGTCCGTCTCGAAGTAGGCGTCCAGCACCGCGTCCAGCTCCGACTCCCACTCCGCGAAACGTGCCCTGGACGTCGCCTCGATCTCTATCGGGTACCAGCGGCGGTCGGGGGTGTGCACCGTGACGGTGAACCGCTTTCCGAAGCGGGGGGACTCCGTCTCGACCGCGCCGATCTCGTCCCAGCTGAACTCACAGGACTCCTCGTCGAGGCTGAGGCGAACGCCCTTGCCGTCGGCCACGATCTTCGCGCGGCGGTCGGCGGCCTCGAAGACAGGCCCTTCGGCCTGCTTCTCGTCCTCTGCCGACTCCTCCGCCGATTCCTCAGGCTGGGCCGACTCGGGCTCCGCGTCCTCGGCACGCGCCGGCTCCGCTTCCGCCTCGGTCGCGGCCGGAGCCGTGATGCCCGGGATGAAGGCCGGGTCGAAACCGGCGCCTGTCACGGGCTCGGCCTTCAACGGCTCGGCCTTCGACGGCTTGCTGCTCGCTCCTGTGCGCTGCTCCACGGCGCAAAGTATGGACGACGTTCCTGTGCCTAAACCAGCCGGACCGCCCTTCACCCCGGTTCAACCCGATTGTTCGGAAGACGCGGGCCGGACGATCAGCCCAGAACGGCCAGCGCGTCGATCTCGATGAGGAGTCCCGCGGGCAGGCCGACGTAGACCGTCGTGCGCGCGGCGGGCGGCTGGGTGAGGCCCTGCTCCTCGAAGTAGGTGTTGTAGAGGGCGTTCATCTCGGCGAAGTGGTCGACGTCGGTCAGATAGACGCGGATCATGATCACGTCGTCCCAGCTCGCGCCGCCCTCCTCCAGGATCGCCTTGACGTTGGCCAGGGTCTGGAGGGTCTGCTCGCGCAGGGTGGGTCCGGCCGGCGTCGGGGGCTTGCCCTCCTCGGCGGGGAGGAACCCGACCTGACCGGCGACCTGGAGGAGGTTCCCCTTCTTCACCCCGTGGGAGAACTTGGCGGGCGGCGTGGTGTGGGTCTTCGGCGTGAGCGCGATCTTCTCGGTCATGCGGGAGTGCCTTTCACTGGGGGTCCTTCACTGGCGTTCTGCCGGAGTACTCACCGCTGACGGCGTCCGCCGTACGGCGTACCTGCGGAAGCAGGGTGAGGAGTTCGTCGGCGGTGACGACGACGTTGGGCGCGGAGACCGACATGGCGGCGACGACGCGTCCGTCGGCGCCCCGGATCGGGGCGGCCACGCAGTTGATGGACTCCTCGTGGCCGCCGAGGTCGGTGGCCCATCCCTGTTCGCGGACTTTCTCCAACTCCTGTAGGAAAGCCGGGGCGTTAGGGGTGGAACGGGCCGTGTACATGGGGTAGTCGAGTTTCTCCGCGAGGGCGCGGCGCTCGGGTCCGGGGAGGTCGGCGAGGAGGAGTTTCGCGACGGCGGCGACGGTGATGGCGACGGGTTTGCCGATGCGGGAGTACATCCGTACGGGGTAGCGGCTCTCCACCTTGTCGATGTAGAGCACCTCGTTCTCCTCGTACACGGCCAGGTGGACGGTGTGGCCGGTCAGCTCGTTGAGGCGTACGAGGTGCGGGTGGGCGATCTCGCGGATGTCGAGGTTCTCCATCGCCTCCTGGGCGAGGGTGAAGAGGCGGGCGCCGAGGCGGTAGCGCTGGTCCGACTGGCGGTAGACGAGGCCGTGTTCGTGCAGGGTGCGCAGGAGGCGCAGCGCGGTGGACTTGTGGACGCCGAGGCGGTCGGCGACCTGACCGAGGTCGGCGGGGCCCTCGGCGAGCAGCGGCAGGATGCTGAGCGCGCGGTCGACGGTCTGGCTCATGGGGTGCGTACCTCCTCGGGGGCCGGCTCGGCTCGCGTCCAGCCGGGGCCGAGTCGAAGTCTTCCCCACGATGCGTTGTCCAGGGCGGCGAGGCGGTCGGCGTGGTCGCGGGACGGGGGTGGTGCGAGGTCACCGGGGACGGTCAGAGCGGCCGCGGCCGTGAGGTGGCCGTGCCGCAGGCGGGCGGCAACCGGGAGTCCGCGCAGGGTGGCGGAGAGGAAGCCGGCGGCGAAGGCGTCGCCGGCGCCGGTTGTTGCTACGACCGTGACGTTGAGGGCGGGTTCGAAGGTGACCGGGGTTGTGGTGGGCCGGGGGTGGGTCGCGCGGCCCGGCGCTGACCGGGTGCCGGCCTTCTGTGGGACGGGCGCCGCCCCAGCGGCACGACTGCCCGTGGACAGACGAGCACGCTCGAACGCAGTCGCTCCCCGCGCCCCGTCCTTCACCACCAGCACCCCCGGCTCCGGCAGCAACTCCCGGATCGCCTCAGGGCCCCCCGTCACCCCCCACGCCTCCCTCGCCTCGTCCTCCCCCACGAACACGATGTCCGCCGCACGCGACAGCTCCAGGAGCGCCCGTCCGCCCTCGTCGTCGCGCCACAATCCCGGCCGGTAGTTGACGTCGAAACTGATCAGCGGGCGGTCGGGAGCGGGGCGGAGCAGTTCGTGGAGCAGGGTCAGACAACCCTCCGACAGTGCTGCCGTGATGCCGGACAGGTGCAGTACGCGGCACGCCCGTGCCGCCGTCAGGTCCACCGAGGCGACGTCCATCGCGGAGGCCGCCGAACCGGCGCGGTAGTACGCCACCTCGTGCGCATCCGTCGCCCGGTCCCCCGCCGTACGGAAGTACACCCCCGTCGGCCGCCCCGGATCCCGCCGTACCGACGACACGTCGACCCCGTACGACCCGACCGCCGCCAGCAGATGGTCGCCGAAGGCGTCCGCGCCGACCCGGCTGACCCAGCGCACCGCGTGGCCGGCGGACGCCAGTACACACGCCACGTTCGACTCGGCGCCGCCGATGCCCCGTTCGAAGCGCGGTACGTCGGCGAGGCGGCCCGGTCCTGACGGGACGAACGTGACCATGGACTCGCCGAGCGCGACGACGTCCACGACGTCCACGCCGTCCGCGACGCTGGGGGCGTTGCGGGGGCCCGTGTCGGTCACCATCGTCCTAGCTCCTCGGTGGGGGTGCGAAGGCTCCGTTGACCCCGCCTGGCCGAGATGTTAGACAGCAGTGAGCGACATACGCAATGACTGTTGCAAGCACTGCAACAGGTCAGATCAGGAGGCTTCATGAGCAGCAGCACCGAAGCACTCGCCCGCCTGGCGGCGGAACGCGTCGACCATCGCTTCAAGGGCCTCCCGCCGGACGCCGACGGGCTCACCGTCGCCGAGCTGGCCGCCCAGCGACGCAACCTCTTCACCGACGGCTTCGCCACGCCCGTGCTCGCGCTGTCCGCCGAGCGGCTGGAGCACAACCTGAAGCTCATGGAGACGTACGCGACCCGGCACGGCCTCGCCTTCGCCCCGCACGGCAAGACCTCCATGGCCCCCCAGCTCTTCCGGCGGCAGATCGAGCACGGCGCCTGGGGCATCACGCTCGCGGTGCCGCACCAGGTTCGCGTGGCGCGGGCCTTCGGCGTCGAGCGGATCTTCCTCGCGAACGAACTCGTCGACGCCCCCGCCCTGCGCTGGATCGCCGCCGAACTCGCCGCCGACCCGGACTTCCGCCTCGTCTGCTACGTCGACTCGGTGCGCGGCGTGGAGCTGATGGACGCGGCGCTGCGGGGATCCGTCCGGCCCGTGGACGTCGTCGTCGAGCTGGGCGCCGGCGAGGGCGCCCGTACCGGGGTGCGGACCGAGGCCGAGTGCGCGGCGGTGGCGGACGCGGTGGCGGCCGTGCCGACACTGCGGCTGGTCGGGGTCGCGGGCTACGAGGGCGAGGTGCCGCGGGCCGATCCGGAGAGGGTGCACGCGTGGCTGCGGCGGCTGGTCGCGCTCGCCGTCGACTTCGACAAGGCCGGGCGGTTCGCCGACGCCGACGAGATCATCGTCAGCGCGGGCGGCAGCGCCTGGTTCGACGCGGTCGCCGACGTCCTCACCGAGATCCCCGAACTCTCCCTCCCTGTCCTGAAGTTGCTCCGCTCGGGCGCCTACGTCTCGCACGACGACGTCCACTACCGCAGGCTGACCCCCTTCAACCGCGTCCCCGAGGAGGGCGCCCTCGAGCCCGCCTTCCGGCTCTGGGCGCAGATCGTCTCCCGCCCCTCCCCCGAGCAGGCCTTCGCCAACGCGGGCAAGAGGGACGCGGCGTACGACCTCGATCTGCCCGTGGTCCGGGTGGCGCGCCGGGGCGAAGCCGAGCACCCGGCGGCCGGGATCGAGGCGACCGCCCTGTCGGACCAGCACCTCTGGCTGCGCACCGGACCCGAGGCGGACCTGGAGGTCGGCGACTGGATCGGCCTGGGTCTGTCCCACCCGTGCACGTCGTTCGACAAGTGGCAGCTGATCCCGCTGGCCGAGGCGGACGGCACCGTCGTCGACTACATCCGTACGTTCTTCTAGGAGGCGCCGCCGTGGAGGACCTGGTCATCCGGGACGCCGACGTGGTGGACGGCACGGGCGCGCCCGCTTACCGCGCCGATGTGGTCGTCGACGCCGGGCGCATCGTGTCGATCGTCCAGGAGGCGGCGGCAGCCGGCTGCCAACGCCCTACGGCGACCCGTGAGTTGGATGCCGAGGGGCTGGTCCTCGCGCCCGGCTTCATCGACATGCACGCCCACAGTGACCTCGCCCTGCTGCGCGACCCGGACCACAGCGCGAAGGCCGCGCAGGGGGTGACGCTGGAGGTCGTGGGCCAGGACGGGCTGTCGTACGCGCCCGTCGACGACCGCACGCTGGAGGAGGTCCGCCGGGCGATCACCGGCTGGAACGGGTACGGCGACGACATCGACTTCGACTGGCGGTCGGTCGGCGAGTACCTGGACCGGCTCGACCGGGGCATCGCGGTCAACGCCGCCTATCTCATCCCGCAGGGCACGGTCCGCGCGCTCGCCGTCGGCTGGGAGGACCGCGCGGCCACGCCCCAGGAGCTGGACCGGATGCGGCACTTGGTCGCGGATGGCCTGGAGCAGGGCGCGGTCGGCGTGTCCTCCGGGCTCACCTATACGCCCGGCATGTACGCCCGGGACGCCGAACTCACCGAGCTGTGCCGGGTGGTGGCCCGCTACGGCGGCTACTACTGCCCGCACCACCGCTCGTACGGCGCGGGCGCGCTGGAAGCGTACGCGGAGATGGTCGAGCTGACCCGCGAGGCCGGCTGCGCGCTCCATCTCGCCCACGCCACCATGAACTTCGGCGTGAACAAGGGCCGGGCGCCCGAACTCCTCGCGCTGCTCGACGAGGCGCTCGCCGCCGGGTCGGACATCAGCCTCGACACCTATCCGTACACCCCCGGCTCCACGACCCTCGCCGCTCTGCTGCCGAGCTGGGCGAGCGAGGGCGGGCCGGAGGAGATCCTCGCCCGGCTCACCGACGAGGCGATCGCCGAGCGGATCCGGCACCACCTGGAGGTCGTCGGCTCCGACGGCTGCCACGGCGTGCCCGTGGAGTGGGACACGATCGAGATCTCCGGCGTGAGCGGACCGTCCCTCGGCGACCATGTCGGCCGTACGGTCCTGGAGTCGGCGGACCTGCGCGGCGAGACCCCGTGGACGACAGCCCGCAGACTGCTGGTCGAGGACCGCCTCGGCACCACGATCCTCCAGCACGTAGGCCACGAGAACAACGTCCGCGCGATCATGCGGCACCGCGCGCACACCGGCGGCTCGGACGGCATCCTGCGGGGCGCCAAGCCGCATCCGCGCGCGTACGGCACGTTCCCGCGGTATCTCGGCCACTACGTACGGGAGTTGGGCGTGCTGTCCCTGGAGGAGTGCGTCGCCCATCTCACCTCGCGGCCCGCGGCCCGGCTGCGCCTGCCGGACCGCGGGGTGGTGCGTGAGGGTCACCGCGCGGACCTGGTCCTGTTCGACCCGGCGACGGTCGCGGCGGGGTCCACGTTCGAGCGGCCGCGCGCGCTGCCCGTCGGCCTTCCCTACGTCCTGGTCGACGGCCGCTTCGTCATCGAGGACGGACGCCGTACGGACGTGTTGGCGGGGCGGTCGGTCCGCCGGACCCCGGTGTGATCGCGCGCGGGCGCTACGGCTTGGGCAGGGTGCAGCCGCTGAGGGTGAGGTCCAGGCGGTTGCCGGTGGTGAAGCAGCCCGGGATGTTGTAGGTCTCCTCGGCGTAGTTGATGCCCTGGCGGACGGTCACGGTGCCGTTCGCGTCGACCTCGCACGGGTTGTTCTCGGTGCAGCGCTGGCCGTCCTCGTTGCCGGTGTTGTTGACGGCGACGACCTTGCCGGTGGCGTTGTCGATCACCGGGGAGCCGGAGGTGCCGCCGATGGTCTGGCAGGCGGAGGTGTAGCGGACCGAGTCCTTCCAGGTCCAGTCGCCCTCCTTGAGGCGGTACACGAACCCGTCGATGCTGCAGGCGTAGGTGCGCTTCCAGTAGCCGGAGACGACCGTGATGGCGGTGCCGGTGGTGGGATGCGTGTCCTGCAGCGTCAGGGCGTTGATGCCGTACGAGTTCTTGATCGCCGCGTAGGTGGTCGTGGTGCGGTAGAGCGTGACGTCCGTGTCCGTCATGGTCGAGTAGACGACCTGGTTGGCGCGGAGTGTGGCCACCCTGGTGCCGACGGAGTTCAGCAGGCCGAAGGTGCGGCTGGACGACTGGCCGGTGATGACCTCGCCGGGCTCCGGGAAGCCGGTCTCGAGGCAGTGACCGTTCGTCATCACCAGCGCGGGGTCGGTGTCCGCGGAGGCCGGGAAGCGGACGACGGAACCGGAGCAGTTGCTGAGCGAGACAGTACCGGCGAAGTTCACGGCCTGGATCGCGGGTGCCGCCTTCCCGGGGGCGGGAGCCGCGACCGCGGGTGCCGCGCCCGCCCCGGAGATCACCAGGGCGGCGAGCGTGGCAAGGAGAGGCTTGTTCATGTGGGGGTCCCCTCTGCAGACGTGAGCGACCGGAGATCTTCCGGTCGCTCGCTTTGTCATGCACATTCTTATGTCTGCGAGGGGTGGCGGCAAGAAGTCGTATGCGATCCGCGCGTCGCGGACCGCATAGCCAACTCTTCGCTCGTTACGGCTACTTGGGGCGCTTGGGGTTGCCCCGCCCGTTCCCCGGACGGGTGGGGGGACTGCTCGGCTCGGAGACGGTGGTGGCACTGGACGACGGGCGGACCGTGGCACCGGCAGTGGCACTCGCCGCCGGCGCGCCGCTCCCCCGCCCCCCCGCGCCGGCGCTCGCCGACGTGCCGGGCCGCGCACTCGCGGAGCCGGTCGGCGCGCCGCTCACCGGCGAGCCGGTGGCGGAGGGCACGGTCGACGACCGGGCATCGTCGGGCGCCCCGGAGTCATCGGCACTCGTCCCGGTGTGCTTCGCCCCGCCCTGCTGCTCGCTGGACGGTGACCCGGAGAAGGCGAACCCGGCGATCACGGTGGCCAGCGCGGCGGCACCCGCGGCCCCGGCGGCGATCACGATCCGCCGCCGCTGCGCCGCACCCCGCCCCTGCCGCGCCCGACGCGCGGCGGCCCGCCCCTGCGGACCCTCGGCGGCGGGCGGATCGACGGGCATGCCAACGGGCGACAGGTCGGCCGTCGGCGGGTCGGCCGGTACGGGAGGGAGGTCGGCCGGAACAGGCGGCAGTTCACGCGTCTCGTCATACGCGTTCTGCCAGCCGTGCGCGGCCGCCGGATCGGCGTACTCGTCGTACGCCGGGGTCGGTGCGGCCTGCGGGTGATAGACGTTCGGCGCCCCTGTGGGCTCGCCGGACGCCCCGCTGTCGTACTGAGCGTGCCTGGGCATGGCGGGAAAGTGTAGGTACGGCGGGGGTGCCGGGGACAGCTACCGGCGATAACAGCCCAAACCACACCGTCTCACGTGGTGGAAAACACGGCCCAAGGGGCGTTACCGGGCCGTAAGCTCACGGACATGCAGGTGATCCAGTCGACGAAGCTCGCCAACGTCTGTTACGAGATCCGGGGCCCGGTGCTCGAGGAGGCGATGCGGCTCGAGGCGGCCGGTCACCGGATCCTCAAGCTCAACACGGGCAACCCGGCGGCGTTCGGCTTCGAGTGCCCGCCCGAGATCCTCGAGGACATCCTCCGCAACGTGTCCACCGCGCACGGCTACGGCGACGCGAAGGGCCTGCTGGCCGCGCGCCGGGCGGTCGTCATGCACAACCAGACCATCGGCATCGAGACGGACGTCGAGCACGTCTTCGTCGGCAACGGCGTCTCCGAGCTGATCGTGATGGCGATGCAGGGCCTGCTGGACGACGGCGACGAGGTCCTCGTACCGGCGCCGGACTACCCGCTGTGGACGGCCGCGGTGTCGCTGTCCGGCGGTACGGCGGTGCACTACCGCTGCGACGAGCAGTCCGACTGGATGCCCGACCTCGCCGACATCGAGCGCAAGGTCACCGACCGCACCAAGGCGCTCGTCATCATCAACCCGAACAACCCGACGGGTGCGGTCTACGACGAGGCGATGCTCAAGGGCCTCACCGACATCGCCCGCCGGCACAATCTGCTGGTCTGCTCGGACGAGATCTACGACAAGATCCTCTACGACGGCGCCACCCACACCCCGACCGCCAAGGTCGCCCCGGACCTGCTGACGCTCACCTTCAACGGCATGTCGAAGGCGTACCGGGTGGCCGGCTACCGGGTGGGCTGGATGTCCATCTCCGGTCCGCGCGCGCACGCCGACTCCTACATCGAGGGTCTGACGATCCTGGCGAACATGCGGCTGTGCGCGAACATGCCCGGCCAGCACGGGGTGGTGGCCGCGCTGAGCGGACGTCAGACGATCAACGACCTGGTGCTGCCAGGTGGGCGACTGAAGGAGCAGATGGACGTCGCCTACGAGCTGTTGACGCAGATCCCGGGTGTGACGTGCGTACGGCCGAAGGGGGCGCTGTATCTCTTCCCGCGCCTGGACCCGAAGGTCTTCAAGATCAAGGACGACCGGCAGATGGTCCTCGACCTGCTGCGCCAGGAGAAGATCATGGTCGTGCAGGGCACCGGCTTCAACTGGCCGGAACCGGACCACGTCCGCGTGGTGACGCTGCCGACGGTCGGGGATCTGCGGGACGCGGTCACCCGAATGGGCACCTTCCTGGACGGCTACAGCCAGCCGTGACGGCGGCCGGCCGTAGCCGGCGGACCCCGCTCCGTGGCAGCGCTCAACTTTAGACGAAATCTAAGCTAGGATGGCTTCCTGTCAGAGCACAGGAGGCCATCTCCCATGTACGAACCGAACCGCACCGGGCCTGACCGCAGGTCCGTCCACCCCGCGATGGCCGGCACCCCCTCCGACTTCCCCCACCGCTCGCGCGAGGAGGAGCTGGACATCCAGCTCGCGGGACACCTCGCGGCGCTGCTCGCCGTCACCGACGAAATGCGTGCGCTGACGCCGTCGTCCGACCTGGACGCGGCGGCCGCGCGGCTCACCGAACAGGTGACCCGGCTGAGGGGAGGACGTACGCCGGTCCGCGCGTCCGGCGCCCCGACCGACCCGCGCACGGCGGCCCTGCACCAGCGGGCGCACACCCTCGCGGGCCGTGCCCTCGTCGTCGCCGCCTCGCGCGCCGACACGACGGCGGCGATCCTCGCGGCCGAACGCATGGACGCGCATTCCGCCGCACTGAGCGAGCCGAAGGAACTCAGCGCGGCCCACTGAGCGCTCCGCTGGAAGAGCGGTGACGAACCCGCGGGCCGGTAGGGGCTGGTCGCGCCCCGCGGCGCAGCCGCATATCGACACCGCCCCGCACCCCTGGCGGGGCGCGGTACCGCACAGGAGTTCGCCAATACCGCTCGGCCCCTCCGGGGGTCCCCCGATCGGCCCCGGTCCGCGTGCACCCGCAGCGACGCGCGGACCGGGTTGCCATACTCGTCCCACTTCACTCGTCCCACTTCCGGAGTGGTTGATTCCCGTTGCATAACGGGAACGGTCCGTCACTCCCTGTTCACCTTCACCGGCACGGAATGTTGGGTTCCGGGAGCACGCTCCACCGCGTGAGACGTATCGCAGGAATAGTCCTCGCTGTGTTGCTGATCGGCGGAGTGGTGGCTGCCGTCGTCGCAGGCCGGCAAGACGGGGACAAGGGCACGGCAACGAAGACCGTGCGCGCGGTGATCGGCTCGGAGAAGGCCGACTTCTTCGCCGATCCGGATGTGGTGAAGGCCCTCGCCGCCAAGGGCTACACCGTGAAGACGGAGACCTCCGGGTCCTGGGCCATGGAAGGTCTCGACCTCAAGGGGTTCGACCTCGCCTTCCCCTCCAGCCAGGCACCCGCGGACGCGATCGCCGCCAAGTACCACGTGCGGCAGCCGCTCCCGAGGCCCTTCTACTCCCCGCTCGTCGTCGTCGCCCACCGCAGCGCCGCCCAGGTGCTCGCCGCGAACGGCCTGGCGACCCTGGACCAGCACCGGGGCCTGCTCAAGATGAGCGCGTACCTCGACGCCGCCCGGCACGACCGGACCTGGCAGCAGCTCAAGGGGAGCAACAAATACGGGGAGTTGACCGGCACGGTCTACATCGCCAGCACCGACCCGGAGACCTCCAACTCCGGCGCCCTCTACCTCGCCGCCGCCTCCTACGTCGCCCAGGGCGGGAAGGTCGTCGCGAACAACGCCGACGTCGACCGCAACGCGCCCCTGATGCGCAAGCTGATCAGCGTCCAGGGCGCCCAGCAGTCCAGCTCGGACGCGCCTTTCCGGGACTTCGTCAGCGGTGCCGGAAACCCGCTGGTCCTGGTGTACGAGTCCCAGGTCGCCTCGCTGCTGATCGGCAAGCAGGACCCCGGCGACCTCACCGTCCTCTACCCGGACACCACGGCCACCAGCGACCACACGGTCGTACCGCTCACCCAGGAGGGCCGCGACCTGGGTGAACTCCTCACCACCGACCCGGCGTTGCGTCGGCTGGCCGTGCGGCACGGCTTCCGGCCGGCGGGCGACACCGCCGAGTTCAAGGCGGCCACCGCCCCGTACACCTCGTACCTCAACCAGACACGGACCGGCGTCCGGCAGGCGCCCGTGCCCACCTCCGCGGTGCTGCACGAGATGGCGCGCCGAGCGCGCGGCTGACGGGGGGACAGCAGGAATGACCAGTTACAACATCAGTCAGAACACCAGTGGGCACACGCTGAGCGGGGACGACGTGTTCACGCTCACACCGCCCGAGGCCGTCGCGCCCGTGCCGAAGGAGAAGGCCGGCGCGCTCGTCCCGGTGGACGACAGCGTGCGTACGGACATGGCGCGCAAGGCCTCCGAATACGTTCAGGGGCTCGCCTCCCTCGACGCCCGCTCGCCCGAGTTCGCCGGCAAGGTCGGCGAGATCACGAACCTGGGCGCAGGCGAGATGCGGACCGCGACCCAGCAGTCCAACCGGATGCTGGAGCGCACGGTGCGCAGTCTGCCGAGCAAGGGCGGGGACGCGCAGGCGCAGGTCGCCGGATCGCTCGTCGAACTCCGGCGGGTCGTCGAGGACCTGGACCCGCGTGATCTGCCCGCGAGCAAGGGGCGCAAGTTCCTGTCCAAGTTGCCGGGTGGCAACAGACTGCGCGACCACGTCGCCAAGTACGCCTCCGCGCAGGGCACGTTGAACAAGATCGTGGGCTCGTTGCGCGGCGGCCAGGACGAACTGCGGCGCGACAACGCGGCGTTGCAGACCGAGCGGGTGCGCCTGTGGGAGACCATGGGCAAGCTCCAGGAGTACGTGGTGCTGACCGAGGCCCTGGACAAGGCGGTCGAGCAGCATGTCGCCGGGGTGGAGGCGGGCGATCCGCAGCAGGCCGACAGTATGCGCGCGGACGTGCTCTTCCCGGTCCGGCAGAAGCACCAGGACCTGCTGACGCAGCTCGCGGTGTGCGCGCAGGGCTACCTCGCCATGGACGTCGTACGTCGCAACAACGACGAGCTGATCAAGGGGGTCGACCGCGCGGCCACGACGACCGTGTCGGCGCTGCGGATCTCCGTGATGCTGGCTTCGGCCCTCGACAACCAGAAGAAGGTCGTCGAGCAGGTAAACGCCCTGCGCGGGACCACCGAGGATCTGATCCGCGGCAACGCGGAGATGCTCGCCACGCAGAGCGGGGAGATCCAGCGCATCGCCGCCGACCCTGCCGTGGGCGCCGAGACGCTGCGCAACGCCTTCCAGCAGATCTACCGGACCCTGGACGCGATCGACACGTACAAGGTCCAGGCGACCGAGGCGATGGCGACGACCGTCGAGAGCCTCACCTCCGAACTCCAGAACGCCAGCGCCTACTTGGAGCGCAGCCGGTCCCGTGGCGCCCTGGACGGAGGCCTCGCGTGAGACGACGCCTCGCCGTCCTCGCGGCGACCGCCGCCCTGCTGACCGCCTGCACGTCCGCCCAGGAGCACGACGACAAGCCGCAGGACGCCAAGCCGGTGCCCGGCACCCTGCGCGTCCTCGCCTCCAGCGAACTGAGCGACATGGCGCCGGTCCTGGACCAGGTGCAGAAGGACACCGGTATCACGGTCAAGCCCACCTACATGGGCACCCTCGACGCGGTCGACCTGGTCGCGAAGGGCAGGGCCGACAAGGCGTACGACGCGCTGTGGCTGTCGTCCGACGACTATCTGCGGCTGCGCCCGGACGCGGCGAAGAAGATCGTGTCCGAGACGCCGGTCATGTCGAGCCCGGTCGCGATCGGCGTCAGGACGGAGGCGGTCGCCCGGCTGCACTGGAAGCCCGAGGACGTCACCTGGTCCCAGATCGAGCAGGCCGTGCAGGACGGGAAGCTGACGTACGGCATGACTGATCCGGCGCGCTCCAACTCCGGTTTCTCCACGCTGGTCTCGGTGGCCTCCGCGCTCTCCGGCGCCCAGTCCGCCCTCACCGACGCGGACGTGGCGAAGGCGACGCCGAGGCTGAAGGAGTTCTTCAAGGGGCAGAAGCTGACCTCGGGTTCGTCGGGCTGGCTGGCGTTGGCGTACAAGCGGCGCGGCAACGTCGACGCGCTGCTCAACTACGAGTCCGTCCTCAAGGGCATCCCCGGCCTCACCGTGATCCGCCCCCGCGACGGCGTGATCACCGCCGACTACCCGATCTCCACCCTCGCCGCGAGCAGCGCCGGCACCCGTGATGACGTCCGCAGGCTGACCGAGGCGCTGCGCAGCGAGTCCCTGCAGAAGCTGATCACCGAGCGCACGCACCGCCGCCCGGTCGTCCCCTCGGTACGGCCCGCGGCCGGCCTCGACACGAGCCGACGGCGTGAACTCCCCTTCCCCGGCAGCCGTTCCGTCGCCGACGGGCTGCTCGACTCGTACGAGAACAAGCTGCGCCGGCCCTCGCGGACGGTGTACGTCCTCGACACCTCGGGCTCGATGGAGGGCGACCGCCTGGAGCGGCTGAAGAAGGCCCTCACCAGGCTGACCGGGGACTTCCGGCAGCGTGAGGAGGTCACGCTGATGCCGTTCGGGTCGGACGTGAAGAGCGTCCGCACCCATGTCGTCAGCCCCTCCGACCCGCAGAGCGGTCTGAAGGCGATCCGTCAGGACACCGACGCGCTGACCGCGGACGGCAACACGGCGATCTACACGTCGCTTCAGAAGGCGTACGAGCATCTGGGCGGCGGCGAGGACACGTTCACGTCGATCGTGCTGATGACGGACGGCGAGAACACGACCGGCGTCAAGCCCGGGGACTTCGACGCCTTCTACCGCGGACTCACCTTGGCCCAGCGGGAGACGCCCGTCTTCCCCATCCTCTTCGGCGACTCCGACCAAGCGGAGCTGCAGCACATCGCCGACCTGACCGGCGGCCGTCTCTTCGACGCCCGGCAGGGCTCGCTCGACGGCGCCTTCGAGGAGATCCGTGGCTACCAGTAAGGTCCTGGGCTACCTGGAGTCCCGCAAGAACCTGACAGGCGCCGCCTGCGGGCTGGCCGGCCTGGCGCTGACCTTCGCGGGCGTCGCGGGCCCGTACTGGCCGGTCGTCGTGGCGGGGCTGTACGGCGCGGGCGCGCTGATCGCCCCGCCGGAGCGGCCCGCGCTGCCGGACTTTCCCGACCCGTCGGCCCAACTCGGCGCGGTGCGAGCCGATTTCGAGAAGCTGGGCGGCTATCTCGCCGACGTGGAACTGCCGCCGGCCGCCGCGGGCCGGCTCACCGAGCTGACCGAGCTGCTGACGGCCCTGCTGGACCCGGGCTGGGGCACCGAGCTGCTCGCCCAGGACCCGGAGGGCGTGCACACGCTCTCCCGGGTCGTACGGCAGGACCTTCCGGAGGCGGTCGACACCTTCGTACGGACCCGCTGGTGGACCCGGCTGGCCCCGGGGCAGGAACCCCCGGAGCGGCATCTGGAGCGCCAGCTGGGCCTACTCCGGGCCGAGGCCGAGCGGCTGGCGGCGGACCTGCGGGAGACCGAGGCCCGCCGCCAGGAGTCCCACACCCGGTATCTGGAGGAGCGGGGCGGGAGCGGCGGGATCAGCGCGTGACGTTGACCGTCACCGAGGCCTCGGACGCCTCGTGCAGGTCGTCGCCCGGCCAGCTCACCGTGTACGTCACGTCGCGCCGGGCGCGCGGGATGTCGTCGATGGTGAACGTGCCGTCCGCGGCGACGGTCACCGACGAGAGCGTGCCCGTGCCGAGCTTGTCGGTGCGTACGACCTTCAGCACCGCCCGGTCCGGCAGTGCCTTGCCCTGCGCGGTGAAGGTGCCGGTGAGGTGGACGCCGTCGAGCGTCGCCTGCGCCGGGGCGGTGAGCGCGATCGAGGTCGGCGCCTTGGCCACGGACACGGTGTGGACGACGTCGGTGGCGGGCCGGTGGGTCAGGTCGCCGAGGTAGGACACCGTGTACGTGGCGTCGCCGACGAGGTCCGGCTCGTCGAGGACCGTGAAGGTGCCGTCCTCCTTGACGGTGGCGGTGCCCAGGTCGTGGACGCCGTTCGCGTCCGTGCGGGTCGCCGTGACCTTCAGCGGGGTGCCGGGCGCGGGACCGTCGAACTCCAACTTGCCGCGCACGGACAGCGGTTCGCCCGCGACCGCCTGGGCGGGGCTGTGGGTGAGACCGGCCAAGAGTCGGACGTCGTACTGGATGGCCGGGGGCTGGATGATGTGCAGCCAGAACTGGCTGCCGGCCGCGTTGGTGGTGACCGCGAAGAGCCGGGAGCCGTCGGCCGCCCACTCCATGCCGCGCGGGGCGACCCGGTCGCCGTCGAGAGCGCCCTCGAAGACGAACTCCAGCGGAGCCGTGGAGTCGGCGGGGTCGGCGGGCTGGAGCAGCAGGTCGGGCGTGGAGCCGGTGGCCGCCGCGCCGCGCGCCAGGTACTTTCCGTCGCCGCTGAAGGCGACCGAGCTGGCGGTGGCGCCGGCCGGGAGCGCCGGGTAGCCGGTCGCCGCGTCCGAGAGGTCGTCGGTGTTGAGCAGCCGGGTGCCGTAGGAGGCGTCGGCGACGGCGACCTTGCTGCCGTCGGCGGAGAACGACACGTCCTTGAAGTTCAGCGCGCCCTTGCCGTCGGCGTCGGCGAACCGGCGGGAGGCGACCTTGACCGGACTTCCGCCACTGGTGTCGAACACCCCGAGGTAGGGGTCGGTCGCCTGCGCGTTGAGCGGCTGGCCCATGGCCATCCGGTCGCCGGGACCGCCCTCCAGCTGGAGCCTGCCGTAGTCGTACCAATCGGTGCGTGCCGCGCCGGTGCCGTCGTAGGAGTCCAGCTCGCTCAGCGCGGTGTCGCACTGCGAGGTGTAGCCCGCGTACGCCACGGTGAAGTACGCCTTTCCGCCGGAGAAGGCGCCGCTGCCACCGCAGGTGTCGGTGGCGACGTACACCACGCCGGCGACCTCGTAGGTGGTGGTGTCGTACTTCAGGAGCTGGTCGCGCGCGCCGACGTAGAGGAAGGAGCTGTCGGCGCTGAGCGCGAGTCCGGAGACGTGGTGCGATGTGGTGATCGTGCGGACCAGGGCGCCGTCGAAGCTGTAGACGGCGATGATGCCCTGGTTGTAGTAACTGCCGATGTTGCTGTCGGCGACGTACACACGCGCGTGCACGGAGTCGACCGCGAGCGCCGAGTAGGACGAGATGGGCAGCTTGGCGACCGCGTCGTACGCCGCCGCCTGTGCGGCGGGCGCGGCGGCGACCGTCAGGCCGGTCCCTGCGAGTGCGGCGGCGAGGATGCCGGCCGCGAGGCGTCTGGGACGGTGTGCTGTATTCAACTGTGCCCCCCACAGGCTGAGTTGGGTGCCAAGTGAGGCACCCGTGATGAACATCAAACAGCCGTGAAGATCTCTGATCAAGGGGGCACGGGCGAGGGCCCGTCGCCGTCCCTTTCCGTCGGGGCGGACGGGGTGGACGGCGGCGGGCCCACAGCCCCGCACGCCGTTGTGCGGGGCCTCGCCGGTGTGCACCGCGGCCGGCCGTGACGATCACTGGTCAGGGCATCCGTGCCGGCCGCGGAGTTTTCGGGGGCGGGTCAGCCCAGGCGCTGCACCAGGGCCCGGTACTCGTCCCACAGCTCCTTCGGCGTGTGGTCGCCGAAGGTGTTGAGGTGCTCGGGGACCAGCGCGGCCTCCTCGCGCCAGATCTCCTTGTCGACCGTGAGGAGGAGGTCGAGATCGGAGTCGGCCAGCTTGAGCCCGTTGGTGTCGAGGGCGGTGCGGGTCGGCAGGATGCCGATCGGGGTCTCGACGCCCTCCGCCTTGCCGTCCAGGCGCTCCACGATCCACTTCAGGACGCGGCTGTTCTCGCCGAAGCCCGGCCAGACGAACTTGCCCTCGTCGTTCTTGCGGAACCAGTTGACGTAGTAGATCTTCGGCAGCTCGGACTGGTCCTTGTCCTTGGCCACGTCGATCCAGTGGGCCATGTAGTCGCCCATGTTGTAGCCGCAGAAGGGCAGCATCGCGAAGGGGTCGCGGCGCAGCTCGCCGACCTTGCCCTCGGCGGCGGCGGTCTTCTCGGAGGCGACGTTGGCGCCGAGGAAGACGCCGTGGTTCCAGCTGAGGGACTCGGTGACCAGCGGGACGGCGCTGGCGCGGCGGCCGCCGAAGAGGATCGCCGAGATCGGCACGCCCTTGGGGTCCTCCCACTCGGGCGCGATGATCGGGCACTGCGAGGCGGGGACGGTGAAGCGGGCGTTGGGGTGGGCGGCCGGGGTCTCGGACGCCGGAGTCCAGTCGTTGCCCTTCCAGTCCGTCAGGTGCGCGGGCACCTCCTCGGTCATGCCCTCCCACCACACGTCGCCGTCGTCGGTGAGCGCGACGTTGGTGAAGACCGCGTTGCCCCACAGCGTCTTCATGGCGTTGGCGTTGGTGTGCTCACCGGTGCCGGGCGCGACGCCGAAGAAGCCGGCCTCGGGGTTGATCGCGTACAGGCGGCCGTCCTCGCCGAAGCGCATCCAGGCGATGTCGTCGCCGATGGTCTCCACGGTCCAGCCGGAGATCGTGGGCTCCAGCATGGCGAGGTTCGTCTTGCCGCAGGCGCTCGGGAAGGCGGCGGCGACGTACCTCGACTGACCGGTGGGCGGGGTGAGCTTGAGGATCAGCATGTGCTCGGCGAGCCAGCCCTCGTCGCGGGCCATGACGGAGGCGATGCGCAGGGCGTAGCACTTCTTGCCGAGCAGGGCGTTGCCACCGTAGCCGGAGCCGTAGGACCAGATCTCGCGGGTCTCGGGGAAGTGCGAGATGTACTTGGTCCGGTTGCAGGGCCACGGGACGTCCGCCTGGCCCTCCTCCAGCGGGGCGCCGACCGAGTGGACGGCCTTGACGAAGAAGCCGTCGCTGCCCAGCTCGTCGAGGACGGCCTTGCCCATGCGCGTCATGGTGCGCATGGAGACGGCGACGTACGCGGAGTCGGTGATCTCGACGCCGACCGCGGAGAGCTTCGAGCCGAGGGGGCCCATGCAGAAGGGGACGACGTACATGGTCCGGCCGCGCATGGAGCCTCGGAAGACGCCCTTGTCACCGGTGAAGACCTCGCGCATCTCGGCGGGGGCCATCCAGTGGTTGGTCGGGCCGGCGTCCTCCTCCTTCTCGGAGCAGATGAAGGTGCGGTCCTCGACGCGCGCGACGTCGGTCGGGTCGGAGGCCGCGTAGTAGGAGTGGGGGCGCTTGATCGGGTCGAGCTTTTTGAAGGTGCCCTTGGCGACGAGTTCCTCGCTCAGCCGCTCGTACTCGGCCTCGGATCCGTCGCACCAGACCACGCTGTCCGGCTGCGTCAGTTCGGCTATCTCGTTGACCCACGAGATCAGTTCCTGGTGGGTGGTGGGAACGACGGGGGGAGCCGCGATGTCGCGCGCCACGGTTGCTCCTAGGTGAGGGATTTTGTCCTGATATGTACTTCGTTGCCCCGTGGGGGCTGCGGCCCGGACGCTGCTGCGCGCTCATCCGGTGCCGACCGCACTCATTTGATCATCCGACGCCACTGCGCATATGTCCAGAGGGCCTCACAACTGAGCGGCGTGAGGAAGGCCACGATCACGGGCTCTCCCTGCGCTTCTTTACGTGCACATGGCGTTCGCCTGAAGGTCTTTTTGAGTTGGGGCCCATGAGAGGATGGCCACTCTCCAGGGGGCATCGAGTCGCGCTCATCCGCAACTTACGGTTCCGTAGGTAGCATGCCGGACATGACAGCGCCCGCCCCCGACGCGCCCACGGACCGGCCGGCCGCCGCCGGCGAACCCGTGGCGCCCTCCCCGCCGCACCAGATCAAGCCCAAGCTCCGCGGCTGGCTGCATCTCGGGATGTTCCCTGCCGTACTCGTCGCAGGTCTGATCCTCACCGCTCTCGCCGACTCGAGTCGGGGCCGGATCGCCTGCGGGGTGTACGCCCTGACAGCCTGCCTACTCTTCGGCGTGAGCGCCCTCTATCACCGGGGCAACTGGAGCCCGCGCATGGACGGCGTCCTGCGCAGACTCGATCACGCCAACATCTTCCTGATCATCGCGGGCACATACACCCCGCTGACCCTGCTGCTCCTGCCCGGCACCAAGGGGCAGTGGCTGCTGTGGGGCATCTGGGCCGCAGCGGCCGCGGGCATCGTCTTCCGCGTCTTCTGGGTCGGCGCCCCTCGCTGGCTCTACACCCCCTGCTACATCGCGATGGGCTGGGCGGCCGTCTTCTTCCTGCCGGACTTCATGCGCACGGGCGGCATCGCCGTCCTGGTGCTGGTCATCGTGGGCGGACTCCTCTACAGCGCGGGCGGCGTGATCTACGGCATCAAGCGGCCGAACCCGTCACCGCGCTGGTTCGGCTTCCACGAGGTGTTCCACTCCTTCACCCTGGCGGCGTTCGTCGTGCACTACGTCGGCATCTCACTGGTGGCGTATCAGCACGGGTGAACCCACCTCCCTCGTCCGAGTGGCCACGGCTTGCGAGCCGTGGCCACTTTTCATTGCCCGACACCAGTCTTCTCTGCCTGACATCAGCTCCCCATCGATAGTGCCTAAATTTTGATAGCCACTCTCATTTCACGGCTACTGTCACTCAATCTGTCACCCCCACCCCCGACGCCCGCCGCTGGTGGGCCCTCGCCGCCCTGCCCGCCGACCGCACCGGCTGGGGCACCCCCACGCCCTCAAGGCAGTGGGGGAGGCGGAGGGCTGCTCATGATCCTGCGGCAGGTGGGCGGCGCCATCGGCATCGCCCTGCTCGGCAGCCTGCTCGCGGGCGTCTTCCGCGACCGGCTCGACGTCACCGGGCTGCCCACGAAGGCCGCCGACGTCGCCGGGGACTCCGTGGTCGCCGCGCACCTCGTCGCTGGGCCGGGCTCGGCCCACCTCGCGGCCTCGGCGGACAGCGCGTACGTCCACGGCATGGGCCTGGTCCTGCTGGTCTGCGGCGTCGCGGCGCTCGTCTCGGCCCTGCTGGCCGCCGCGCTCCTGCCCAGCACCCCGGCCGTACGCGCCGCCGAGACCGCGCCGTCCCCGGACGAGCCGCTCACGAGCGCCGACCTGGCCGTGGCCGACTCCGAGGCCCATGCCGGACAATGAGCGGCATGACGGCCCGCACCTCCTCCCCCACCGACCGCCCGCAACTCGGCCTGCGCGAGCGGAAGAAGATCAAGACCCGCGAGACGATCCGCGCGGCGACGTACGCCCTGGTCGAGGAGCAGGGCTACGACGCCACGACGATCGAGCAGATCGCCGACCGGGCCGAGGTGTCGCCGTCGACCGTCTTCCGTTACTTCCCGACCAAGGAGGACATCGTCCTCACGGACGAGTACGACGCGATCCTCATGGAGGAGCTGCGCGCCCGGCCCGCCGGCGAGCCCTGGCCGGACTCCCTGCGGTACGTGATGCGCAAGGCCGTCCGGCTGGGCGTCGACGACGACCCCGAGGTGGCCCGGCTGCGCACCCGGCTGACGGTGGAGGTGCCCACGGTGCGCTCCCGGGTGATGGAGAGCATGTCGGTCACCGGCCGGATGCTCTGCCAGATCATCGGCGAGCGCACCGGCCGGGACCCGCAGGGTCTGGAGGTCCGGGTCTATGCGATGTCGCTGATCGGCGGCCTGATGGAGGCGTCCCTGTACTGGGCGGAGAACGGCCACCGCGACGACCTCACGGATCTCGTCGACCGCGCCCTCGACGTCCTCGCCGAGGGCCTGACCGCCCGAAAACCCTGAGGTCCCGCCCGCCTCGCCGTGCCATCCTGGCCAGGTGAACGGTCCCGAGATCCACGTCGAAGTCGCCGCCGAGCTGCGGCTGTTCGTGCCGCACGCCCGGCGCCGGGGCGCCACCCCGCTCGCCACCGACGGCGTCTCGACCCTCGGCCACGTCGTCGAGTCCCTCGGCGTCCCGCTGACCGAGGTCGGCGCACTGATCGTCGACGGCCGCGAGGTCCCGGTGTCGCACGTCCCGGCGGCCGGCGAGAGCGTGAGCGTCCGGGCGGTCGAGCGCCCCCAGCGGGTGCCCGGCGCTCCCCTGCGCTTCCTCCTCGACGTCCACCTCGGCACCCTCGCCCGCCGGCTGCGCCTGCTCGGCGTGGACACGGCGTACGAGTCGATGGACATCGGCGACCCGGCCCTCGCCGCCCGGTCGGCCGCCGAGAAGCGGGTCATGCTCAGCCGCGACCGCGGTCTGCTGCGCCGCCGCGAACTGTGGGCGGGCGGCTATGTCTACAGCACCAGCCCCGAGGACCAACTCCGCGACGTCCTCGACCGGTTCGCGCCCGACCTGCGCCCCTGGACCCGGTGCACCGCCTGCAACGGCCTGCTGAAGGACGCCACCAAGGACGAGGTGGCCGACCAGCTCAAGGGCGGCACGCAGCGGTCGTACGACGTCTTCGCGCAGTGCACCGAGTGTGGGCGGGCGTACTGGAAGGGCGCGCACCACGAACAGCTGGAGGCCATCGTGGAGCGCGCCCTGGCGGAGATCGCCGGCCGGAGCTGATCCCGGCCACTAACGCTTCGTCACATCACCCTTTCCGCAGGCGATTCCGTCCCTGTTGCGGTCGAGGCCGAGCGGATCGTCCTTGCCGTTGACCTTCAGCCGGCCGTAGTCGTTCTGCTTCAGCCAGGTGCAGCGGGCGGCCGTGGTCTTCTTCACCTCGGGCGGGAAGACGGTCGGCACGCAGACGTTGATCGAGCCGTAGTGCCGGTCGCAGCCGGAGATCGTGGTGCTCACCTTCTGCGACGTCTTCTTCTTGCCGGCCGTGGCGACCTTGCCCTCCAGGGAGTCGGCGAAGGAATGGACGTGGGCCGAGGCGTCGGCGGCGCTCAGCGCGGCCGGGCCCTGCAAGTGCACCCACTTGGCCACCGACGGGACCCCGTTGGCGTCGACCGCGAAGAGCATGTACCAGCCGGGCGGGGCCAGGTTGGGGTTGCTCGTCACGTTCAGGTCGACGTTGTTGCCGTCGACGGTCAGCGGCAGATCGACGAACCGCTGGTTCGGGTCGGAGGAGTGGGTGACCGCGGCCGGGCGGATCAGCTCGGCCTTGGCGATGGGCCGGTCGACCGTGATCCGCTGGGTGTCGCCGTAGACCCACTCGCTGTCGATGACCGAGGTGATCGTCGGCCGGGTGCCCTTGTAGAGGTAGGGCGGGGTGTAGATCGACACGTTGTGGTTCCAGGTGCCGTTGCCCGGGTTGTCGCCGGTCGACATCACCCGGCCGTCGGGCAGCAGGAACGAGGAGGAGTGGTAGCCGCGCGCCTCGGGGTCGGCGGCCACCGGGTCGAAGGCGTTGGTGGCCGGGTCGTAGATCGAGGACTCGTACACCGGGTTGGCGCGGTTGTGCAGCGCGCCGCCGGTCTCCAGGACCTTGCCGTCGGGCAGCAGCACGGCGGAGACGTACATCTTGCCCTGGGCGCCGGTCTCGGGCTGCGGGCCGTTGCCGAGGTCGACGGTGCCCTGTGGGAGCGGCGGGCCGGCGACGTACGCCGGGTTGGCGTCCTTGAGGTCGATCACGTCGGTCAGCCGGCCCGCATCCGGGTTGGAGTCGATGTTGCCGCCGCCGATCGTGAGGACCCGCTGGTCCTGCGCGGGGGGCAGCAGCACGCTCGCCGACTGGTCCCGCCCGTCCTTGTTCTGCAGGCCCGGGATCTGCGTGATCGTGTTGGCGCCGTAGTCGTAGATCGCGCTGCCGGTGCCCGGGATGTTGTTGCCGAAGACATGGCTGCCCGAGTAGAAGAGGCGGCCGTCCTGCATCAGGATCATCGACGGGTACAGACCCCAGTACGACCAGGTCTGGTTGACCTGCCACAGCGGCAGCCACTGCTGCTGGGCCTCCGACCACAGCTCGGCGGTGACCGAGCCGGTCGAGTCCTCGCGCAGGCCGCCGAAGGAGATGACGTCACCGTTGCCCAGCTCGGTCGCCGAGGGGTACCAGTGGCCGTCGTTCAGATCGTTGGTCCTGCTGTACGTCTCGGTGACCGGGTCGAATATGTACGAGTCCTTGAAGCCCTCGTAACCGTGACCGCCCGCGACCGGATACGCCTTGTTGCCGCTCATCACGAGCACGCGCCCGTCCTGGAGCTGGACATGCCCGGCGCAGAACATGTCCTTCGGCGTCGGGATGACCTTGTAGGTGCCGCCCGCCGGGTCGTAGACCGCGGAAGTGAAGGTCCCCGCGTTGAACTGCTCCTCGCTGTTTCCGGACCCGGCGATCAGCAGCACCTTGCCGTTGTTGAGGACGACGGAGTGCATGGAACGGACCGGGTTCTGCGTCGGCAGCACCGACCAACTGCCGTTCGTGCACTGGTCGTTCGTGCCGGTGCACTGGGCGGGCGGGAGCGTGTCGGGGACCTGCTCCATGGTGTAGTCGTCGGTGGTCGCCGAGCCGGTGCCGTACACCGAGACGCCCCAGGTGATGCGGTCGGTGCCGGCCGGGACCTCAGGCGTGCGCACGCTCGCCCGGGTCCAGTTCGCGGCCATGTCAAGGGTCTTGAGGTCGGTCCAGTACTGCCAGCCCGCCGTCGCGTCGTGCCGGAACAGCGTGACCGCGGTGTCGGGCGTGGTCGACTTGTACCAGAGCGCCAGGTCGTACTGCTTGCGCGCCGACACCACCGGCGCGCACTGCGTCGACTCGGTGATCAGCGCCTTGCGGTCGCCGTCGACGCGTCGGGTGAGCGTGACCTTCATGGCCTTTCCACCGGAGTGGGCGTCGGCCGTCGTCTCGAAGCTGAAGTCGTTGTCGCCCCAGCCGGACTTCTCCCAGCAGTACGGCATGCCGTCCGTACCGGCCGTCTCGAAGCCCGCGTTCTGGACGAGGTTGGCGGCCTCGGCGGACTGGGGCGAGGTGAGGAGCAGCCCGGCGGTCAGGGCGCCCACCCCGACCAGCGCGGTTCTCCTGCGGTGCTTGTTCACACGGCTCTCCTTGCGGCAGTTCGAACCCCGCGACGCGGGAGGTACACCAGCGCTTCGGTCCCGACGAAGCGCAGGACGAACGTCGTCACCAGCGCGAGCGCGGTGGCGGTCAGGGCGCCCATCCCGAACCGGTCGACGAACACCGCGATCAGCGGGATGCGCAGCACCAGGTCGGCGTTGGCCAGCAGCGCGAACCGGCCCACCCGGTCCCACCAGCGGCGGTGCATACGCCGGTCGCGGAACAGCAGCTGCTCGATGAGCAGGAAGTTCCAGGCGACGCCGAACTGGTTGGCGAGGATCTCGGCGGGGACGTAGTGCAGGCCGAGCGCCGTCAGCGCCCACAGGCCCACCAGGTTCGGCACGAAGCCCGAGGCGCCGATCAGGCCGAAGGCGACCATGCGGGCGACGGGCGAGGAGGTGCGCAGGCCGACCAGATGACGCAGGAAGCGGAAGCCTTCCCGCGCACTCGACTTGGACTCGCCCGCGAACCGGTCCTGGAAGACGAACGGCACCTCGGCGACCCCGCGCGGCCTGCTCCGTACGGCGAGTTCGAGGAGGATCTTGTAGCCGAGCGGCTTCAGCACCTCCGCCGTGACCGCGCTGCGCCGGATCGCGAAGAAGCCGCTCATCGGGTCGCTGATGCCGTGCAGCCGGCGCGGGAACAGGAACTTGGTGAGCCAGGTCGCGCCGCGCGAGACTGCCACCCGGTAGCTGCCGGCGAGCCCGGCGCGGCTGCCGCCCTTGATGTACCGGGAGGCGACGACGAGCCCGGCGTTCGCCCGCTCACCGGTGGCCACCAACTCCGGCACCAGGGACGGCGGATGCTGGCAGTCGCCGTCCATCACGACGATCCACTCGGACGTGGCCGCCTTCAGTCCCTCCACGACCGCCCCGCCGAGCCCGCCCACCGGCTCCTCGCGGTGCAGTACGGCCACCGGGAACGGGCAGTCCTGCGCGGCCTCCCGGATGACCTCGGGGGTGTCGTCGGTGGAGTCGTCCACGAAGACGACCTCGCACGGCAGCCGACCTGGCACCGACTCGGTGATCCGGCCCAGCAGTTGGCGGATGTTCGCGGACTCGTTGAAGGTCGGCACGACGATGGTGACGGCGCCGGGTTCAGGGATCTCGGCCGCCCGTACGGCCGGATCGCCCAGCTCGTCCGGGACGGTGTCCTCGTGGCTGCTCATCGCCGGCCTCCCGCCGCGCTGGTGTCGATCTGCCGGATCTCGATGCGGTCGACTCCGGCCCCGAACGTGGCTACCGGCTTCGAGTGCTGGATCGCTGCCCTGACATCGGGCAGGTCACGCGCGTCGCGCCGTACCGTCGGGGAGGCCACGACGTAGTCGAGGTCCTTCCAGCCGTGCGGCATCGTCTTGGTGACCGCCGGGTCGAGGTCGGCCTTGTAGAACCAGATGGCGCCGAGTCCGGGCCGGTATCCGGCGTGCACGAGGTCCAGCCAGAGGGCGTCGTCGACGAGGACCCGGGTGTCCTTCGGGTTCTCGACCTCGGTGCTGAGCCACGTCGAGGCCTGCCGGTAGGGCTTGTTGGCGTCGGCGGTGACGGCGGTACGGTCACCGTCGTACCAGTGCGGGATCACATAGGCGCCGGCGGCGACGGCCAGGACCGCGGCGAGCGCGTACCGGCCGCCGGTGACGTACCGTCGCTCGCCCTCGGCCCGCCATCTGCGCAGCACGGCGTGCGCGACCGAGGCGGCGCCGCCGGCGAGGACCAGCGCGAGGAAGGGCAGGGCGCCGATGACGTACATGGCCGGCAGATAGCCGCTCGGCCGCATGGCCACCGCCGCCAGGATCGCCACGGTCAGGGCAGGACCGGCCAGCGCGCGGGCGGTCACCGACCAGCGCCAGGTGGCCAGGAGCAGCAGCGCCGCGGCGAGGCCGCCGAGGGGCAGGACACGGTCGTAGTACAGCCAGGAGTGGAGCACGCCGTACGACCCGGACGACGGGTCCAGGATGAAGCCCGAACCCGGCCTGGACATCTGGTACTTGACCCCGTCCCACAGCGACACATGCCCGCTGCCGGGGAACAACTCGCCCTTGAGCAGGGCGAAGAGGGGGTACGAGCAGCCGATCAGGACGCAGGCGGTGACCGCGCCGGTGAGCGCGAACTTGCGGGTGTCGCGGTGACTGTGCCGCCACATGGTGACGAACAGGGCGGGCAGGACGACGAGCATCGTCTCCTTGGTGAGCACGCCCGCCGCGGCGGCGAGACCCGCGCCGAAGTGGTGCCACAGATGCCGGCTCGGCGATGCGGCCAGACAGAACGCGAGCAGCAGCCACATCACGGAGATGTTGTCGAGGAAGATCTCGCGCTGGAGGACGACGGAGAGCGGCGAGAGGCCGAACAGGGCCATGCCGAGGCCGGCGGCCCAGCGGGGCAGGGACAGCCGCCGGCCGAGGACGTACACCAGGACCGCGCTGACGCCGCTGACCACGAGCATCGCGAAGCGCATCGTGCCGACGGTCATCGCACCGGGGTCGATCGCCGACGGGATCCAGGTGAGCAGGGCTATCTGGATCCAGCCGAGCGGCGGGTGGTCGTACCAGTACGTGTAGTGGGCCAGTCCCTTGCCCTCCTGGACGGCCCAGGCCTGGGCGAGATAGGTGCCTTCGTCGTCGCTGAGGGTCGGGTAGTCGGCGATGTTCCAGCCCTGCACGGCCAGGATCAGTACGAGCAGGACTCCGCACAGGACGAGGTCGGTGCGAGAGGAGCGGAGGCGGACCGGCGGGGCCGTTCGGCCCGTCGAACGCGCTTCAGGGACAGGTGTGCTCTGCGCGGGGACCGTCTCGGTGGTCACCGCGGGGAGAGTGGAGGTCACGCAGGAACGTCCTCTCGGATGGGCTCGGCCGCGATGAGGTGCGCGCCGACGTGAGTGGTCAACTCCCAGTCGTTGCGGCCGCGCTGCTCACGCCATACGGCGCGCATGGCGGCCCCCGCGAGCAGGACCTGGTAGAAGGGCCCGCCCACGATGAGCTTCACGTAGTGCACGAGACGGACGCGCAGCCCGTACTGCTTGCCGAAGTCGTGCAGCCCGACCACCTCGAAGACGAAGGTGACGGCGGCCGTGACGAGCGGCAGGAAGGTGAGAAACGCGATCCCGACGGGCACGTCGAGGAAGAGCGCGACGGCGGCGTTCAGCGGGATGATCACGCCGGAGAAGGCCTGCAGGAACGGCGTCATCAGGGTGTAGCGGGCGAGCAACCGCTGGCCGAAGCCCGGGAGTTGCTGCCAGTCCTTCTTCCGGTAGACCTGGAGGAAGCCCTGGTTCCAGCGGGTGCGCTGCTTCAGCAGCGACATCAGCGAGCCCGGGGTCTCCTCGCGCGTGACCATGTCGGAGTCGTAGGCGACGACGACCTTCTTGCCGACGCTGGACAGCCGCACACCGAGGTCGCAGTCCTCGGCGAGGCAGTTGGGGTCCCAGCCGTCGGCCTCCCGCAGCACATCGGTCCGCACGAAGACGGTGTTGCCGCCGAGCGGGATGAAGCCCTTCTGCGCGTGCAGATGCAGCCGGGAGCGGAACCAGAAGAAATACTCCAGGCAGTTGCGCAGGCTGTACCAGCTGGAGTGGAAGTTGATCAGCTGGACGCCGCCCTGGACCACATCGGCTCCGGTGGTCCGGAAGGCGTGGTCGACGTGGGCGAGCAGCTCTGGGTGGACCTGGTCCTCGGCGTCGAACACCCCGACGACGTCACCGCGGCAGTACGGCAGCGCCGTGTTCATCGCCTTCGGCTTGTTCTTCTTCTCATGGGTGTCGACGACGACACGGACGCGCGGGTCGCGTTCGGCGGCCCGCTCGGCCACCGCCGTGGTCTCGGGGTCGTCGTGCCCCACGATCACGATGATCTCGAAGTCGGTGTGCGTGGACTCCAGCAGCCGCTGGATGGTGTGGTCGAGCACGGCCTGCTCGTGCCGCGCCGGCAGCAGCAGCGAGAACGACACGTGCTCGTCCCCGTCCGGCCTGCTGAAGCGGGTGGAGGCCAGCACCTCGGGCGTGCGCCACGCGTGCATCTGCCACCACAGAGTGAAGGCTGCCATCCAGAACAGGGCCAGTGAAACGGCAGTGATGAAGACAGACGTCAGCAAAAAGATCCCCCCAGATCCCCAGATACCCCCTGCCGCAACGGTGAGTCACGCCTGCCGCGGCACTGTGGAGAGAGTAGGAAGGATCTGTGAAGTCCGGGAGCCGTTCAGATAAATAACGCGTTTCTGAACTCCCGTGCGAGTAGCGGGATGTATCCGAACACCTGCCCAATTCGGGCAGATCGAACGCCTCGCTCCACCCCGTCTTTCAGCCGCTCAGCGCCGTGCGCAGCCGCTCCGGGTCGGTCGTCGGGGCGTCACAGGTGAAGTTACGGCAGACGTACGCCGTCGGTTCACCGTCGACGAGCGGCCGGTCGGCGAGAAGCGGGAACTCGTCACTCTCCGCAGCCCCTACGGCGACGACCGCTCCGGGAGCGGTGCCCAGAAGTGCCGTGCGGTGCAGGGTTCTTGTCGCACCGTCGGCGAGACCGGTACCGACGACCGCGACCTCCCGCGGCCCGTCGAGCAGGGCCTCCGCGACCGCCAGCCCCCACCCGACGAACCGCGGGACGCGCGGCCCGAGTGTCTTCACCACGCCCAACGCCCGCTCCGCCGCCGTGCGATGGGGCTCGGACCCGGTGTGGGCGGCATAGCTCAGCAGGGCGCTCGCGGCGGCGGTCCAGCCGGACGGGGTGGCGTTGTCGGTGGGGTCCTGCGGGCGGCGGATGAGCCGCTCGGCGTCGGCCGCCGTGTCGTACAGGGCGCCGGACTCCGGGTCGGTGAAGCGGGCGAGCACCTGGTCGAGGAGCAGCCCGGCGAATTCCAGCCAGACGCCCTCGCCGGTCACGCCGGCCAGCGCGAGGAAGCCCTCGGCGACGTCGCCGTAGTCCTCCAACACCCCGGCGTTGGCACCGGCCCGGCCGTCGCGGCTGGTACGGGCCAGCCGCGCGCGCTCGTCGAGATGCAGCCGTACGAGGAGATCGGCGGCGCCGACCGCGGCCTCGACCAGGTCGGGGCGGTCGAAGTAGGCACCGGTCTCGGCGAGCGCGGCGATCGCGAGCCCGTTCCAGGCGGCGACGATCTTGTCGTCCCGGCCGGGCGCGGGACGCTCCGCCCGAGCGTCGAGCAGCCGGCGCTTGACGGACTCGACCTTCTCGGCATTGAACACACCTTCGTCCTGCGGGAGTTGCAGAACCGACTGCCTGTGCTCGAAGGTCCCCTCCGCGGTCACCCCGAAGTGGTGCGCGGCGAGTTCGGCATCGTCCCCGAGGACCTCACTCAACTGCTCGGGCGTCCACACGTAGTACGCGCCCTCGACATGCGCACCGCTCCCGTCGTCGCTGTCGGCGTCCAGCGCGGAGGCGAACCCGCCCTCCGCGGTGCGCAGTTCACGCACCATGAAGTCGGCGGTCTCCAGCGCCACACGCCGGGCCAGGTCGGAGCCGGTGGCCCGCCAGAGGTGGGCGTAGACGCGGCACAGCAGGGCGTTGTCGTACAGCATCTTCTCGAAGTGCGGGACGATCCAGTCGCGGTCGACGGAGTACCGGGCGAAGCCTCCCCCGAGCTGGTCGTAGATCCCGCCGCGCGCCATGCGCTCGGCGGTGTCCCGCGCCATCTGCAGGGCACCCTCGGAGCCGGTCCGCGCGTGGTGCCTCAGCAGGAACTCCAGGACCATCGAGGGCGGGAACTTCGGCGCGCCGCCGAATCCGCCGCGCTGCGGGTCGTACTCCCTCGTGAGCCCGAGAAGCGCCTGGGCCAGCTCCTCCTCACCGGGCAGCTGCGCCGTCTGGTAGCCGATCTCCCGCCCGGCGAGATCCCGCACGATCTTCCCGGCGACCTCGCTCACCTCGTCCCGCCGCTCGCTCCAGGCCTGCCACACGCCTTCCAGCACCTGCCGGAAGGAGGGCATGCCGTGCCGAGGGGCGGGCGGGAAATAGGTCCCGAAGTAGAAGGGCTCGGCGTCGGGCGTGAGGAACACGGTCATGGGCCAGCCGCCCTGACCGGTGGCCGCCTGGACGGCCTCCATGTAGACGGCGTCGACGTCGGGGCGTTCCTCACGGTCGACCTTGACGCTGACGAAGTGGTCATTGAGGTAGTCGGCGGTGGCCCGGTCCTCGAAGGACTCGTGGGCCATCACATGACACCAGTGGCAACTCGAATACCCGACGCTGAGCAGCACGGGCACACCCCGGCGCCGCGCCTCCTCGAACGCCCCGTCCGACCACGGCCACCAGTCGACCGGGTTGTCGGCGTGCTGGAGGAGGTACGGGGACGTCTCATGGGCCAGTCGGTTCGCCATGCCCCCATCCTTGCGCACCGGCCGGGACGTTGCCCGGAGCGCAGCCCGCTGTTCATATCCGCACTGTTGCGGCCATGACAATGCAGCTCGTACGGTTTACGCGCGTTGACCCTTCTCCCACCCATCCGGAGAGGAACACACATGCCCGCTCGCCCCGCCTCCCGCTTCAGACCCGCTACGGGACGCCCCCGTGCGCTCGCCACCGCCGCCGGGCTGCTCACCGCCCTACTGGCCCTGCTGCTCCTCCAGCCCGCCGCCGCCTCGGCACGCACCGCCCCGGAACCGGCCTCCGACGGCCACGGGACCCCGGTGCGCATGACCCACCCCGAGGACGACCACGCCGGCTCCGGGCTCCAGCGCCTCGGCACGGCAGCGCCGCAGGCCGCCACGCTCTCGGCCGCCGTCAGCACCGGCCCGGCCGGTCTGGACGTCAGCGGCTATCAGGGGAGCGTGAACTGGGCGACCGTCAAGAGCAACGGGGCCGCCTTCGCTTACGTCAAGGCCACCGAAGGCACCACGTACACCAGCCCCTCCTTCTCCCAGCAGTACGACGGCGCGTACAACGCCGGCCTCATCCGCGGCGCCTACCACTTCGCGCTGCCCGGCAACTCCAGCGGTGTCGCGCAGGCCGACTGGTTCGTCAGCCACGGCGGCGGCTGGAGTGCCGACGGCAAGACGCTGCCGCCCGCGCTGGACATCGAGTACAACCCGTACGGGGCCACGTGCTACGGGCTGAGCCAGAGCGCGATGGTCTCCTGGATCCGGGCCTTCAGCGACGAGGTGCGCGCCAAGACCGGCCGCTACCCCACGATCTACACCACCACCGACTGGTGGACCACCTGCACCGGCAACAACAGCGGCTTCGGCGCGACCAACCCGCTGTGGATCGCCCGCTACTCCAGCAGCCCCGGCACACTGCCGGCCGGCTGGACGAGCCAGACGATCTGGCAGTACGCCGACTCCGGCGTCTTCCCCGGCGACCAGGACACCTTCAACGGCACCACCAGCGACCTCCAGGCCTTCGCACGCGGCAGCTACTCGCCGCCGCCGACCGCGAGTTGGCCCACCGTGCAGCAGGGCGCCACGGGCGAGCGCGTCAAGACCGTGCAGTACCTGCTGAACACGCACGGCGCCTCGCTCACGGTCGACGGCAGCTTCGGGCCCGCGACCGACACGGCGGTGCGCTCCTTCCAGTCCGCGAACGGCCTGACCGCCGACGGCGCCGTGGGCCCCAACACCTGGCAGGCCCTCATCGTCACGGTGCGCCAGGGATCGACCGGGCAGGCCGTCAAGGCGGTGCAGAGCCAGCTCCACGCACACGGTGCCGCGCTCACCGTGGACGGCCAGTTCGGCCCCGCGACCGACAGCGCTGTGCGCTCCTTCCAGTCCTCGAAGGGCCTCACCGTGGACGGCGTCGTCGGCTCCAACACCTGGCGGGCACTGGTCGCCTGACCGGCACAGCGTCCGACGGGCGACCACCCCGCACGGGAGTGCCGGGGTGGTCGCCGCAGGAGCGGACACGGAGGTTCCGGGAGTGAAAGTCCGCGTCCGGTGATCGTCACCCCCTCGCGCTCACGCCCCGCCCGAAGGACACTCGTACACAAAGGAGTTGCCGCAGGAGGGGGACGGGACATGCGGGACGCCCATCGGGTGGAGGCCGAGCGGCTGGTGGTGCGGGCCGTGGAGGAGGAGGTACGGCGCTCCGGCGGGCGCGTCGACGGGCAGGTGCTGCTGTCGCGGGCCCGCGGCTCGCTCGACGCCATGGCCGAGACCGCCGCCGAGGAGTACGACGCCTACACACGCGCCCTCGACGAGACGGAGGCCGGCCGGCTGACGTTCGCCCAGCGGTACGCCCGCGAAGGAGCCGGAACTCCCCTACTGGTGGCGTGCGTTGCCGCCGTCGCCGCCACCGTGGCCGACCTGTCCCTGGGCACCGGCGCGAGTACGGCGCTCGGCGCGGGCGTCGCCGTCGGCGTCGTCGGCGCCGCCGCCACCGTCGTGAAGGTCGCCGGCGTCCATCTGCCCGCCGCCCACCACCGCGCCGGCGCGGCCGGCCAGCCCGGCGGCCCAGAGCAGCTGCGGCTGCAGTGGCTGACGGCGCTCGAGGTGCGCGGCATCCGGCCCTTCCTCGACCAGCAGCGGGTGCTCAGCGCCTCCACGGGCCCCAAGATGACGGCCCCCCGGCTGCGCGGCTCGGACAAGAGCGCGGCGGCCCGCAGGCGCACGGTGCTCGAGCAGTCCTTCGGTCAACTCCCCGAGCCCGAAGGCCCGTTCGCGGGACGGCGACAGGAGATGGCGCGGATCCGGCAGTGGGCGCAGGCCGCCCGCGCGACCACGGAGACCCGGGCGACGGTGGTCGTCCTGTACGGCGCTCCCGGCTCCGGCCGTACGGCCCTTGCAGTCCGCGCCGCGCACGACCTCAGGGACCACTTCCGGGGCGCGGTCGTCGTCGACCTGCGCGGCGACAGCAAGGAGGAGCCGCCGCTGCCCACCCGCGACGCGCTGCTGCATCTGCTCAACCGGCTCGGCGCGCCGCGCGAACAGCTCCTGTTCCGGGAACGCTCCTCCCCCGACCAGCAGGTCAAGCGGCTGGGCGAGCTGTACCACCAGCATCTGACCGGCCTGCCCGTGACGATCGTGCTCGACGACGCCTCGGACCCCGAGCAGATCCGCACCCTCGTCCCCGAGCGCTCCGACAGCCTCGTCCTGGTCACCGCCCGCAGGCAGCTGGACCTGCCCGCGGACCTGCCGGCCTGGGTGCACCAGCTTCCGGTCGAGGCCCTGGACGCGGCGGGCGCGGAGGAACTGCTGGGCGCGGCCGCGCAGGACACGTCAGGGCCGTACGACGCCGAATCCGCCGACCGGATCCGGGAGCTGTGCGGCGGGCTGCCGCTGGCGCTGCGCATCGCGGGCTCGTCGCTCGGCCCGCGTTCCCCGCGCCGGCTGGCCACGGACCTGAGCGCGTACGGCCCGGTCGACCCGGTCGAGCGCGTGCTGTGGCTGCGCTACACCGACCAGTCGGAGCCCGCCCGCCGACTGCTGCGCAGGCTCGCGCTGGCCGGCCGTGCCTCGCTCGGCGCCGCGGCGGCCGCGTCCCTGCTGGCCACCGACGAGGAGGAGGCCGGCCGTCAGCTGGTGGCCCTCGCCCGGGCGGGCCTGCTCGACCACGTCCGCGGCAGCCGCTACCGGCTGCACGACCTGGTCCGCGCCTTCGCCCAGGCCCGTCTCCTGGACGAGGAGGAACCGGCCGAGCGCACGGCGGCGCAGGAGCGCCTGATCGTGAACTACGGGGAGCTCGCCGACTCCGTGCTGCGGCTGGTCGACGGCAACATGTCGACCCGCTCGGACCGCTTCGGCTCGCACGGTTTCACCTCCCTCGACGAGGCGCTGCGCTGGCTGGACGACGAGTCCAGCTTCATCACGGCGGCCCTGCGCCAGGCGGAGGGCGTGAACCAGGCGGCGGTGCTGAATCTGCTGGGCGCCCTGTGCGACTACTGCCTGCTGCGCGGCGACCTCTACCGCCTCGGTGAGATCAGCGAGCTCGCGCAGGCCGTCGACCAGGGCCTCATGGTCCGCTCGGTGCAGTGGCGCACCGGTATCGCGGCCCGTCAGCTGGGCGACTTGGACAAGGCCCGTACGACGCTCGCCTCCGTCGTCGACCTGTATCTGGAGGCCCATCACGACGCGGGCGCGGCCCGTGCCCTGTGCTCGCTGGGCATCACGCTGCACCACCAGGGCAACCTCACGGAGGCGGCGGTCAAGCTCCAGGAGGCACTCGACCTCCAGGCGGCGCCCGAGCTGGCGACCGACCGTGCCTGGACGATGCACGCGCTGGCCGCGGTCCAGCGGGACCGCGCCCGCCTCTCGGAGGCCCTGGACCTGCTGGAACGGTCGCTGGTCCTGCACCGCGAGGGCGGCTCGGTGCACGGCGAGGCCTGGGCCCACTACCAGCTCGGCCAGCTGGCCCTGCGCATGGGCGACGTACCGCGCGCGGACACGGAGCTGAACGCCGCCCTGGAGCGCTACGGCCGCACCCGCGACGCCCGTGGCGAGGCGTGGGCCCTGACCCAGCTGGCCCGGGCCCGGCTGGTGGCCGGCGATTCGTCCCAGGCAGTGGACGGACTGCGCCGGGCGGCCACCCGGCACCGGGACAACGAGGACACGCGCGGCGAGGCCTGGACCTACTACTACCTCGGCCAGTCCCTGGAGGAGACGGGCAACCTGGACCTCGCGGTGCGTGAGCTGGAGCGTTCGCGGACGATGTTCTCCCGGATGCGCGACGTCTACGGCCTGGCCTGCGCCCGGCACCACTCGGCCCGCGTCACCCGCGACCAGCGCGCCGCCCAGACGGGGTCGCTCAAGAACTCGGGTTTCGCCCGGCAGCTCCTCGTCGACGCCCGCGCCGACTTCCAGCGCATCGGCGTCGCCCACGGCGAGGCCTGGACATGTCTGGAGCTGGCGGTCGTGGACGCCGGCAACACCCGCACCCCGCAGGCGCTGGCGCTGTGCGACGAGGCGATCGGTCTGTTCACGGCGTACGGCGACCGGCGCGGCGAGGACTGGGCCCGCTTCCTGCGCTGCACCCTGCTGCCCTACGCGGCCCCCGGTGGCGTGGAGGTCGGCACGGCGGTCGCGCTGGAGGACCTGGCCCAGCTCGCCCGGAGCAGCCACCCGGCCCGCGACGAGAAGCTGGACGAGTACGTGGCGGCGTACCGCCTGCTTTTCGAACGCGGTGTGAACCTGGAGACGGGCTGGCAGGCGTGGCGGCTGGGCATGGTGCCGAGCCGCCATGCCCGCGAGGTGATGGGCGTGGCGGTACCGGCCGGACAGTGACCGGCCGGGCTCAGCCCTTCTGTGCCCCGGGGTCGGCCGCCGTCCCCGGCTCCGCCTTCGGGTCCGGGATCTCCTTGAAGGCGACCTTCTGCATGTGCTTGTTCATGGACTTCATCAGTCCCCACACGGCCAGGGCCATCACCGCGAAGACGATGAAGCCGAGGACGCCGGGGGTGACCTTGTTCTCGTCGACCTCCTTGGCGAGGGGGACGAGGTGCGTCAGTGCCAGGCTCGCGCTCATGTCAGGCATTGTCGCGGATGCCCGCAAAGAGGTCGTCCTCGGGGATGGAGGTATCGACGAGAGACTTCGCCAGCTCGTACTCCTCCGTCGGCCAGACCTCCTTCTGGAGGTCCATCGGCACCCGGAACCAGCCCCCGTCGGGGTCGATCTGCGTGGCGTGGGCGATCAGCGCCTTGTCGCGGATCTCGAAGAAGTCGGCGCAGGGCACGTGCGTGGTGAGCGTCCGCTCGGTGCGCTCGAACTCGTCCCAGCGCTTGAGCCACTCCCCGTACGGCGACTCCAGACCGCGCTCCAGCATCGCCTTGTGCAGCGCCTCGGTGCGGGGGCGATTGAAACCCTGGTTGTAGTACAGCTTGAGCGGCTGGTAAGCCGGGCCGAACTCGGACTCCGGATACTTCTCGGTGTCCGCCGCGCCCTCGAACGCCACCATCGAGATCTTGTGGGTCATGATGTGGTCGGGGTGCGGATATCCACCGTTCTCGTCGTAGGTGGTGATCACCTGGGGACGGAAGGAGCGGATCTGCCTGACCAGCCGGCCGGCCGCCTTGTCGACGTCCTCCAGAGCGAAGCAGCCCTCGGGCAGTGGGGGCAGCGGGTCGCCCTCGGGCAGGCCGGAGTCGACGAAACCGAGCCACTCCTGCTTGACGCCGAGGATCTCGCGGGCCTCGTCCATCTCCTTCTTGCGTACCTCGTGGATGTGCTCCTCGATGTACTTGTCGCCCTGCAGCTTGGGATTGAGGATGGAGCCGCGCTCCCCGCCTGTGCAGGTCACCACCAGCACGTCCACCCCCTCGGACACGTACTTCGCCATGGTGGCCGCGCCCTTGCTCGACTCGTCGTCGGGGTGGGCGTGGACGGCCATCAGTCGCAACTGGTCAATCAAGACTCAATCCTCAGTAAGTCGGCGCCCCCGTGTCTTGGGGTGCGATCTGCGGCTTCTATAGTGACCGAATCCGGGGGCGAATAATTCCGGGGTCGGCTCCTGGGGCCCCTTTCGGGACATTCGTCCCGCTCCTGCCGAGAGGACGATCATGAGTACGGCGAGCACGCGGCTGCCCGAGGGCCGCTACGGCCGCTCCTCGGACGAGCGCGCGGACCGCAAACTCAAGGTCGCCGCGACCGTGCTCGGCGCGGCCCTGCTCGCACTGGTCGGCTACTTCGCCTACCACTACGTGGCGCAGAACGAGATCAGTGCGCAGGTGATCGCCTTCAAGGCGTCGGACGACGCGGTCGCGGTGCATCTGGAGGTCCACAAGGACGCCGGTGCCGACGGCTACTGCACCGTGCGTTCCCAGGCCGCGGACGGCGCCGAGGTGGGCCGCGCCGACTTCCGCTTCACCGGTTCCGCCACCCGCATCGACAAGGTCGTCACGCTCCGTACGACGGCCCGGGGCACCACGGCCGAGCTGCTCGGCTGTCACGCCGGCTGACACTACCCGCCGATGCATAGGCGCTGACCTGCGTTGACGTAATTCTGATGGCTTATGTCCTCCCCCTTCGGCCTTTGAATTGTTAGGCTCGTGGTTTCGCCCATCCGTGAAGGAACATTCTTCTGGGTAGGGCGATGCTTTGTATTCCCAGTACCGACGAGGAGCACCTGTGACCCAGACCAGCGAGAACGTCACCTGGCTGACCCAGGAGGCGTACAACCAGCTCAAGGCCGAGCTGGAGTACCTGTCTGGTCCTGCGCGCACGGAGATCGCCGCCAAGATCGCGGCCGCGCGCGAGGAGGGCGACCTGCGCGAGAACGGCGGGTACCACGCGGCCAAGGAGGAGCAGGGCAAACAGGAGCTCCGTGTGCGCCAGCTGACCCAGCTTCTCGAGAACGCCAAGGTCGGCGAGGCGCCGGCGTCGACGGACGGTGCCGTGGCGCCCGGCATGGTCGTGACGATCGCCTTCGCCGGTGACGAGGACGACACGATGACGTTCCTGCTCGCCTCGCGCGAGTATGCGAGCGCAGACGTCGAGACGTACTCGCCGCAGTCCCCCTTGGGTTCCGGCGTGATCGGCCACAAGGTCGGCGAGGACGCGGACTACGAACTGCCGAACGGCAGGAAGGCCTCCGTGACGATCCTCAAGGCCGAGCCGTACTCGGGCTGATCCCGAACGCCTGATCCCGGACCTCTGGTCCCGGAACCCGGAACTCTGATTCCCGGCCCGCCCCCGGTGTCCTTAGGACACCGGGGGCATCGTCATGTCCGGGCCGGGGCCGGTGCCGTACCCCCGTCTCCCGTGTCCGGGTCAGGCCGTGGCCGAGCGGTACTTGCGGACCGCCAGGGTGCGGAATATGACGATGATCAGGACCGAGTAGATCAGCGAGGCCCAGACCGAGTGCTGCATGGGCCAGGCCTGCGACTGTGACTGGCCCGGGTTGGCGAACAGGACGCGGGCGGCCTGGACCGTGGCGCTGAAGGGGTTCCACTCCGCGATGTGCCGCAGCCACGGGGTCATGTGGCTGGTGTCCACGAACGCGTTGGAGATGAAGGTCACCGGGAAGAGCCAGATCAGTCCGCCGGAGGTGGCCGCCTCGGGTGTGCGCACGGACAGGCCGATGAGGGCACCGATCCAGGTGAACGCGTACCCGAGGAGGAGCAGCAGGCCGAAGGCGCCGAGGGCCTTGAAGACGTTGGTGTCCCCGTTCGACCCGACCCGCCAGCCGACCAGCACGGCGACGACCGCGAGGACGAGCAGGGTCAGCGCCGTCTGGACCAGGTCGGCGAGCGTGCGCCCGGTCAGGACCGCGCCGCGTGCCATGGGCAGGGAGCGGAAGCGGTCGATGAGGCCCTTGTGCATGTCGTCGGCGATGCCCGCGCCGGAGCTGGCGGTGGCGAACGTGACGGTCTGCGCGAAGATGCCGGCCATCAGGAAGTTCTTGTAGTCGATCGCGCTGGTGCTACCGCCGATCTGCATGGAGCCGCCGAACACATAGGTGAACAGCACCACGAACATGATTGGCTGGATGAGCCCGAAGATGACCATCTCCGGGATCCGGGACATGCGGATCAGGTTTCTCTTGGCGACGATCAGCGAGTCGCGGACGAGCTGGCTGACGGGGTTGGCGGGGGCCGCTACCCGCACGGTGTCGGTGACGGCGCTCACTTCACGGTCTCCTTGCGGCTGTCGGTGCGGTTGTCCTTGCGGCCCTGAGCGCCGTTGCCCTCTTCCTTCACCTCGGCCAGGTGTCCCGTCAGGGACAGGAAGACGTCGTCGAGGGTGGGGCGGCGCAGGCCGATGTCGTCTATCTCGATGCCCCGGGTGTCGAGCTCCCGGATGACCTCGGCAAGCAGCTTGGCGCCGCCGGTGACGGGCACCGTGAGCTTGCGGGTGTGCTCCTCGATCGTGGTCTCGCCCTTGCCGAAGCCACGCAGCACCTCGACGGCGGTCGGGATGTGCTCGCGTTCATGGACGACGACCTCGACGCGCTCGCCGCCGGTGCGGGCCTTGAGCTGGTCGGAGGTGCCCTTGGCGATGACGCGGCCCTGGTCGACGACCGCGATCTCGTGGGCGAGGTGGTCGGCCTCTTCGAGGTACTGGGTGGTGAGCAGGAGCGTCGTACCACCGGAGACCAGCTGTTTGATGACCTCCCACAGCTGCTGGCGGTTGCGCGGGTCCAGGCCGGTCGTCGGCTCGTCCATGAACATCACGGGCGGTGACACCACGAGGGCGGCCGCAAGGTCGAGCCGGCGGCGCATGCCCCCGGAGTAGGTCTTGGTGGGGCGGTCGGCGGCGTCCGTGAGGTGGAACTGCTCGAGCAGCTCCACCGCGCGGGCCTTGGCCTCCCTGGCCCTCATCTGGTAGAGCTGGCCGACCATCTGCAGGTTCTCGCGGCCGGTGAGGTATTCGTCGACAGCTGCGAACTGGCCGGACAGGCCGATGGAGCGGCGGACGGTGTCGGGATGTCTGAGGACGTCGACGCCTGCGACGACGGCCTTCCCGCTGTCGGGGCGCAGTAGGGTCGTCAGACAGCGGACGGTCGTCGTCTTGCCCGCGCCGTTCGGCCCGAGCAGGCCGAGGACCGTGCCCTCGGGGACATCGAGGTCGACGCCGTCCAGTGCCCTTACGTCGCCGAAGGTCTTGACCAGACCTTCGGCATAGATGGCGCCTGGCATGTGAGTCTCCACGTCGTCGGGGATTTCGGGATCTGCGAAATCGGGGATCTGCGGAATCGAGATCTCGGAGTCGGGATCTGCGATCGGGATGGGCCGCGAACACACCATAACGCGATGTATCGCGTCCCTCAATGGGATTTTCCCGGGTTTACTCGAACGAGTGACGAAAAGGTCCTTGACCTGCGATTACGGTGCCGTGTCGCCTCAGTCGATGACCGTGTAGCCCGCCTTGCGCAGGGCCTGGCCGACCTCGACGCAGTGCACCGGACCCTTCGTCTCCAGGTGCAGCTCCACCTCCGCCTCCGTGAGCCCGAGCCGTGGATCGGTTCGTACGTGGCTCACATCGAGGACGTTAGCGTCGACCACTGACAACACCCCCAGCAGCGTCGCGAGGGCGCCCGGCCGGTCCGTCAGGCGCAGCCGAACGGCCAGGTAGCGGCCCTGCGCCGCCATCCCGTGCCGCAGGACCCGCTGGAGCAGCACCGGGTCGACGTTGCCGCCGGACAGCACGGCGACGACGGGCCCGGGAAGGGACCGTGGATCGCTCAGCAGCGCCGCGACAGGGCTCGCGCCGGCCGGTTCGACGACCAGCTTGGCTCGCTCCAGGCACAGCAGCAGCGCGGCGGACAGCTCGTCCTCGGTGACCGTACGGACCTCGTCCACCAGATCGCGGACGATCCCGAACGGTACGTCGCCGGGCCGCCCCACCTTGATCCCGTCGGCCATCGTCGCCGGGTTCTCGATCGACACCGGGCGGCCGGCCGCGAGCGAGGCCGGGTACGCCGCCGAGCCCGCCGCCTGCACGCCCACGATCCGCACGTCCGGCCGCAGCGCCTTCACCGCGACTGCGATCCCGGCCGCGAGTCCGCCGCCGCCGATGCCGACGACGATCGTGCCCACCTCCGGGCACTGCTCCAGGATCTCCAGGCCGACCGTGCCCTGACCAGCGATGATGTCGGGGTGGTCGAAGGGGTGGATGAACACAGCGCCGGTCTTCTCCGCGTACTCCTGCGCGGCGGCCAGCGTCTCGTCGACCACTTGGCCGTGCAGCCGTACCTCCGCGCCGTACTCCCGGGTGGCGCTGATCTTCGGCAGCGGGGCGCCCTCCGGCATGAACACGGTGGCGTGCACGCCGAGCAGCGACGAGGCCAGGGCCACTCCCTGCGCGTGGTTGCCGGCGCTCGCCGCCACCACACCGGCCGCACGCTCCTCGGGCAGCAGTCCGGCGATGCGCACATACGCGCCACGCAGCTTGAACGACCCGGTCCGCTGGAGGTTCTCGCACTTGAGGTGCACCGGCGTGCCGACCAGCTGGGACAGATGCCTGCTGGTCTCCATCGCCGTCACCCGTGCCACACCCGTGAGCATCTTCTGGGCGCCGCGTACGTCGTCGAGGGTGACGGGACCCGAGAAGCCGGCCGTGCTGTGGTTCATGACTCGAGTCTCGCAGTTCACAGTCGCGCGCAGCTGGTGTGACCAAGCTCCGAGACCGGTTTGCGCAGCGCCGGTACGGCCCGCGTCCCGGCCGCGTACCCTGTCCCCACATCCGAGCACTCTTCATGAAGTGAGCCCCCCGCCATGCCCACAACACCTGAAATGTCGATGGACATGACGACCGTCGGTGAGACCGGTCTCCTCGACACGCTGCAGCACGAGGTGGCGCTGTTCGCCCGCCGTGCCGAACAGACCCGGCTCGGCGGCGTCGGCCAGGTGCGCAACTCCATGGACCGCGCCGCGTACCTGCTGCTCAACCGCCTCGACATGGAAGGCCCGATGGGCGTCAAGGCGCTGGCCGCGAGCATGGGGATCGACTCGTCGACCGTGACCCGGCAGGTGGCTCCGCTGGTCGACACGGGGCTCGTGAAGCGCACCTCGCACCCGGAGGACGGGCGCGCGGTGGTGCTCCAGCTGTCCCCGCGCGGGCTGTCCCGGCTGGCGGAAGTGCGTTCGTCGAGGCGTCAGTTGATGGCCGAGCTGACACATGACTGGGCGCCGGAGGAGCGCGAGACGTTCTGCACGCTCCTCGCGCGCTTCAACACCGCCCTCTCTGCCCGGATGGCGGTCCCCGAGATGCCGGCGCCGGAGACTCCGCCGGCCACCTGAGCCCGGACTCTTGACCCCGGGCCGCCGCTGGCCTCATATGAGACCGGGTCCGTGTCGTACGAGGTTGCGTGGCCCATACCGCAGGGCCCCTCAGGCGGGAGGCGAGGTGCGAAGGCGGCAGGCATCGCAAGGCGCCCGCCGGGCCCGGGAGTTCGAGGCGTTCGTCGCGGGCGCGGCAGGGCGGCTGCTGCATGCCGCGACGCTGCTCACCGCCGAGGCGCCGGACGACAACCCGCGCGCACGGCGCCTCCTGACACGCTCGCTCGGGCACACGTACGCGTGCTGGGACCGGCTGCGCGGCGAGGACCCCTACGACAGGGCCCGGCAGTACCTCGCGGCGCGCTTCGCCCGCGCGGCCTGGCACCAGTACGGCGCCTTCGGCCGCGCCCGCCCGCATCCCGCGAGCCCGCTGGCCGTCCTCACACCCCAGGAGCGGCTGATCGTCGTCCTCCGGTTGTACGAGGGGGTCGCCGAGGAGCAGGCCGCGGCGCTGCTCGGGCTGCCGACGGAGCGGGTCCACACGATCTGCGACCGGGCCACGGCCACCCTGCTGCATCCGCCCCGCGCGCGGGCGACGCCGGTCGTGGGGGCGGAGGTGGCGCCGTCAAGAGGCGCCACGGACGCATCGCGGTCATGACGCGCCACGGACTCGCCGCCCTCGCGACGCGCCACGGACTCGCCGCCCTCGCGACGCGCCACGGACTCGCCGCCCTCGCGACGCGCCACGGACTCGCCGCCCTCGCGACGCGCCTCAGGCTCATCGTCGTCGTGGCGCACCTCAGGCTCATCGCCGTCGTCGCGCGCCACGGACTCGTCCGACAGCCGTGGACAGGGAGGCCCGTGTGAACCGGCCCGAGCGCGAGGCCGCGGTACGGCGGATCATGGAGCAGGCGCCGCCGCCCGTGCCGCCCGAGCTGTACGCGGAGGTCGTACGCCACGGCGGGCGCATGCTGCGCCGCAGGACCGTGGCCCGCCGCCTGCTGTGGCTGCTGCTGGTCGCCGCGGGCGTTGCCTTCACCGTCTGGGCCCTGACGGCCCGGCCCTGGGTGGAGCCGCCGTCGCAGACGACCCCACCGCTGACCGGCTGGTGAACCCGCGCCGCCGCTAGCCGAGCGCCTGCTGCAGGTCCTCGAGGAGGTCGTCGACGTTCTCGATGCCCACCGACAGGCGGACGAGGTCGGCGGGAACCTCCAGCGCCGAACCGGCCGCGGACGCGTGCGTCATACGGCCCGGGTGCTCGATCAGCGACTCGACGCCGCCCAGGGACTCGCCGAGCGTGAATACCTTGGCGCGGTTGCACACCTCGACGGCCGCCTCCTCGCCGCCCTCGACCTGGAAGGACACCATGCCGCCGAACGTCTTCATCTGCTTGGCGGCGACCTCGTGCCCGGGGTGCTCCGGCAGACCGGGGTACAGGACCCGCGTCACGCGCGCGTGACGGCTCAGCATGTCGGCGACCTTCGTGGCGTTCTCGCTGTGCCGGTCCATGCGCACCGCGAGCGTCTTCGTGCCGCGCAGCACCAGCCAGGAGTCGAAGGGACCGGCGACCGCGCCCATCGCGTTCTGGTGGTAGGCCAGTTCCTCGCCCAGCGTCTGGTCGGAGACGATCAGCGCACCGCCGACCACGTCCGAGTGACCGCCCATGTACTTGGTGAGCGAGTGCAGGACGACGTCCGCGCCGAGCGCCAGCGGCTGCTGGAGGTAGGGCGTGGCGAAGGTGTTGTCGACGACGAGCCGGGCGCCGGCATCGTGGGCGATCTGGGCGACGGCGGCGATGTCGGTAATGCCCAGCAGCGGGTTGGAGGGGGTCTCCACCCACACGGCCTTGGTCTTCGGGGTGAGGGCGGCGCGTACGGACGCCGGATCGCTGGTGTCGGCGACGGACCACTCCACGCCCCACCGCGAGACGACCTTCGCGAAGAGACGGAACGTACCGCCGTACGCATCGTTGGGGATGACCACATGGTCGCCCGGGCTGAGAAGCGTACGCAGCAGGGTGTCCTCGGCCGCCAGCCCGGACGCGAACGCGAGGCCGCGCCGGCCGCCCTCGAGGGCGGCGAGGTTCTCCTCCAGCGCGGTGCGGGTCGGGTTGGCGCTTCGGCTGTACTCGTAGCCGCCGCGCAGGCCGCCCACGCCGTCCTGCTTGTAGGTCGAGACCTGATAGATCGGCGGGACGACCGCGCCGGTCAGGGGATCGGCGGTGTTGCCCGCGTGGATCGCGAGCGTCTCGAAGTGCTGACTGATGTGCCTGTCGCTCATGTGCACCGAGCGTAGTGCGCCGACGGGGCTGCTGTCGGGCGGCCGGTCGAGCGCGGCCGCAGGCGAGGGTTTTCCCCAGGCGTGGCGGCCCCACCGTTAGGTTTTCCACAGGCGTGGGGGGTCTGACGGAAGGTTGTCCACAGGCGGGACGGACGGGTTGGCCAATTGTCGGCGGCGTCTGGTTCGCTTGAGGCATGGAGATTCTCTGGGTCCTGATCGCGTTGCTCATGCTGAGCTTCGTGCTGCTCCCCGTCCTTCGGCGCAGGCGCGGGTTGATCGAGCGGGTCACGCCGGACCATCCGGACGCCGCGGACCCGGCGACCTACGGCTTCGTGCGCGAGGAGGAGCTGGACGTCCGCCTGCCCGGCCCCGACCAGGACCTCGTCGACGTCCTGGATCTGGTGCAGCGCACCCAGGATTACCGCGCGGCAGGGCAGCTGCTGGCCGGCACCGAGTCGGAGGGCGAGCTGCGCTGGCAGCGCGTGCAGGCCTTCGCGGGCGCGGCGGCGCTGGAGCTGCGGCAGCGACCGGGCAGCGTCAGCGAGACGCCGGGCGGGCAGTGGCTCAGGGTGTGGCGGGCCGAGCAGCCCAAGGACGCGGGCGGCGCTGCGGTGCACGCGGAGTTCCTGGTGCAGCAGGCGTGGCGTACGTCGACGCCGGGCACGGACGAGTTCCGGATCATCATGGAGGAGGCCAGGGACACCTGCGGGCAGGCGGCGCTGCTGGCCCCCGGCGACCCGATCCCGTACATCGTCGAACTGTCGGTGGCGCGCGGACTGGCCTATCCGCAGCCGGAGTTCGAGAAGCTGTGGCTGAAGATCCTGGACCGGGCCCCGGCCCACATGGGAGCCCATCTCGCGGCCCTGCACTACTGGTGCGAGAAGTGGCACGGCTCGCGCGAACTGGCGTACAACTTCGCGGAGTCCGCGGCGGCCCGCGCCCCCGAGGGCTCCTTGCTGGCCGCCCTGCCGCTCTTCGCGGTCTTCGAGCACCTCCCCGAGGTGAACCTCGTCAGCGGCTTCTACCGGAGCGAGGTCGTCACGAAGGCGATGCACGGCGCGCTCCACGCGGTGCACGCGGCCCGCCCCGACGACCCGATGCTCGCGCACGTCCGCCATCTGCTGCTCTTCTTCCTGGTCCGTGCCGAGCGCTGGGCGGAGGCCATGGACCAGTTGATACACGTCGACGGCCACGTGGGGGCGCTCCCCTGGGCCCTGTCCACCGACCCGGCCGCCGACTTCGCCGTCTACCGCGCACTGGCGGTGGCGGGCTACGAGGCGAACGGCGGCAGCCCGGCAACGCTGCTCAGCTGATGCTTGGGATCAGAATCGCGCCCATGGAGTAGCCGTGACCACCTCCGCCGCTGGGCAACCACTCATCCCCCGGCCCCCCGGCCACGGTTGCTACTGGACGTGCATCGAGCAGTTCGGCGAGCGTGTGCACGCCGTGGTGGCCGGCACCGGGGAGCGGCAGGGGTGAAGAAGCCCGCCAACCGGCCGAATGCAGAACTCCTTCGGCCCGTTCAAGGCGGGCCGGCACGTCGTCCTCTCTTCAAGGATCCGCTCGGGGCGTTCGACCCGTGGATCGAGGACCCCTCCGTCGGCCGCAGCCCCGACGTCGTCACCCTGAAAATCACGGCAGGGCTCTTCCTGGTGACCGGTGGATCTCATTTCCGCACCGGGTAGCGCCTCCGGTCCGGGGAGCGAACGCCGCACGACACGGCGACTTGAGCCACGACCGGCGTACGGACCGGGCCGCCCGGCACCCCCTTGCCGCCGTCGGCCGCACGCGCTTCACTGATCGCTACCCGCATCCCCCACAGGAGATCACCCGTCCCACTCATCCGAAGGGTCTTCTCTTGACCGACCGACGTGCCACCACCCTGGCCCGCGCCAGCGCCGTCACCGCGGCCGCCTGCGCCGCCGTGCTCGCGACCGCGTTGCCCTCGTCCGCGATCAACTCCTACAACGCGACCCCTGCACCGGAGCGCACCGAGGTCGGCGCCCTCATCGCCACCTGGGACAACGACGACGACCCGGCGACCCCGGACCGCGTCGACTGGGTCTGCTCGGGCACCATGATCGACGGAAACACCTTCCTGACCGCCGCCCACTGCACCACGGACTGGCCGGACAACGTGAAGTTCTATGTGTCCCTCGACCAGGACGTCCAGGCAGGCCTTGACGCCGCCGCCGCTTCGCACCCCGGCGATCCGGCCGCGCAGGCCGCCGCTGTCGGTGTCCAGGGCACCGCCCACACCGACCCCGCCTACCCGGGCCCCGCGTCCAACCCGCACGACATCGCGGTGATCGATCTGCCCGCCCAACAGCTCAAGGCACGCTGGAACTTCACCCCGGCGACCCTCCCGACCGCCGACCAGTTCGGCGCGCTCGGGCCCCAAGGGCTCAACGCCACGGACTGGTTCGTCGCCGGGTACGGCACCCAGGAAGCCGTCAACGGACCGGGCGGACAGACCCACCCCGGCGGCGGTGTCCGTATGAAGGCACCCGTGAGCTTCAACGCTCTCAACCAGTCCTGGATTCGACTGGGCATGACCGCGCCGCAGGGCAACGGCGGTGCCTGTTACGGCGATTCGGGCGGTCCCAACTTCGCGGTCATCGGCGGCAAGAGCATCCTCGCCGCGACCACGATCACCGGCGACACACCGTGCTACGCCACGAACGTCACCTACCGCCTCGACACCCCCTCAGCCCGCTCCTTCCTCTCCACCTTCGTCGCACTGCCCTAGCAACCCGAGCGGGGCGCTCGCCGCGCAGACGCCGACACCGGCGTGGCGCCCCGCCGACCTTCGATACTCCCTGGCGACGTCGATGTCTGCGGCGAGCTTGCGCCGGTGCTCCTTGGTGGAGTGGCTGGGCCAAACCAGCTCCGTCGCCCGCGCACGCTACTGCCCCGTGTGGCTGGGATCGCGGTCAGGGTCGGCCCGCCGTGAACCATCGTGAACTCGTTCGGCGGACACCGCACGAAGTCTGCACCGCCGCGCACTTGTCCGCCCTTCGAGGCGGGCCGTACGAGTGAAAACCTCCGACCGAGGTGATAATGTCTAAAATGTCTGCGGATCCCTTGATGGCTGGACGATGATTCGAGCGACCGGCGTCATCGATCACGTGTTCGAGAATACGTGTACGCGTTCGGAGGCGGTGGCCTCGGCGCCGCGATGACAGGCGCCGCTCTCGACCACGGCTACGGTTCCCACGGCATCTGGCCGAACCCCGACAACACCAGGATCTACGTCGCCCTGCAGAACTCCGACGCGGTCGACGTCATCGACACGCACACGAAGTCGGTGATCAAGACCCTTCGCATCGGCCAGTCGCCGATGGCGCTGGTGTACGTGGCGCGCGGCACCCCGGCCACCAGCACAGGCAACCTGGGCCGACAAGGTCTGGGCATGCCCACGAAGAACCTCCCCCTGCGCGTCCTCGACAGCTCCGGCCAAGGCGCGGTCCTGATCCGGGCACTCCCGGGCATCGACGAAGACCTGTCCTACTCGTACTTCTTCGCCAACCACTACACCTCCGTCATCCTCAAGCCTGGAACTCCGCCCGGCGAGCAGCCGCCGGGCCCGGCAGACCCCATGGCATGACGGGCCAAGGGCCCAGGGCGGCGCAGTCGGTGTGGTCAGGGCGTGATCGGCGGGAGTCGGTCTGCAGCACCAGCCAGGCTTTCCGTGTCAGCTGTCCCCACGGTGCATCTGGAGGCGAGATGAACTTTCCCCACGCAGAGGCCACCCTGAGAGGACTGGCAGCTTGTTGCGCGGTCGGCAATGCCGTACTGCACTCGCTCCTCGTCCCCGATCATCTGGAGGAAATGTTCTACATCGGCGTTCTGTTCGCCGTGGGCAGCGCCGTCATGCTTGTGGTGGCCGTAGCGCTCGTCGTCATGAAGCGCCCCTTGGTCGCCTGGCTGACTGGGGCAGTCGTCAGCCTCGGCATGATCGCCGGGTTCGCCCTGTCGCGCACCGTCGGCCTGCCGGACGGCTACTACGAAGCAGGTTGGGAGCCGCCGTACGGCCCACTGTCACTGCTCGTGGAGGGCCTCTTCGTCTTCGCCTTCCTCGCCTGGCTCAGCGACAGGACAGCACGTGGCGCGGCGCCCCGACTGCCGCATCGGGCAAGGCGTGAGAGGGCCCCGATGGGGCAGGGCGCATCGAAGTACTAGTGACGTCGTACGGGAAGACCAGAGGCCCTACCGCCCGTGAGGCGGCAGGACCTCTGGCCGGTGTCTCTTTGGTTGCCGTCATCTCGGGGCCTACGAGGAATCGCACCGAGCACACTCTCGAATGGAGTAGAAGAATACGACTGACATGTCGCAATCTGTAACGATTCAGCCATGGAGCAAGTCATACCTGATGAGTCATCTGTCCCGGTGGGCGGCGTCCGAAGTGGCGGAGGGTGTCCGTTCGGCGGGATCGCCCGGCGGTCGTTTCTGCAGGGATCCGCCGCGGGCCTCGCCGGGGCGGCAGGTGGAGCGGTCGTGGGTGATGGCGTGGCCGTAGCCGGCACAGTGGGCCGGCAGACCGCAGAGCCGCATTCCCGCGTGATCCCTTTCCACGGAAGTCACCAGGCAGGTATCGCCACGCTGCCGCAACAGGACGCGATCTTCGTCTCGTGCGACGTGACCGCCTCCAGTCGCAAGGAACTGACCGAACTGTTCCGCACCCTGACCTCACGGGCCCGTTTCCTCACCGCAGGCGGGACACCGGCGAACGTGCCCTCCACCGCGGCGCCGTCGGACAACGGCATCCTGGGCCCCAAGATCGTCCCCGACGGTCTCACGGTGACCGTCGGGGTGGGGGCGTCCCTCTTCGACGACCGTTACGGACTGGGCCCGCGCAAGCCGGTGCAGCTCGTCACGATGAAGGCGTTCCGCCACGACGACCTGGACCCGGCGCTGAGCCAGGGCGACCTGCTGCTGCAGATCTGCGCCGACCACCGCGACACGACCGTGCACGCGCTGATAGACATCCTGACGCACACCAAGTCCGCCATGAAGTTGCGCTGGCGCATCGACGGCCAGCGCAATCCGGAGCGTCCCGTCGGTGTCCGGCGCGACTGGTTCGGCTTCAAGGACGGAATCGCCAATCCGGATCTCGCCGACGAATCCCAGTTGAACCAGGTGGTCTGGGTGCAGCCCAAGGGCGCCGAACCGCAATGGGCTGCGGGAGGCACGTACCACGTGGTGCGTATCGTGCACTTCTTCATCGAGGCCTGGCAGAAGGTGCCCGTCGCCCAGCAGGAGCGGATCTTCGGCCGCCGCAAGGCAAGCGGTGCCCCAATGTATGCGGTGGGCGACGACGTCTCGGATCTTCTCGACCCCATCTACACCAATGACCCTCAGGGGCTCATCACTCCGCTCAACTCCCATATCCGCCTGGCCAACCCGCAGACTCCGCAGACCGCGGCGACCAGCACCATCCTGCGCCGCAGCTACGACTACGACCGCAGTCCCAACCTTCCGGAACTCGACATGGGGCACGCGTTCGTCTGCTTCCAGCAGGAGCTCGACACCTACGTCACCATGCAGACCCGGCTGGAAGACGAAGCACTGGTGCCGTACATCAGCCCCCGCGGCGGGGGTTACTTCTTCGCGCTCCCCGGTGTCCGGGACGACAAGGACTACTACGCCCGCGGGCTCCTGACCTGATCCGGCCGCCCGGCCGGTCCGGAGGCCGCCCAGCGGCCGGATCCCACCATCGCACTGCGTACAGGAGGCCAGATGTTCTCTGCCCTGCGGACCCGAGCCGGCGGCCAACGGCCACGCGGCGGAACGTACCGGCTCGTCGTCGTGACCTGCCTCGGGATGCTGCTGGTCTCCTGTACGGCCGACGTCCGGGACCGCCAGGACGCCACCCGGGTGCCCGGCGAGCTCGCCCGCGCCGACTCCGCCAGCCGTGTCTACGTCACGAACCAACAGGACAACACCGTCTCGGTGATCGACGCCGGCACCAACAAGGTCATCGCGACCGTGCCGGCCGGTACGGCGCCCGAAGGCGTCGCCGTCACGAAGGACGGCGCACACCTGTACATCGCCAACAGCGGTTCGGCGCAGGTCTCGGTCCTCGACACCCGGAGCCGGAAGATCGTGGCGAAAGTGCCCGTCGGCAAGAGCCCCACGGGTCTCGCCCTCAGCCCTGACGGCAAGTCGGTCTATGTCGCCAACGGCGGCTCGAACACCGTGTCGGTGATCGACACCAGCACCAACCAGGCTTCCGCCACCGTTCCCGTCGGCAGATCGCCGCTGAATGTGGCCTTCAGCGGCGACGGCGCCACGGTCTATGTGGCGAACTCCGGGGCAGGCAACCTCTCGGTCATCGACACCCGCACCCGCCGGGTCACCCGTACGCTCGCAGCGGGCCATGCTCCCGTTGCCGTCGCCGTCACCAGGGACGGCAAGTCCGCCTACGTCGCCGACGAAGTCGGAACACATGTCCTCGCCATCGCAACCCGCACCGGCAAGTCGGCTGCCGTGACCGTCGGCCAGGGCCCCTTCGACGTGGCCATCAGCCCGGACGACCGTCTCGCCTACTCCGCCGACCTCGGCCCGGGGCACATCTCCGTGATCGACACGGGCAGCCACCGTGTGACGGCGACCATCAACGTCGGCCCTCCCGGCACCGACCCCTTCAACCTGGAGGTCACCGACCGCGCGATCTATGTCACCAACCAAGGTGCGGGCACCCTCACGGTCATCGACCCCGCGTCCCACAAGGTCCTCGCGACGGTGACCGTGGGAGCCAGTCCGTACGGCGTCGCGGTGGGCTGACCCCGCGTCCGGGCATCGGCAACGTCCAGCGACGGTCCGGTCATAGCTCACGGGCGGCCGGTGTCCAAGTCGAAGCGGCGGAGGAACGGCTGGCTCTCGCGCCTTCCGAGGCGTCCGCCGCAAGATCAATGTCGGGCGACGCCGGCACTTGCGACGCACAGTTCACCAGCGACAATCGCCACAGCAAACGATTCAATGCGTCTGCGCCCCTCGAGAGATTGGCCGGCGCGACGTCGAGCGAGACCATTCAGATGGCTCTCATATTCATCCCGCACACTCTCGGCATGTGGATGAGGGGGCCGGTGAGCGCAGGTTACTGCTGGCGCGCGGGGGCAGCCTCGGCAGTTCGCCGGGGCTGGTGGGCTTCCAGGACGTAAAGCGCTTGCCTCGTAGCGGCAAGGCCACGAAGTGAACACTCGGGGGATCGACTGAAATGAAGAACCCGTTCCGGGGCCTGACGCTGCGGCTGCGGCTGGGACTGTCAGCTGCTGTGGCCGTGGCCTTGGCCGTAAGTGCAGTCGCCATAGCGTCATGGCTCGTCACGCGTCAGCAGCTGACTGACCAGCTGGACTCGAACTTGCAGAGCGTGCAGGCATCGCCCGGGTATGTCCAAGACCTGCTGAGTCTGTGCGGTAGGGAGCTGCCGGACACGGATCAACGCAACGACACTCCCACCCCCTACGTGGTGCAGGTCATCACCGCGGACGGAACGGTATGTGTCGCACCTGGCAACAAGAAGGTTGAGGTCGACGGAAACGATCTCGCCGTCGCGCGCGGCGTCCTCGGATCGGCATTGCATGACGCTACGTCCGAAGATGGGCAGAAGATGCGCGTCTCGACAACACATCCCGATATGCCCCCGAGGCTTTCGGGAGAGTACGCGGTGTCCATCGCGCAACCCCTCAGTGCCGTGGACAAACCACTGAACAGTCTCGCCCTCTTCCTGCTCGGTTTTGCAGGAGTCGGCGTCGGCGGCGCGGCCACGGCCGGGTTCGGAATCAGCCGCGCCGGCCTGCGGCCGGTGGAACATCTCACAGATGCCGCTGAGCACATCGCACACACACAAGACCTGACAGTTCGGATTCCCGCCGACGGGAATGACGAGATCGCTCGACTTTCCAAGAGCTTCAACGACATGACCGAGGCTCTCGCGACCTCGCGAGACCTCCAGCAGCAACTCATCGCTGACGCCGGACACGAGTTGCGCACCCCACTCACGTCACTGCGCGCGAACATCCAACTCTTGATCAGAAGCCACACGTCAGGAAGAAAAATTCCTGAAAAGGCCATGAATGACCTACTTCACTCCGTTGAGTCGCAAGTGGGAGAACTTGCGGCCCTCATAGCCGACTTGCAGGAACTTTCCCGGCCAGATGTCAACCCCCACGAGACGTCCCTTCACGTCGTCGCCCTGCACGAGGTGGCAAGGCGCGCCATGGATCGAGTGAAGCTCCGCGGTAGTGAACTCGAGTTCACCAGCGACCTGGATGACTGGTACGTGTTGTCCGAACCCTCAGCTCTGGAAAGAGCGGTGGTGAACCTGCTCGACAATGCTGTCAAGTTTTCGCCCCATGGAGGAACCGTGAGCCTCCGCCTCGGCGACGGCCACCTGATAGTGCGCGACCAAGGGCCGGGCATTCCCGCCGACGAGTTGCCGCATGTGTTCGACCGATTTTGGCGCTCGCCGACAGCTCGCAGCCTGCCGGGCAGCGGTCTGGGCCTCGCCATCGTGGCAAAGACCGTTCAGCAAGCAGGCGGCACGGTGGCACTGCGGCCTGCTGACCCTCAGGGGACTGAAGCGGTCATACGCATCCCCGGTACCCACACCCATCCGTAAGCCAGGAGCCTCGACTTGCCACTAGGCACTGGCCAGTAGGCCCGACTGCCCACCCCACCCTGACGTCTGAGGAGCGGCAATCCAGGGGCGGGGCTCCCGGCCAGCGCCTGGAATACCACCCCTGCTGTGCCTACAGCGATCCTTCCCGGCGCCTGAAATGCCCTCAAGTTCGGGCACCCGAGCAGCTTCGTATGGTCGCGCCTGGTCATCGAACTGGCACTGCCGGGAGCCGCCTGCGCGGGCGCCTACCAGAGCCTGGACGAAGAGCAGAACCAGGTGGCCGTAAAGGCCCTGTTTCGGCTGATCGGAGATTTCCTGCGCGCCCGCGACACCGAGCGCGACGGGCTGCGCAGCATCTTCCGCGACTACTCACTCCGCTTCAGGGAGTGAGCTCCGGCGGGACTAGGTACGTGCGTCTCCGGTGGCCGATGGGCTGACGAACACCGCCAAGTAGCGGAACTCTCCGCCGGGTCCATCCTGCCTGGAGTGCTGCTCCCAGGCGAGGGGATAGGCACCTCGCAGCCTGCATGTGTTCCGCTCGTACGTCCCCTCTGCCCAAAGCAACGTCCCGGTGAGCTCGCGCCCCTCGTGAATCCTGAAGTCGTGATCACGGGTAGGTCGGCGGCCGGGGCCTGGCGGAGTCCACAGGGACGCTTCGTTGGTCAGCAGGAGTGCAAGGCCGTTCTGTTCGGACCGACGGCAGAAGCGCTCCAGCCGGGCGATGTCCCGGACGAAGTGCAGGCGAGCGAGGTCCGTGGCGGCATGCGCCTTCAAGGCGTAGTCCTCGGCTGGAGTGCCGGCCGTGCCCGTCCAGCTCCGGGTGAAGTACTTGAACTCGATGGCGGTACGAGCTTCCGGCCCGATGCACAGCAGGTCCAGGTACTCGGCCTTGCCCGATAGCCGCTGTGGGACCTCGAGCCAGAACTGCACCTCCGGCACCAACTCCCAGACCACTCGAGCGAAACCGTCCTGAAGGTCGGCCTCGGAGTGGAAGACCGGCCTGTGCCGGCGCAGCTGCGCCATGACCTCGTGAAGTGAGGTCCGTCCGGCAATACTCTCTGAGCCGTGCATTAATGCCATGGTCACGACGGCAATGAAGTGGTTCCTCGATCGAACTCTCAAGCCATAGCGCCACCTTCGGCCACTTGCGGGTGCCCGGGCCAACCCCAGCGACGGTTCGGTTCGCATGGAGTCCGACCAGTGTCGTACTTTGACTGATCTCCACCTACGCAGCCGGGCACCAAGCACGGGAGGCTGGGTGGGACGCGAATCAAGCCAAGTGACTCGTTCGCGACGAACTGGGGGGCGCCTTGCCCGACGGGCATCACTCCAGCGCCGGAAGCCACAGAGAAGTAGTCGTCCATGCTCGGATCTGAACCGACCGGCCGTGCCGCCGACCACCGCCCAGGATGGCGGCACGGTTTCGCGGGCCGTCCGTACCATCCGCTCCGCAGACGGCCAGCCTTCCTGGGATTCGTTTTCGGCCATATCACCCACTGAGGGCATGACTCGTTACGTCACCCGCCACCATTGCGTAAAACCCATTGCAGTACGGCCATTTTTGTCGATCTCGCGGCGCTTTCGACCATCTCTTTGACTCGAACCTAACGAAAGCTATACCTGAACTTTACAGGGAGAGAGATATGGCCATGATATGAATGCCTCGTCTTGATCAACAGTAAGAAGTGAGGGATTAAGCTGAACGTTCGAAAAATGCTTTCCGTTGTCGCCCCCGCGATCGCCGCGGCGACGCTGATCGTTACCGCGACAGGTCCTGCTTCGGCTTCCGCGGGAACGGGTTGTGTAGACGCTGGGCACGGTGGCTGCATTCGACTGTTCTACAACAGCAACAGGTCCGGCTCCAGCACCTACTTCAACACGAACGTCTCCGACCTGGCCGGCTACACCTTCCTGACTTCGGGTTCTGGGCAGGGGCAGCCCGTTAAGAACAACGCTGCCAGCGCACTGAACGACAGTCCCAACATCGTTACGATTTACTACAACAGCGGCTACGTCGGCGCCTGCGACACGCTGTCGAATTACGCGATTGCAGATCAACTCCACTACACCTACAACGAGGACGCTTCCTTCCGTTGGAGCTACACACGTAGCGATTGCTACAACTTCTAATGAAAGGCCCTGACTGACGGGAACGCCGCAGCCAGGGCCTTTCCCAAAAGGAGATATATGGGAAAACTTTCTCTTCTCGTCGCTGCGACAATTCCGGTGTTGCTCCTGACGTCGGCATGTTCCGACAAGCAGGTTGAGAGCGCGGAGCCGCTACCGGCGGCGAGCTCATCGGCACGGAGCGCCGACAAGAAGGCTCATTTCAGAAACTTCACCCATACCCTCCCCATCGCTAGGTACGAATACAGCGCCGGGCAGGAACGCCTGATCAACGCAGCGAAGGATGCGCTCACACGTAGGTGTATGCGCCGGTTCGGGCTTGGATACGCACTGGCCCGATCCGCGAGCGCAGACCCGAGTGAGACTCCCGATCGCCGGTATGGGATCTCGGACCCCGGCCAAGCCGCAGCCTACGGATATCATCTGCCTCCATCCACCGCATCCGTCCCGGTTCCGTCCACCGATCGGTCATATCCCGTCCTGTATGGGACAGTGTCGGTTTTGAGTGGAAAGAAGGTGCCAGAAGGCGGCTGCAGCGCCGATGCGGTTCGGGTATGGGAGAAGAAACGCCCCCGCACCGAAGCCAGCGATGCAGCGCGTAACGTCTCGGTCCGCAGCTTTGAAGAGGCACAGTCCGACCCATCGGTGATCAAGGCGACAAAAGACTGGTCGATCTGCATGAAGGAGAAGGGATTTACGTACTCCTCTCCCCTTGCGCCGCCAGGCGAGTATCCGCTGAGCAGTCCCACTGCGTCCGAAAAGGAGCGCCGGACGGCGATGGCAGACGTTGCCTGCAAGGAGAAGTCTCACCTCCTGAATATCTGGTTCGATGCTGAATCCGATCTCCAGAACCGTCTCATCAAGGAAGAACAGCGATCTTTGAAAATCTTGTCCGCCGAGCATGCGAAGGTGGCGGACTTCGCTCGTTCCCTCGCAGACAGTTGAGCGAGCAGAGCGGTCGCAGTTGAAGGCATCCGCTGCTCATGCGCCTTGCCCGTCGGCTGTGACCTCGTACAGTGTGGATATCTGTGTAGAGGCGGTCGACGGTGATGTGCGGGATAGAGCCGGACGCGAGGTCGGAGACCACAGCGGGGTGCGGTCCGGCACGGACGGGAATCGAACGTTGATTGCGTCCTGGGAAGTGGTGCACGGGCTCTCACCTGATCCGGGCATTTTCCCCGGCGTCGGAGTGAGTGGACGGATACAAGAACGGCCACCGGCCAATCTTCGAGGCATCGAAGCCTCGAATTAGCTCCCTATATTTTCACGTGACGAGTTATTTTATTACCCTAAAGGTAAGCCTGGGGCTGGATTCATAGGGGGAGGTCGAACGATTTAGCCGGTCGCTCCGGCCGACAGCTTCCCTCCCGAGGGCCTGGCCGCACCGGCGACACCGCGGCGTTCACGATCCCGCAGTACCCAGTTGCGCAGACTGCCCCTGCTGATGCCCAGGTCAGCGGCGATTTTCTTGTAGGTCGCCCCGGGCGTGGACTCGTACAGGGCCACGGCATCGGCCTTGAACTCGTCCGAGTAGCTAAGTGACCCGTTCGAGACGAACTGGGGCCTCCTCGACGGCCGGGGCGGCGGACGGGGCATCGCCGCGTACCTCCGCGACAAGTTCCTCAATCTCGGCAGCCGCAGCCTCGGCGGCCCGGATCCGGTCGGCCTGCTCCTATCGAATGGCCTGCACGCAGGTGGACAGGGCCCGCAGCTGGCCCATGGTCACGATCCTAGGGATAGAACCGCGTCGCGCTCTCGGGTTCGCGCCACGGCGCTCTGGGGCGTCACGTCAGAACGGGGCGATCGTGTCGATGCCCGCCCCCGCCCGCTCCGTCCCTCTCCGCGTCGTCGCCGTCGCGTCGAGGTCGAAAGTGAGCTGCCGGCCGAGCTTGGGTATGTCCACGATCTCCATCGATCCGGAGCAGGACACGAGGGCGTCGCCGAACTGGCTCGGCCGCTCGGTGGGTCGTGCCGCCACAGACGGCCATTGCTGGGGGCGTTGACCACCATCCCCGCGGCGATCTTCCGCTCGCAGGACGGCCACTCAACTCGGGGTTTCCCCAGTGTGCTTGCTGTACCAAGTCATCGGCCATACAAAGAGGTTACGTACGCAGGGGTGACCCTCCCCTCGTAGCGTAGAGACCGTGACTGGGTCGGTTCCCGGTCTGGGAACGCGGGTTTGCTGAGGGATCACAGGCGGTTCCTCTGGTACGTGAATTCGCTGGTGAGCGCGAGTGTCCGGCGGGCTTCAGCCGTGGTGGAGGGCTTCTTGCACTCGCGGATTTGTGGATGGCCCGGTTGGCTTCCTCCCTTGGTGAACGAGGGGGCCAGCGGGGACGGTGCCAACCGGGTCAAGGCCTCCTGATCGTTGTGCCGCATCGTGGCGGGCTGCAGTTGACATGCCTGACGGGAGTGGAAGGGTTGATGAGTAGGGCGCGGTGGTGGAGCAGCTGGAGCCGTCACCGAAGTGCAGGTAGTGCGAGGCGCAGAGTTACGCCGGTGCGCTGAATGCGGATGCTGCTGTGGTGTCGGTTCTCGTTGCCTGGCTCAGAGGGAATGACGCGCGATTTCCCGTTGGGTAGTGGTGCGTGGCCAGTGATGTCGATCCGGGACAGCCGTCTCGGAGCCACCGTGCGGCGAAGCGATTACAAGGGGCTGTCATGAAGGCGACCGTCTATGAGGGGCCGCGCGCCGTCAGTGTGAAGGATGTACCCGACGCGCGTATCGAACGACCGACCGATGTGCTGGTGAGGATCACCAGCACCAACATCTGTGGTTCGGACCTGCACATGTATGAGGGCCGGACAGACTTCGAGAGGGGCCGGGTCTTCGGTCACGAGAACATGGGCGAAGTGATCGCGGTCGGTGACGGTGTGGACCGGGTGCGGGTCGGGGACCTGGTCTGTTTGCCGTTCAATATCAGTTGCGGCTTCTGCCGGAACTGTGAGAAGGGCCTGACCGCGTTCTGCCTGACCACGCCGGTGGACCCGAAGATGGCCGGCGCCGCCTACGGCTTCGCGGGCATGGGCCCGTACAACGGCGGGCAGGCGGAGCTCCTGCGGGTTCCCTACGGCGACCACAACTGCCTGGTGCTGCCGGAGGAGGCCAGGGAGAAGCAGACCGACTACGTAATGCTCTCGGACATCTTCCCCACCGGCTGGCACTGCACCGAACTCGCCCAGCTGCAGCCCGGCGACACCGTTGCGATATACGGAGCGGGGCCGGTCGGCTTGATGGCCGCACTCTCGGCGAACCTCAAGAGCGCCTCCCAGGTCATGGTCGTGGACCGTCACCCGGACCGCCTCGCCCTGGCCGAGGAGATCGGGGCGATCCCCGTCGACGACTCAAAGGCCTCGCCCGTCGACCAGATCAACGAGCTGACCAACGGTCTGGGAGCGGACCGCGGCTGTGAGTGCGTGGGCTACCAGGCCCATGACCCTCAGGGCCATGAACACCCCAATATGACGCTGAACAACCTGGTGGAGTCGGTGAAGTTCACCGGCACCATCGGCGTGGTCGGCGTCTTCATCCCTCAGGATCCCGGCAGTCCCGACAAGCTCTACCAGCACGGAGAGGTCGCCTTCGACTACGGCCTGTTCTGGATCAAGGGCCAGTCGGTCGGCAACGGGCAGGCCAACGTCAAGGCCTACAACCGTCAGCTGTGCAACCTGATCCAGCAAGGCAAGGCCAAGCCGTCGTGGATCGTCTCCCACGAGCTCCCGCTGGACCAGGCCCCCGAGGCCTACCAGCACTTCGACGCCCGCGACAACGGCTGGACCAAGGTCGTCCTGCACCCCGACGGCGGCACCCGCTGACGTAGCACCGCGAGAGGTGCTGTGGGGTTGTTCGTACGTGTACGCCCGCAGTTCGATACATGGCCACAACTAAGCGACAGCGGGAAGAAGTTGCTGCCGCTGACGGTCAAGAACGCGGCGTCGGCTCCTGCTTCGAGCGGTCACGCGCACTGGGGTGAACGAGGCACTGTCGCAGATCGCTGATGCGCTGGAGGGCGCGAGCGAGGACGAGGTGGCTGCGGCGATGGCTGCTGTCGGCACTACGAGTCGTCGGCGGTCGGCGCCGCAGAGCGGGCCACGTACACCTCTACCGGGGCCTGGAGGCTCGCGGGACGTCCACTCAGTAGTGGAGTGGGCTGAGCCTGCAGCGGCCACTGTGCCGCGATGTGGATGCTTTGAGCCTGGTTTGCAGGGATCCAACTGAGCGCCGCTGCTCTTCAAGTTCCGATGACTCAGCCCGGTTTCCTTCCTCCGATCACATTCCTCCGACCACGCCTGAGTTACAACCTTCTCCACGGGGTTCAAGTGCCCGCGCAAGCGCGGGCTGGCCCCTTGTGCCCGGCCCTCTGCGCCTTCGGCGCCCAGGCCGGGCCCCTGGGGCCGCAGCAAATTACGGCCCTGAGTAGAGACCTGATCAACTGCTCAAGGACATGCCTCCGGCGGGGGCGCTACGGCACCGGGATGGACGGGCACCGTTCGCGGGTGCCGGCCGGTGCGTGGCGAGCGTCGTGGAGCTCCCATCCCGACCGCCTTCGGCCCAGGCAGAGCCGAGCAGTCGCGGCCCAGGGCGATCAAGGTCGTTCGTACAGTGGCGCGCTCCACCTTGACGCCCTGAACCACGCCCGCTCCACGGCGTGTGGGCCGAAGGCGGACGGGATGGAAGCTGGGGTGAGCGGTGGGTACCGATCCCCTCCGCGAGTGATCGATGGGTGCGGGTTACTCGAGGACGCCTTCGTGGAGCTGGGCGAAGAGTTCGGTGTTGCGGGTGTAGTCGACGGGCACGTCGATGATGGTGACGCCGGGCTGGACCCGGGCCTCCCGCGACAGGGCCTCGCCAAGGACCTTGGCGAACTGCTCCTCGGTCTCCACCCGGTAGCCGTGGGCGCCGAAGGCGCCGGCGTACTGAGCGATGTCGTAGTCGCCGAGCTGGACGCCCGAGGTCCGCCCGTACTTCAGCTTTTCCTGGAAGCGGACCATGTCATAGCTGTTGTCCCGCAGGATCCGAACGGGCGCGCCCCTCCTCCGGCTATCCGTCCGGCCTCGGCGGCCTGGCGGCGCTGTCGCTTCTGCCGCTCGGCCTTGTGCTCCGCCTCGTGGCGGGCTGCCGCTCCGAGCATGCGGGCCACCATGCGGCCGGTCGGCGTCGCAAGGTCGATCTCTCCACTCACGGTGGCAAGCTAGATGCCTTGACGGTCGGCGAGATCAATAACGTCTTCCAACTCGCGCGGCGACCGTGTCAGCCTGTCCACGTGCCACACCGCGATCGCGTCGATCTCGCCCTGCTGGATGTCGGCCAACAGCTCCCGCCACTTGGCCGGGGAGCTCCCGAGTGCGCGCTGACGTCGTTGTCTGGGTAGACGGCTACGACGTCCCACCCCAAGCGGGTACACAGTGCCCGGCAGTCCTCCTCCTGGCGCGCGACCCCGAGTTCCGCCCCGCCCCGGTCCTGGCTGATCCGGCTGTAGATCGCTGCTCGCCTCGCGCCCTTGCCCTTGGAGTTCGTCATGGGTCACATAGGTACACCCTCGTAGGCACCGGAGCCCCCTGCCCCATCGGCGTAGCGAAGGCAGATGGCTGCGCCTCTCTCATATGGGCAACGGCAACGTTAGGCCGAGGGCCGGCGGGGTCAGCAGCCGTCGACGAAGGTGACCGTCTCGGCGAGCGGCGCCCGGCCCGTACGGGCGTAGGCCACCGTGGCGTCCTCGAACCCGATCGACATGCCGCAGAAGAGGATGAGCTCGTCCGGGGGTGACAGGACCTCCGCGACGGTCTTGTGGAACTTCGCCCATGCCATCTGTGGGCAGCTGTGCAGCCCTTCGGCGCGCAACAGCAACATGACGGTCTGCAGATACATGCCGACGTCGGACCATTGGGCCGGGCCCATGTCGCGGTCGATGTAGCAGAACAGGGCGGCGGGCGCGCCGAAGCAGTTCCAGTTCGCGGAAGCGGCCCTCTGGCGCGCCTCCAGGTCCTCGCGCGGGATGCCGAGTGCGCCGTAGCGCTGCGCGCCGAAGGCGGATCGGCGCTCGCGGTACGGAGACTTCAGCTCGGGCGGGTACTGCTCGTACTCCGGCTCGTCCCAGCGGTCCCCTGTGGCCAGGCGCTCACAAGCGCGCTTCTTGATCTCCGCCAGTGGCCCGCCGGTCACCACATAGGCGTGCCACGGCTGGATGTTCGATCCGGACGGAGCCCAGGCCGCTGCGGACAACACGCGCTCCAGCGTCTCCCTGGGGACGTGCCGGTCGCTGAATCCGCGCACCGCCCGTCGGCTCGTGACCGCCTCGTAGACGTCCATGATCGCTTGCCTCCCCAGCTGCTCGATGAAATCCGATCCCATTACACTCGAAATAGTATCATTCAATACCATCTCGTGCTTCACTATCGCCGAGCATGAATCCTCAGCCCCAGGTCCCCCGCCTCGGGCCCGGCACCTTGGAGAAAGTCCGTGGCCACACTGCTGCACATCGACTCGTCTGTGTTCCCCGGCGAGGCGTCCTCGTCCCGTTCGGTCACAGCCGCCTTCCGCAGGGCCTGGGAGGAGCAGCACCCGGAGGGCACGGTGATCTACCGCGACCTCGCCGCCGACCCCGTCCCGCACATCACGGCCGACGCCTGGTCCGCCGGGTACGCCGCTCCGTCCGAGCGCACCCCGGAGCAGTCCGCCGCGTTCGCGGCGCGCGTGAAACTCATCGAAGAGCTGGAGCAGGCGGACACCGTCCTGATCGGCGCTCCCATGTACAACTACTCGGTCCCGTCGACCCTCAAGGCGTGGCTGGACAGCGTGCTCCTGCCCGGCCGCACTGCGGGCGAGACACCCTCCGCCCAGGGCACCCCGGTCGTAGTCGTCGCCAGCCGCGGCGGCTCCTACGCGCCGGGCACCCCGCGCGAGGGCTACGAGTTCGTACAGAACTACCTGGAAGCCGTTCTCAAGGGCACCCTCGGCCTGGACCTCGACTTCATCGTCCCGGAACTCACCATGGCCCCCCGCAACCCGGCCATGTCCGAACTGATCCCCCTCTACGAGGCCTCCCGCGAGCGCGCCTTCGAGGACGCGACCACCAAGGCCAAGGAACTCGCGGAGCGCCTCGCCGCGTAGCTCCCGGGCCATGGACGCCGCGTGAGGCCTGGGCCCAGGACGACCCTCACTCGCCGTCCTGTCTGCCCGCGGCCTCTGCCGGGGGCTGGTGGCCCGGCTCTGGGGCGGCGGGGGCGTTCACCCTGCCGGTGGGCCGCCCATCGACACCACGGCGATGCGGGCGAGGGCGAAGAACACACCACCGGTCCACGCGCACGGTGCGCCGGGCCGTGCCGGCCGCCCGACCCCCCCATGGGCGACGATTCCCTGATCGAAGCCCTGACCGCCGCCGACAGTCAGACCCGCGGCGCCGCGACGACGGCCGCAGCCCTCATGAGCGGGTCCGAAAGCTGCGCGAAGACGAGACGCGCCCACGCGGCAGGCAACCAGTGCGCGGGCGCGCTTACGCCTCGCCGTCTGCGGGGTAGGCGAACCTGGTCAGCAGATCCGCCAGCTTCTCGGGCTCGCCGGGCGCCAGTTCGGCAACGAGAATCTCGGCCAGCGGCTCGGCCGCCACATGGGCCGCATCGAAGAGCTCGAGCCCCTGAGGCGTGATCTCCACCGCCCGGGCCCGCCGGTCCCCCGGAACGTTCTTGCGTACGGCCAGCCCCTTGCGCTCCAGGTCGTCCACGACCCGCATGATTCCGGCCTTGTCCGTCCCCGTCGCCGTCGCCAGGTCCCGCTGCACCGTGGGCCCGTGGTTGACCAGCACGATCAGCACCGCGAAATGCCGCAACTCGATACCGAGCGGCCGAAGCGCCTCCCCCATCACCGCGGCCGCACGCCAGTGCGCCCGGCGCAGCAGCAGACCGAGAGCGAAAGGCGATTCGTCCCCGAGGCGGTCGGTCGCGCGCGGGGCGGTGGTTCGGTCAGGAACGTCGGCGGTCATGAGGCCACACTACAGCCGTCCATTCATTCGATACGGTATCGCTTGAAACCAAATGCGACTGCGCCCGCCGAGACGTGAGCGCGCCGCCCCTGACACAGTCGAAAATCGATGGCCGACGGGAGTCGGTGGCCTCACCCTGTACGGCACGGAAGAACCGCAACGCGGGATCCGTGCGCTCCACACGGCATCCACGATCACCGTCTACCAGGCGTACGCCCCGGAGATCGGCCTGCCCGCGGTTCGCCGGGGCCGTTTCCCCGCTGCTGGGAAACGGGACCGAATGACATGGATCATCAAGCCGCGTTCACAGCCTGCGAGGAAGCGTGCCTGAACGCAGTCACGCAGCAACTCCGTTGGGCAAGCGTGCCGAAGCGCGGATCATGGGGTCGTGACGAAGTCGACGAAGAAGGCAGCTCCGGTCGAGTGGCCAGGTCTTGAGCCAAAGCTCTCCGCGTACCAACAGGCGATGCGGGAACGGCTCCTCGCAGCCCCCGTTGTGCCTGCACCCGAACCCTGGCAACCCGTCGCCTTTGTCCCCGTCGGCGGGCTCCTCGGAATCGGCTTCGCGTCGCATCCCGAGGACCGCCGCGATCTGGTGATGGTCGTCTCACACGACGGTCACGGCCTCTTCGACGCCGTCACCGGGGAGAAGATCGCCAGGGACCGCGAACCTGACCCTGAGGACGAAACTCCCGACAGCACGCCGGACTTGTCCTGCCCCGGCCTGGGGCCGATCACCGGAAGCCGGGTACACATAGCGGGGCTCTTCGGCGGAGGACTCCGCACCACCACCGCAGACGGTTGGCTTCTGGAGGTCGTCACCCCGGCGTGGCCGAATGATCAGGTCCTGCTCGCCCGCGACGGCGGGCTGCCTCACTCCGGTCCTCACGGCGAGCGGTGGTGGCACATCTTCCACTCGAACTACTCCGAATTCCGGGCAGCCGGCTTCTCGCCCTCCGGGCAGACCATCGCCGTCGCGACGAGCAGCGACATTTCACTCTGGACACGCAGGACGGGCCAAGGTCACTCCAGCAGCGCCGAGCACTGACCGAACCAGACTGCGTGTCTGGTCCGGCTGATGCCACGCGGCTTGGTCGGGGAGGACCTGCCTCCGCTCACACTGAGAAAACATGGCGATGGACGAAGACGAGAGCCTGCACCGATACGGCCTGCACCCCGCAGGCGCGAACCTCGAAGAAGTACGAGGTCTGCTCACCGCACAGACCCGGCTGGAGAAACGTGCGCAGGGTGACGGCGACACCGAGCTTATGAAGCTGTGTTGCGTGCAACTCTTCAACGCCGGCTCCCTCGATGATGTACTGCTCATCTGGCAGGCCAAGTCCGCCAGCATGGACGCGGATTGCTCGATCGACATCCAGTTGCTGTGCGGAAGTGGACTGGTCAGGACCAAGGCATTCCTGTCGAGCCGGCGTCTGCCCGAAGCCGAAGCGGCGCTGCAACGGCTGATCCGCTGCGAAGCGGCCGGCGACTTCGAGGACTTCTCCGCCGAGGAACACTTCGCCCGGTACGCCGCCTACTACGCGCCGTGACGCACGGGGTCGACCGGGCACCTCACAGTTTCTCGCCGACAAGCAACCACCATGACCGATGAGTCTCCGCGCCCGCGGGCGTCTACAGGTGAGACAGTCCCGACCAGGCATGACACGAGGAGACGAAGCATGAGCACCGAGCAGACCACGCCGGCCAACGGCTTCTCCTACAAGCTGACCCGAACGCTTGACGCCCCCGCGGTGAAGGTGTGGCGGGCGTGGACCACCCCCGAGCAGTATGCACAGTGGGCTTACGCCGCTGCCGGCTCCGTCGAGATGGACGTACGGCCGGGCGGAGCGTGGAAGGCCACGATGGTCACGCCCGACGGCGGACAGTTCCCGCTGACCGGCTCCTATCTTGAAGTCGCAGAGAACCGCCTGCTGGTGGTCGGCATGGACGTACCCGGCAAGACCCTGCCCGTAGCCATGACCATGGATCTCGACGAGCAGGACGACCACCACACGCAGATCCAGCTCCACCAGACCTGCGACACCGCCGAGGAACGCGACATGGCCGAGCAGGGCAGCACCATGCTCCTCGACAGCCTGACCGCCTTCCTGGCCGGTGAGGCGAGGAACTGAACCCCGCTCAGAAACCACAACCGGTCGTGGATCACGGGGCAGGCCGGAACACGCCCGGTCCTGCCCTGGCCGACCGCCCGTGCACTTCGATCTTCTCCGTCACCAGGACATGGGTCATCAAGCCGCGTTGACAGACTCCTGTCCGTCGCCGACGACGGGGTTCGTGCACGCTCTTCCAGAGATGGGGTGTCGGCGTACATGTCGAAGCGCCCAGGCAGGTACGTACGAACATACTCACCGCGTCGCACACAATGACAATCCCGGGCCCCGCCTGCTTGGCCTGCGGAGCCGGGCCCGCCGTCCTACAGCTCCGGCGGTATAGCTGGCGCGGGAAGGTCGAGAACGCGGGCGAGGGCTGCTGTGACGGGAGCGCAGTGGCCAGGCAGGTGCCTGGAGGCCCAATCGGCTGCCAGCGCGAGGAAGTCGACCAGGTCGCGCTCGGCTCCGGTGAGCAGGTGGCGGAGTTCGGTGACGGACAGCTCGATCACTGGGCTGTCGCTCTGATCGGCATTGACCGTGAGCCGGACCGTGTCGCCGAAGCGCTCCGCAATCGGTGACACAGGGTCGTGGCCGAATCCGAGCAGGCTGCCGTCGTCGACGAACTGGTGCCAGTCGCGCCAGTCCTCCAGTCCATCGCAGCAGCCGGGCAGGAAGGTGACGCCTGCGGAGTTATCGGTGACTTGCAGGCCGCCGGCTGCGAAGAGGTTGTCGAATGTCAGCAGTCCGTGAAGGAACGAGTCAAGTGCCCCGGCCGGACGAGGCGGGCGGTCGCCGTCGGGGTCGATGTCATTGCAGCTGGCGATGCGCATCACCGCCGTCCCGACCTCAGCGGGTGAGAGCTCACCCCTGAGAGGCAGGAAGCCGAACGACTTGATCTCGGCGACAGGCCAGAGGTCAAAGCCGTCAGGTGCGCGTATCTCTAGAACGGGCTGCATCACGATCACCCGGCGCATTGTTCCGCATCCCGCGCCCGCCTCGCCTCGCGGTTACGCCGAGCATCCTCGTCTCGGCCATGGGAGCTGAGCACGTTCGGTTAGCGGTCTTCCAGTCCGAGGGGCCACCCTTCGGCCGACGTCGCACGCGGCGAAAGGTGGCCCCTCGCGGTTCCACCGGCCGGGAAGAGGCCTCGGTCGGGCCGAGTTCAGGAGACCGCAGACGTCAGGTATGTCAGGTAAACCCCTCCCTCGCAGTCGGGCATCTTCCGCAGCGTCCAGCGGCCCCGGACGGTCGTGGAGGAGAAGTTCGACTCGGCGTCGTCCTTCTCCACCTCACCGTCCTTCGGGGTGTATCCGGCCTTGGGGAGCTGCTTGTGCAGAAAGGCCAGGGTGGCGTCGAAGCCGCTCCGTACGACCGTGGCGACGATCAGCCGGCCGCCGGTGCGGTGCTCCACCGAGGTCACGACCGCGCCCTCGGGCACCGGCAGATCCGCCGGGAAGTCCTTGGGAAGCGGCAGTGAGGCGGCGGTGGGGCAGCCGCCGGGCGCGGAGGCGGCGGTGGGGCAGCCGCCGGGCGCGGAGGCGGCCGTGTACGGCGTCGCACGCAAGGGCCCGGCGTTCCGGGGCGCGGGCGAGCATCCGGTGACGGCCGCCAGACCGAGGACGGCGCCGACCAGCACGGCAGCCGGGGCGAATGGCTTCACCTAGCGGCCTCCCTTGGACATCTTGTGCTTGCCGGCGACCACGGAGTCGTACGCGCCGTACAGCGTGTTGCCGGAGGACTGGCGGGCGATGGAGGCCAGTGCGTCGTAGTTCTGCGCGCCACCGGTGGCGCAGGTGCCGGTGCAGCCGTCGGCGTAGGCGGCGAGCACGCGGCCCTGGGCGTCGAGGGTGACGTCGATGAAGTCCAGGAGGTTGCGGTCCTGGCCGCAGGTGGTGCCGCCCGTGCAGATGGACCCCTTCTGTACCGGGTCGGTGGGGGTGGCGTCGACGGTGACCCAGGACTGGCCGCCGTCGTAGGTGGTGGCCACGTACAGGTGCCAGACGCCCTTGAAGTTGGCCGTGTCCTGGTAGTTGCCCCCGGTCGTGGTGCCCAGGAAGACGAAGGCGGCACGGTTGTCGTCGCCCGCGGTCACGGCGGGGAAGACGATGTTCTTGATGCCGAGGGACGCGCCGACGTTCTGGTCGTACAGCCACGTCTTGCCCTTGTCGTGGCTGACGGCGATCCGCGCGGTGCCGTCGCTGTTCTGGTAGCCCATGTACGCAGTCCCGCCGGCGCCGATTCCCACGCTCGGGTCGGAGTCACCGGGGGTGCTGGACGGGTTCTTGCGGACGGTCCACGTCAGCCCGTTGTCCTCGGACACGGCCACGGCCTGGTTGCCGCCGCAGCCCTTGTTGGGCACGTACACCGTGCCGTCCGGGGCGACCTTCACATGCCCGTGCAGGCCGCCACAGTCCAGCAGCGAGTACATCGGAACGGCGGGCCCGTACGTCAGACCGCCGTCCCGGCTGACCGCGCAGGAAGCGTCGGCGATGTCCTGGGAGCAGTAGTAGACGGCGTTCGGGTACGACGTGACGGCGCCCGGCGCGCCCGTGGTGAAGGGGCCGCCACCGATGGTCTGGTGGTCCACACCGGAGTTGATGCCCGAGCCGCCTGTCGGCGTCCACGTCTCGCCGTCGTCGTCGGTGTAGCAGGTCAGGGCGGTCTTTCCGGCGAGCTGCGACTCGAAGGTGCGGTGGGTGGTCGGGTCGGTGAACAGGATCGGGTCGAGGCTGGTGATGCTGCCCTGGGGACAGCCGTTGCCCGCGTTGGCGCTCTTGTCCTGCCAGGTGGCGGCGCCGGCGCCGTCGTAGGTGACCTTGAGCGTCGAGGTGTACGCCTGGAACATCGTGGCACCGGTTGCGCGGTCGACGCCGATCGAGGGTTCGCCGGCGTTGTGCGCGTCCTTGATGCTGTCGGGCGCCGAGGAGTTCGCGTACATCGGCGGGGTCGCCGTACTCGGCGGCGGGTCGGCCGGATCGGCGACCAGGCTTGCGGTGCCGGTGAAGCTGTCGCCGAGCGGGGCGTACGGCACCACGCGCACGGTGTACGACGCCGTCACCGCCGGAAGCAGCACGGTCTCCGGGTCGCTGGAAGAGGCGGAAGCGGCCACCTCGCGGCCGTCCGCGTCGAGGACGTACAGGTCGAAGTCGGCGGCGGAGTCCGGCCACTTGACATCGACGCGCAGGCTGTGACCGGCGTCGTAGCCCACGGGCACTGACACTTTCAGGGTGTAGTCGTCGCAGAGTTGCGCATTCCCGCAGCTCACCGTCCCGGCAGTGCCGGAGACGTTCGGAACGGCGAAGGGACCGGCGCTCCACGTGGTCGTGGGCGCAGTGTCGCTGACCGATCCGGAGGGCGGGGTGGCGGCGTCGGCCGACACACTCGGCAGGGTTCCGGCGATGAGTGCCAGCAACCCGACGGCGAGACGCCCCCGCGACCGCGGGTGGCGGTGAAGACGGAGTGTCGAGAGGAGAGCCACAGGTACCTCGTGGGTTCGCGAGTCGGACCAAGGGGGGTGGTGCGTAGCGGTACAGGTGGTGCCTTCATCTGCTCTACGAGGAGGCAGGCGGCGTCCGTCGCGAGAAACCGAACTCTTTTCGAAGCGGGCCGGACAGTGCGCACGGGGTGCACCAGAACGGACTGTGAACGCGGCTTGACGTGAGTCATCACGCCGCGTTCGCAGACGTCATCCATGCCCCTCTGCTCGTGCACCTGCCAACGCAGCAGGTGCACGAACGCGGGAGTGACGGCGGGTTGCCCCACTCCGGTCCGCACGGAGAGCGGTGGTGGCACATCTTCCACTCCAGCTACTCCGAGCTCCGAGCCTTCGGCTTCTCACCGTCCGGGCAGACCCTCGCCATCGCGACAAGCAGTGATCTGTCCCCGTGGACCCGCCGGACCGCCCACGGCCGAGATTGCGGCGCCGAAGGCTGACCGAGCCGGGCTGAACCCTGTCGCGTACGCTGCCCGCCCCCCTCTGGAACTGCCCGTGCAAGAAGCTCTGCTGTTGCAGGCGGCACGATTCGCAGAGCGCATGCGGTACCGCGTTCCACGCTCGATATCGAGGACTCGCGCCGAGTAGCGGACCGGCTGATCACGTGGCTGGTGCATGAGGTGCGCCCGGCCAACCTCAGCTGACCGCCCTGGCGTCGCTTTCGCCCTCGCCACGGCCTGACGTGAGAGACGACGGGATCGGTGTGAAACTGGCCAGGGAAGGGGTGATCCCCGTGTCGGACCCACCGCACGCGTCCTCCGGTCCTGACACCGCCGTCGACGAGAATCGGCTGGAAGAGCTGATCATCGAGGCGCAGACTGCCCTACCAGTCGAACTGCCCGCCTTGGCGAACCGGTGCGCCTCGTCCCTCGGCCTGGACGCCGCGCTGATCTACCTCGTCGACCTGCAACAACAGCAGCTCATCCCACTCGACGAGGCTTTCGAGCCGCTGCCGGTGGACCGCTCGTCGGCCGGTTGGGCGTACCGCACGGTCTCCCCGCGGGTGGCCGAGGCCGACGACGGCTTGATCCTCTGGATGCCTCTGGTCGATGGTGCGGAGCGGCTGGGCGTGCTGGCGGTGCGGACCGCCTCGCTCGACGGGGTGCGGATGCGCCGCAGCCGGATGCTGGCCCATCTGTTCGCCATGCTGATCACCTCCAAGCGCGCCTACAGTGACTGGCTCGCCGCCCGCACCCGCACGGCGACCATGCAGTTGCCCGCCGAGATGCTGCGCGCCTTCCTGCCACCCCGCACCATCGGCAGCAGCAGGTGCGTATCGACCGCGGTCCTGGAACCGGCGTACGACATCGCCGGCGACGCCTTCGACCACTCGGTGGTCAAGAACATCCTGCACACCATGATCCTCGACGCCATGGGTCACGATCTGACCGCCGGCCTGACCACGTCGGTCGCCATGGCGGCGGCGCGCAACGCCCGCCGGGGCGGTGGCGACCTAGCCGACGTCGTCGGCTCCGTCGACCAGGCGCTCGCCCAGTGGCTGCCCGACTACTTCTGTACCGGCGTGCTGTGTCGGCTCGACGCCGAGACCGGGGTGCTGCGCTGGGTCAATTGCGGTCACCCCCCACCGCTGCTGATCCGTGCCGAGCGGGTGATCGCCCGGGCGCTGGACAGCCCCCCACAGCCGCCGATCGGCCTGGCTGGTCCACTCGCCCCGGCAGCCCGGCAAGTCCACGAGGCAACCCTGGAACCGGGCGATTGCGTCCTGCTCTACACCGACGGTGTCGTGGAGGCTCGCGACGCGGACGATGCGGAGTTCGGCCTTGACCGGTTCACCGACTTCATCATCCGCTCCTCCTCCGCCGGACAGCGCCCGGCCGAGGTACTGCGGCTGCTCATCCACGCCATCCTCGATTACCAGCGCAACCAACTGCGGGACGACGTGACCATCCTGCTCTTCGAATGGCGTCCGCAGCACCGGTGACGCGGTATTGCGCCGAGCCTCGCTGTGCTCGTGGGCCGCCTCCGACTTTGTCTCTGCGCAGGTCAGGGCACCGTGCGGGGGCAAGATCGGGTGAGAGGGGACAGCAGCCGATGCCGCACCGGGCCGCACTGTCCAAACGGTCGCCGTTCCCAGCATCGGCCCCGCCGTATGCGCCGGTCGCAGAAAGGGCTGTCAGCGAGGCTTGACGTGGGTCATCAACCGCGTTCACAAACGCCATCGATGCTCCTGGCGGTGTGTCGGGGGCGTTATGCCGGGGTGAGGGTTGGCTCCCGGTAAGCCGGTTGGCGGGTGATGAGGATCTGAAGTGACCCCGCGGGACCATGCCTACGACGGTGGCGCGGACGTCATCCTCGCCACGCCCGGGGAGAGGAATGTCCTCCGCGACAGACACGCCGACTGGCTGTCCGGCCACCCGGGCGGTCTGTGAAAGGTGAGCATCACCTACGGGGAGGCAGGCGGTGCCACTCATGACCGCACCCGTCCGCGCCGCCGGTTTCTCCCCCTCCGGGCAGACCCTCGCCGTCGCGACCAGCAGTGACCTGACTCTGTGGACGCGGCGCGGCAGCGATTTGCGCGAGCATGGGTTGCCGTTCAGCTAACGCTCCCGTCCAGTGTCCAACGTCTCCCGGTCCTTTCGGCCGGCACGGCGATCTCCCGTACCGCCCGTCCTCCCCCCGGCGTCACCCCACCGTCTCCGCCACGAAGTCCTCCCACGTCCGCTTGCCCACGTCCTGCCCGGTCAGGGTCAGGTTCGCGCCCGCCCGGTAAGCCCGTCCCGCCTTCCCCGGGATGCGTACCGGGAGCGTCGGGCGGTGGCGCTTGCCTCGCCCGGTCAGGTAGGGGGCGGTCAGGGCGGCGATGTCGTAGACGTTCGGGCCCGCCAAGTCCCGGACCAGGGCCGATGGTTCGCCCAGTGCCAGCTGCGCCAGCCGTTCGGCGACGTCGCGCGCGTCCACCGGCTGGAGGCGCAGGCCGCCAGGGACCGGCAGGAACGGCAGCTTCGTCAGCTTAGAGACCATCGTCAGGGCCAGGTCGTGGAACTGGGCCGCCCGCAGCGTCGTCCATGGGATCCCCGAGTCGGATACGGCTCGCTCCGCGGCCAGCTTGGAGCGCAGCCACGCCAGTGGGACGCGGTCCGCTCCGATGACCGAGATGTAGACCAGGTGCCGTACACCTGCGGCGGACGCGGCCCGCACCAGGTTGTGGGTCGCCACGTCGTCGCCCTTGGGGCCGCCCGCCAGGTGCAGCACGGTCTCGGTGCCGGCCGTCGCCGCCGCGACGCCCTCGTCGGCCAGCAGGTCACCGGTGACGTACTCGACGCCGTCCGCCGACGGGCGGGCGTGCCGGGTGAGGATCCTGACGTCGTGGCCGGCCGCGCGCAGCAGCGGGACGACGCGGCCGCCCAGGGTGCCCGTACCGCCGGTGACCAGGATGGGGGACGTTGCCGTCATGAGTCTGTTCACTGCTCCCTCGTCGAGCGGGGCCCTTCCGCAGGGACCCTCTTGCCGCTACGACGCCGGGCGGCGAGGGAATGTGACAGGTGCGCTCAACTTCCGCTGCCGTACGGCCGCGTGAGGATCTCCAGGTTGTGTCCGTCGGGGTCGTCGAAGTACACGCCCCGGCCCCCGTCGTTCCGGTTGATCTCGCCGGCGCGGTGGTGGGTCGGGTCCGCCCAGAACATCAGCCCCGCCTCCCGGACCCGGGCGAAGATCGCGTCGAAGTCGGTCTCGGAGACCAGGAAGGCGTAGTGCTGCGGGGTGACTCTCCCGGCCGTGTCCATGTAGTCCAGAGTCACGCCGTTCGGTATCTCGACGGGGACGAACGGGCCGAAGTCCGGGCTCGGTTCGAGCCCGAGGATGCCGGCGAGGAACTCCGCCGAGGCGTGTTTGTCGTGTGCGGTGACGATGGTGTGGTTCAGCTGCACGGTCATCGTTACAACCTCCTCGTCCTCCTGGTCCTCCTCCTCTCCAACGTACTCCGGCGAGAAAAAGGCCCCCAGCGGCCGCGGAGCGACGCAGCCACCGGGGCCCTCTTCGTAAAGCGCTCAGATCGTCGCCGTGTCGATCACGAACCGGTAGCGGACGTCGCTCGCCACCACCCGCTCGTACGCCTCGTTGATCTGGTCGGCGCGGATCAGTTCGATCTCGGCGCCCAGCCCGTGCTCGGCGCAGAAGTCCAGCATCTGCTGGGTCTCGGGGATGCCGCCGATGCCGGAGCTGCTCAGGCTGCGGCGGTTGCCGAACACCGAGGAGAGCAGGATGCGGACCGGCTCCTCGGGGATCCCCACGTTCACCATCGCGCCGTCGGTGCGCAGCAGCGACAGATAGGCGTCGAAATCGAGGGGTGCCGACACCGTGTTGAGGATGATGTCGAAGGTGCCCTTCAGGTCCTCGAAGGTCTGCGGGTCGCTGGTCGCGTAGTAGTGGTCGGCGCCCAGCTTGAGGCCGTCGTCCTTCTTGCGCAGGGACTGCGACAGCACGGACACCTCGGCGCCGAGCGCATGAGCGATCTTGACGCCCATGTGGCCGAGGCCGCCGAGACCGACGACGGCGACCTTCTTGCCGGGGCCGGCGTTCCAGTGGTTGAGCGGCGAGTACGTGGTGATGCCCGCGCACAGCAGCGGCGCCGCCTCGTCCAGGGACAGGCCCTCGGGGATGCGGACGACATAGTTCTCGTCGACGACGATCTTCTGCGAGTAGCCGCCGTAGGTCGGCTGCCCGTCCTTGCCGACACTGTTGTACGTCCAGTTCGGGCCCTTCACGCAGTACTGCTGCAGGCCGGCCTTGCAGTTGTCGCACTCACGGCAGGAGTCGACCATGCAGCCGACGCCCACGCGGTCGCCGACGGCGTAACGGGTGACACCGGGGCCGACCTCGGAGACGACGCCCGCGATCTCGTGACCGGGCACCATCGGGAAGATCGCCTTGCCCCAGCCCTCACGGACCTGGTGGATGTCGGAGTGACAGATTCCGGCGAACTTGACGTCGATCAGTACGTCGAACTCGCCCACCGCGCGCCGTTCGATGGTCGTTCGCTCCAGCGGGGCCTTCGCAGCGGGCGCGGCGTACGCAGCAACAGTGGTCATGCCGGGGTTCTCCTAGCAGAGGTTCTGTGCCCGGCTGCCTTCTGACCGGGTACTTCACCAGCCTGCAGCACTCGGCGCCGCTCACCCAGTCCACACCTCTGTGTACGTCCATGGGTCCTACCACTGGCGGGGTCAGGTTCCTGTACGTACGACCGTGAATACTGGACGTATGGACATAGAGGCCGGAACCGCCGGCGGGACCCTGGACCGGCGTGCCGAGCTGAGCGAGTTCCTGCGCAGCAGGCGGGCCCGGCTGAAGCCGGAGGACGTGGGGCTGCCGGACTTCGGGCGGCACCGCCGGGTGCCGGGGCTGCGCCGCGAGGAGCTGGCGCAGCTGGCCGGGGTGTCCGTGGCTTACTACACGCGGCTCGAGCAGGGCAACGGGCGGAACGTGTCGGCGGAGGTGCTGGACTCGATCGCCCGGGCGCTCAGGCTCACGGACGCCGAGCACGCGCATCTGACGCACCTCGCGAAGCCGAAGCAGCACAAGAAGAAGGCGGCGGGGCGCACGCAGCAGGTACGGGGGGCGCTCCGGCAGCTCCTGGACACGATGGACGGCGTACCGGCGTACGTCACCGGGCGGCGCTCGGAGATCCTGGCCTGGAACCGAATGGCGGTGGCGCTCTTCGGTGACTGGGGGGAACTGCCGGTCACGGAGCGCAACTGGGCGCGGCTGGTGTTCCTGCGGCCCGACTACCGCGACCTCTTCGTCGACTGGGAGCAGAAGGCGATCGACATCGTCTGCTCCCTGCGCATGGACGCCGGCTGCTACCCCGACGACCCGCGCCTGTCCGCGATCGTCGGGGAGCTCTCCGTGAAGAGCGCGGACTTCCGGCGGCTGTGGGCGACGCATGACGTCAAGGAGAAGAGCTACGGCGTCAAGCGTCTCCACCACCCCCTGGTCGGCGAGCTGTCCCTGAACTACGAGACGCTCAAGGTCGCCGACGACAGCGACCAGAGCCTGATCGTCTATCACGCGGAACCGGGCTCCCCGTCGGCGGACGCGCTGCGCCTGCTGGCGAGCTGGGGGACGGATGCGGCGCGGGTGGTGCCGTCGGCATGACACGGTCCGGAGTGGGACGGCCCGCCGGAAGGTGTTCCTCCGGCGGGCCGCTCGTTGTGCGTCTACTGGGCTGTCGGCAGTCGACGGCTCACTTGGCGTAGTACGCGTTGTAGATCGAGATCGTCGACTTGTTGCCCTTCTTGTCGGCGATCTTGGCGTGGAAGGAGATGGCCTTCCCCTTCGCCGGGTTCTTCACGGTGATCTTGCCGTGCTTGACGGTGATCTTCTTCCAGGTCTGGCCGTAGTCGTACGACACCCACACCGACAGCGACTTCAGGTTGCTGCCTGCTGCCGCGCCCTCGACGGTGACCGGGAAGGTGACCGTCCGGCCGGCCTCGACCCGGCTGTCCAGGCCGGTCTTGGCGTTGAAGCGGACCGTGGACGCCGGGAGCCTGACCGGGGCGCGGCCGGACGGTTTCTTCGAGCGGAAGGTCCAGCTCGCGTCGATCCGGGTGGACGCGGCCGCGACCTTGACCGACCGGATCACCGAGGTGGTCAGCTTGTACTCGGCGTCACCGGAGGGGACCTTGAAGGTCTCGGCGCCGAACAGCGGGTCCGTGTTGGAGCCGACCTTGGTGCCGTTGCGGTACAGGGTCGTGGTCACCTTGGTGAAGAGCGACGAACCCGCATGCTTGTTGGCGTCGGCGAACAGCGGGATGAGACCGGAGACCTCGTTGTCCTGGCGGAACAGACCGAACTCGGTGTTCAGATGCGGGCCGAAGACCGCGGTGTTGAACGTCTTCGAGTACGTCTGCCCGGCCTTGAACGTCTGCGGCTCGCCCAGCGTGTAGTACGCCTCGGTGATCGGGAAGCCGTCCTGGTCGACCCCGCCGTCCTGCTCGAAGTCCAGCCCCCACCGCACGCCGCCCTGCGTGGACAGGTGCAGGGTGCGGGTGCCGGGGAGGGGCCGCTGGACGCCGATGGAGGAGGCGCCCGTGCTGTCGGCCAGCCAGCCGACCGCACTGACCGAGCCCTTCTTGCCGCTCGACGCCGCGCCCATGTTGGCCTTCACCGTGGCCAGTTCGCTCGCCTTGTAGTGCCTCGTGTAGCCGGTGGCGAGCTGATTGACGCGGGCGCCGACGGTGGTGTCGTACTGGTCGGTGTCGCCCTTGACCCAGTGGCCGTCCCACTGCTGGTACAGCGAGCCGTCGGTGATCTGCGGGCCGACGTGGGCGGTGTGGAAGTTGTCGTACGTGTCCAGGAACCAGCCGAAGCCGTACCCGCCGTCGGCCGTCTCGATGTCGTACTCGGGGTAGGCGAACGCCGACTTGGCGGCCGCGTCCGGCACGGTGATGTCGACCGGCTTGGCCTTGCGGGCGTCCAGCGTGATCGTCGTGGCCTTGGTGACGCTGAGCTTCGGCTGGGCGAGCCAGTCGGTGCCCTTGGTCGCGTCCAGGGGGTCCACGAACAGCGCGGAGTTGAGGATGTACGAGCCCTTGGGCGCGCGCAGCTTCACCGTGCCGGAGGGGTCGTACGGCGTCAGGTCACGGCCGCTTGCCAGGCCCGAGACACCGGTCAGGTCGACGTTGTAGTACTTCGCCGGCTGCCCGTCCCGTCCGATGACGTGGAGCGTGACGTCGTACGACTGCACCTCGCGCTGCACCGCGGCAGCCGTGCGGACGCTCTGACCGCCGCCCGTCGCGGTCACATAGGCGGAGTAGGCGCCGTCGAGGGTGCCGCCCAGCTTGGTGTTCACGGTCAGGTCGACGGAGGCCTTGCCGCCCGCCGGGACGGTCAGCGACGTCGCGCCGAGCTCGAAGAATCCCGCCGGGGCCGCCTGGCCCTTGGGGTCGGTGGCGGTGGCGGCCAGGGTGAGCGTGACGTCCTTCGTGCCCAGGTTGCGGTACGTCAGCTGCTTGGTGACCGGCGTGTCGTCGGTGTGCGGCCACTGCTGGGTGCCGAAGCTCACCGACACCGGGTCGGCGACGACCGACTGGCCGATGGCCTTGTCGACCTGGATACGGCCCGAACCCTGCTCGAACGGCGTGTACGCGCCGCCCTTGGTGGAGCCGGTCAGGGCGCCCTTCAGCTCGGCGTAGCCCCAGTCGGGGTGCTCCTGCTTCAGGATCGCAGCGGCGCCCGCGACGTGCGGGGTCGCCATCGACGTACCGGAGAGGGTCAGATAGCCGGGCGGCTTCTCGCCGAGTTCCCGGTCGATGACGCTGCCCGGGGCCGCGGCGGCGGTGATGTCGACGCCGGGCGCGGTGACGTCCGGCTTGATGGCGCCGTCGCCCGCGCGCGGGCCGGTCGAGGAGAAGTCGGCCAGCTTGTCCTTGTCGTCGACGGCGCCGACGGTGAGCGCGGCGTCCGCGCTGCCGGGCGAACCGATCGTCTCGGGGCCCTCGTTGCCCGCGGCGATCGCGAACAGGACGCCCTTCTCGGTGGAGAGCTTGTTGACCTCGGCCTCGAGCGGGTCGATCTCGGGGGTGTCGTAGCCGCCCAGGCTCAGGTTGACGACGTCGGCGCCCTGCTGGGCCGCCCACTCCATGCCGGCGAGGATGCCGGAGTCGTCCCCGTAGCCGTCGTCGTCGAGGACCTTGCCGTTGAGGATCTTGGCGTCGGGCGCCACGCCCTTGTACGTGCCGCCGGACTTGGCGCCGGTGCCGGCCGCGATGGACGCGACGTGCGTGCCGTGGCCGAAGTGGTCGGTGGCGTCCGTGGCGTCCGAGAAGTTCTTGGACTCGATCACCTGGTCCTTGAGGTCCGGGTGGGTCGCGTCGACGCCCGTGTCGAGGACGGCGATCTTGACGCCCTTGCCGGTGTATCCGGCCGCCCACGCCTTGGGGGCGCCGATCTGCGGCACGGACTTGTCGAGGCTGGCCTTGCGGACGCCGTCGAGCCAGACGTGCGCGATCCCGGAGGCGGCCTTGTCGCCGTTGGTGACCGCGTCCCACAGCTCGTGCGTGTCCTTGGCCGGGGTCTGCACGGCGTCCGCGTCGATCGCCTTGAGGCTGCGGCGCAGGGTGCCCGCGTCACGGACGTCGGACTTGGCGGCAGCGGCGCCGCCCTTGTACCCGACGATGACCTTCAGGCCGTTCTTCTGGGACGCGCGGGTGGTGGACCTGTTCAGCTCGGTGACGTCGAACAGCCGCTGGTCCAGCTTGCCGGTGGCGATCAGACGGGCCGCGTCGGCGGGGATGACGAGGGTGTGTCCGGCGGCCTTGCGGACCTGGAAGGGTATGTGTTCGCGCCCCTTGGCCCGGTCCAGGCCGACGACGCGGCCCTTGCCGTCGACGGCGACCCGGTCGCCGGTGATCAGGGTGATGCGGTGCTTGGCGGTGAGCGCCGGAGCGGCGGTCTGGGCATGCTGCTCGGGCTTCGCCGACGCCGGGCTGGTCATTCCCGCGGCGAGGGCGACGGCTGCGGCAGCGGCGACGGTTGCCGCGGCCACGCTTTTCACTTGTCTGCGCAAGACTCCCCCTGGGAGTTGGAGTACCGGGCGAATTCCCCGTTCACCCGGCCGGGGGCTGTCCCGTACGCATGCGCGTCAACCCCCCGGAACACGGAGTATGCCGGGGGGTGATCAGCAGGCTCAAGAGATGAGAGAACGGTGAGAGGCGGCAGTGGGAAATGTTACGTCGCCGGGGGAACTCCGTTACCAGATCGTGCGGTTGAACCTCTTGGATTCTGTGTTATGCGCCCGCGTTCTCCTTGACCGTGATCTTTCCCTTGCGGATGGTCGCGACGCGCGGGGCCTTCTTCGCGATGGCGGAGTCGTGGGTGACCATGATGAACGTCAACCCGTGCTCCTTCCACATGCGTTCGAGTACGTCCATGATCTCGTCCCGCATGCCTTCGTCGAGGTTGCCGGTGGGCTCGTCGGCGAGCAGCACCTTAGGCTGCTTGACCAGGGCTCGGGCGATGGCGACGCGCTGCTGCTGGCCACCGGACATCTCGCCGGGGAGGTGGGCGAGGCGCTCACCGAGCCCGACCGACTTCAGTGCCTCGGCGGCCCGTTCGCGCCGGTCCTTCGTCTTCACGCCGAGCGGGACGAGGGCGGTCTCGACGTTCTCCTGTGCGGTGAGCGTCGGGATGAGGTTGAAGGACTGGAAGACGAAGCCGATGTTCTCGCTGCGGACCCTGGTGAGCCGGGCCTCGGAGAGCTTGGCCAAGTCGGTTCCGTCGAGGACGACTTCGCCGGCGGTCGGACGGTCGAGCCCGCCGAGCATCTGAAGCAGCGTCGACTTGCCGCCGCCGGTGGGACCCTGGATGACCAGCCGGTCGCCGTCACCGATGGTCAGATCGATGCCGTCGAGGGCGTGAACGATGTCTTTGCCTCGGGTGTAGCGCTTGGTGACGCTTCTGAGTTCGTACATGGGACAACTCCTGGAAGCCGTGGTTACGTAGCTGCGGGCAGTCGTGCCGCTGGGGCGATGGGGGTCCCCCCGCTCGAGCGAAGCCGAGAGTGGGGGAGGGTGGGCGCAGGCGGCACCCTGCAAGCGCGGGCGAGCGAAACCCCACCCGCCCAGCACCAGCGCCGGGTACCGCCGCACAACGGATCGCTACTCCACGCGCCGCAACGCATCCGCAGGCCGCAGCCGCGACGCCCGCCACCCCCCGAACGCGCCCGCGATCAGCCCGCCGGCCACCGCGAGGCCGACGGCGAGCGCGATGGTCGTAGGACTCACCGGCGCGGTGAGCGCGACCTCCAGCGACCTGGCCGTCTGCCGGCCGGGCCCACCGAAGCCACCACCGCCGCCACCGCCGCCGAAGGCACCGCCGCCGCCCAGACCACCGCCGGCGCCGCCCCCCGCACTCCCGAGCTGCGCCTGCAACGTCGGGCTGATCGCCGTAACGGCATACGCACCCGCCAGACCGAGCGCGATCCCGAGCGCACCGCCCACGAGACCGTTGACGACGGCCTCACCGACCACCTGCCGGGTCACCCGCCCCGACTTCCAGCCCAGCGCCTTCAGCGTGCCGAACTCGCGCACCCGCCGGGAGACGGCCGCGGACGTGAGCAGCCCGGCGACCAGGAACGCGGCCACGAGCACCGCGATCGACAGCCACTTGCCGACGTTGGTCGCGAGACTGGACGCGGTGGACAGCGAGCCGGAGACCGTCTTGGCGAGGTCGGCGGACGTGGTCACCGTCGTACCGGAGACGTTCTTCTGGATGGCGCTCTTGACGGTGTCGATCTGCTGGGAGTCGGTCGCCGTGACGTAGATCGTGGTGACCTTGTTCTTCTCGCCGGCCAGGGTCTGCGCCTGCTTGAGCGGAATGTACAGGTTGGCCGCCGAGTCCCCGCTGTCGGCGGTCGCGATGCCGACGATCGTGAACTTGGTGCCCTTGATCGTGACGGTCGAACCGACTTTGTACTTCTTCTCCTTGGCGTACGCCGAGTCGGCCACGGCCACCTTGGCGTTCGTCTCGGTGGTCTTGAAGGTACGGCCGCTGGTGATCTTCGAGGACGTCAGCGGGCCGAGCGCGGACTTGGTGACGTCGGTGCCGAAGACGCTGTACTGGTTGATGTCGAAGTTCGCGCCGCCGCCCTTGACTTCACCCTGCGGCGCGCCCGTGCCACCCCCGCGCTGGAATCCGCCGCCGTCGCCGTTCTGCTGGAACTGGCCGCGGGTGAACTGGCCGCTGACCTTGAACACCCGGAGGTTCAGCCCGCCGACGGCGGAGGAAACACCCGTCTGGCCACCGACCTTGGTGACCGTCGAGTCGGCCAGGGTGGTGAAGCCCTGCACCATGACCCGGTCGCTGCTCTGGGTCGAGTCGTCCTCGCTGCCCTTGGCGTCGAACTGGAAGCGGGGCCGCTGCGAGGTGCCGGCCGTCGGGTCCGCCGCCTTGGTGACGGTCATGTCCGTGCCGAGGCCGTAGAGCGACTGGAGGACCTTGTCCTGGGCTTTCCCCATGCCGTTGGACACGGAGTTGACCACGATGACCAGCGCGATGCCCAGCGCGAGTCCGGAGGCGACGACGAGGGCCGCCTTTCTGCGGCGGCGCAGTTCGCGCCTCAGGTAGGTGAAGAACATGGCCCGCAAGCTAGGTACGGACCGTGATGACTCGATAAGGCCGTAATAAGAGGAGCATGAGAAGGCTGTGCCCAGCCCTCGGAACGCCTTCCTGCGGCCCCGAAAACACCGGTGCCGCTCCTCGGAAGGAGCGGCACCGGTCCAGCTGTCGATCTGTCGGGCGAGGGTCAGACGGCCGAACCGGCCTTCCACTGCGCCCAGTCCATGTTCCAGCCGTTGAGGCCGTTGTCCGGGGCGACGGTCTTGTCGCCCGTGTTGGAGATGACCACGACGTCACCGACGATGGAGCTGTTGTAGAACCACGCGGCGGGCATGCTCGCGTCGTTCGCGCCCTTCTTGTCCTGCAGGCCGACGCAGCCGTGGCTGGTGTTCACGCTGCCGAAGACCGAGGGGGCGCCCCAGTAGTTGCCGTGGATGAAGGTGCCCGAGGTGGTCAGGCGGATGGCGTGCGGCACGTCCTTGATGTCGTACTCGCCCTTGCCGTCGTCGTCGGTGAAGCCCACGGTCGCGCCGTTCATGCGCGTCTCCTTGAACTTCTCCGACATCACCATCTGGCCCTGGTAGGTCTTGTTGTCGGGCGAACCGGCGGAGATCGGGATGGTCTTGACGACCTTGCCGTCCTGCGTGACCTTCATCTGCTTGGTGTTCGCGTCGACGTAGGAGACCTGGTTGCGGCCGATGTGGAAGGAGACCGTCTTCTGCTGCACGCCGTAGACGCCGTTCGCACCCTCGACGCCGTCGAGCGCGAGCTTCAGCGTGACGGTGGAGTTCTCCTTCCAGTAGTCCTGGGGGCGGCAGTCCATGCGCTGGGTGCTGAACCAGTGACAGACGACCTCCTGCCCGCTGCTGGAGGTGACCGTGATGCCCTTCTGGACGGCGGTCTTGTTGGTGATCGCCTTGTTGAAGTTGATCGACACCGGCATGCCCACGCCGACGGTCGAGCCGGCCTCGGGGGTGAAGTTGCCTATGAAGCTGTTGTCCGGGGAGACCGTGGTGAACGAGGCGTTCTCGTGGGCGACGAGACCCTTGGCGTCCTTGGCCTCGGCGGCGACCTTGTAGGTGGTGGACCGCTGCAGCTGGACGCTGGGCTTCCAGGTCTTCTTGTCGGCGGACAACTGGCCCTGGACGTCGGTGCCGTCGGCAGTGGTCATCGTCACGCCCGTGAGCGTGCCCTTGGTCACGGTGACGGCGGCCGAGTTGTTGATGGAGGCGTTGTCCGAGCCGTCCTTCGGCGTGATCGTGATTTCGGCTTCGGACGCCTTCTGGGCAGCCGCCTCGTCCACCTTCGCCTGAGAGGTGTCGCCGTTGCCACTGTCCGAGGCGTTGGCATCGCCACCGGAACAGCCTGTGAGCACCAGCACACCGCCGAGCAGTGCGGACGCGGCCAACAGGCCCTTGCGCCGCTTACTGTCCGTCATCACACGCTTCTCCATCGCTTCCGAATTCGCGAAACCCCGACAGCCCGTCAAGAACCACCAACGCTACGACCGGTTCGTCCCGTTCCACACCCCTCGACAATGTGGGGCATCCCACGTCTGCGAAGGGGAAGGGGTGGTGCGGGAGTCGGTCCGTGCGCCCCCTGAGACGACGAAACCCCGGACCGCGGTTGCCGTCCGGGGTCACGAATTCCCCAAGACGCTCAGCCCTTGCCGTCCTCGTCCTCGTCGTCGTCCTCGACATCATCCTCGTCGAGATCCCAGTCGGGCGAATCGGGGTCGTAGTCGACGCGCTCGCTGGACCAGGAGGCCTGCTGGAGCTCGACCCCGGGCACCTCACTGACCAGGTCGAACGGATCCACCAGATACGCGACGGCCTCCGCCGTGTCTTCCGTCACAGCGGCCTCGGCGTGGACGCGCTCGTCGTCGGGCATGTCGGCCTCGCCCGCAAGGCGTTGCAGCGCCCGCTTGGTGATCGCCTCGTCGTCCTCGATCTCGAGGACCAGCTCCACCCGAAGGCGCACAAAACGTGATGTCTCTGGAGTGCTCATGCTCGGAGCGTACGGCCGAAACCTCCCGTGACTTTCCCGTGACCCGCGATTTTCACTAACATCACCTCACACGGCCAATTCGCCAGCGCCACAAGGGGATCGATATTCCGTGTCATCCGTTCGCCGCCCGCTGCTGACCGCCACCGCCGCGGGTACCCTGCTCGCCGCCCTGTGGTTCGTCCCGTCCGCCAACGCGACCCAGGGCGACCAGTCGAGGGTGCAGTCCGCGACGGCAGAGGTCACCCAGCAGGCCCGTGCGATGTCCGAGGCCACCGCGCAGTCCGCCGCGGACTCGGTGGACAGCACCCGGCTCGCCGACACCGGAAGCTTCGACACCACGCCGTACGTCGTCGCCGGCACGCTGTTCCTGGGCGTGGGCGCCGGGTTCGTGGTGTATTCGGTTCGCCGGGAACGCCTGGGTTTCTGACGTCGCTTGACGATTCTTCGACTCGCGACGCATCGGGGGTGCGGCTGTGTGCCACCGCCGCCGTGAGCGTGCTGTCGCTCGCCGTCATCACCGGCTGTTCCGAGGGGAGTTCGGACGACGCCGAGGGTTCGGCCGCCGGCGAAGGCCGCCGAGGCGCTGAGCACCGCGGAGTTGAGCCGAAGTGACGTTTCGGGGCCCTGCCGACGCAATCGGCAGGGCCCCATCGCTGCCTACTGGAGCGGGCCGGTGACCTTCTCGGCGGCGGCCACGAGTCCGCCGGCGCGCACGAAGGCGTCGGCGGCGGCGAGGTCGGGCGCCAGGAACCGGTCCGGGCCGGGCCCCTGCACCCCCGCGGCCCGTACGGCCTCGATGACCGCCTGCGACGCGGGCGCCGGGGTGAGTCCCTCGCGCAGTTCGATGGCGCGGGTGGCGGCGTACAGCTCGACGGCGATGATCCGGGTGAGGTTGTCGACGGCGATGCGCAGCTTGCGCGCGGCCGACCAGCCCATCGACACATGGTCCTCCTGCATCGCGGAGGACGGGATCGAGTCCGCGGACGCCGGTACGGCGAGCCGCTTCATCTCGCTGACCAGCGCGGCCTGCGTGTACTGGGCGATCATGAGCCCGGAGTCGACACCCGCGTCGTCCGCCAGGAACGGCGGCAGGCCGTGGCTGCGGTTCTTGTCCAGCAGCCGGTCGGTGCGGCGCTCGGCGATGGAGCCGAGGTCGGCGGCGGCGATGGCCAGGAAGTCGAGCACGTAGGCGACCGGGGCGCCGTGGAAGTTGCCGTTGGACTCGACGCGACCGTCGGGCAACACCACCGGGTTGTCCACGGCGGAGGCCAACTCGCGCTCGGCGACCAGACGGGCGTGCGCGATGGTGTCCCGGCCGGCACCGGCGACCTGCGGGGCGCAGCGCACCGAGTAGGCGTCCTGGACACGCGGGGCGTCGTCCTGGTGGTGGCCGGTGAGCTCTGAATCCTTCAGTACGGCCAGCATGTTGGCGGCGCTGGCGCCCTGGCCGGGGTGCGGGCGGATGGCGTGCAGCTCGGGCGCGAGCACCTTGTCGGTGCCGAGGAGCGCCTCGAGGGACAGGGCGGCGGTGATGTCGGCGGACTTGTAGAGAGAGTCGAGGTCGGCGAGAGCCATGACCAACATGCCGAGCATGCCGTCGGTGCCGTTGAGAAGGGCGAGGCCCTCCTTCTCGCGCAGCTCGACGGGCACGATGCCGTGCGCGGCGAGCAGCTCACCGGCGGGGCGTACAGTCCCGTCGGGCCCCTCGGCGTCGCCCTCGCCCATGAGCGTGAGGGCGCAGTGCGACAGGGGGGCCAGGTCACCGGAACAGCCCAGGGAGCCGTACTCGTGCACAACGGGCGTGATTCCGGCGTTCAGCACGTCGGCCATGGTCTGGGCGACCTCGGGCCGCACGCCGGTGTGTCCGGAGCAGACGGTCTTGAGCCGCAGGAACATCAGGGCCCGTACGACTTCCCGCTCGACGCGCGGTCCCATGCCTGCGGCGTGCGAGCGGACGATGTTGCGCTGCAGCTGGGCGCGCAGTTCCTGGCTGATGTGCCGGGTCGCCAGGGCGCCGAAGCCGGTGCTGACGCCGTAGACCGGTTCCGGCTTGGCCGCCAGCGCGTCCACGATCTCGCGGGCGGCCGCGAGGGCGGCCACCGCCTCGGCCGAGAGCTCGACGCGGGCGCCGCCGCGCGCCACGGCGAGAACGTCGGACGCGGTGACACCCGTCGTCCCCACCACCACAGTGTGCATATCCATATTCAGGAGCGTACGCATTGAATGCGACGGTGTCACTAGTGGGGATCGGGGTTGACCCTTACCGAATCAGGGTGACCGGTTCATGGTCGGCGCCCGCGGAAGCGGCGACGTTCCGCCGGGGCCTCGGGCGACGGTTCGTCCGCAAGCCGTATCACCGGATCGTCCGGGCCCCCGCGCCCGGCGACGACCGGCCGGTCCGCGCGCATCGCCTTGGCCCGGTACTGTGCCGCGTCGGCCAGCCGGAACAGCCGGCGCGCCGAGCCCACCGGGCCGATGGGGTCCTCGGTGGAGGCGACTCCGCAGGCGACCCCGTCGCCCAGCTCCAACTCCGCGGCGCGGCGGCACAGTTCGTCCGCCGCCTTGACCACGTCGTCGGCCGGGACACCTACCGTGAGCAGACAGAACTCGTCGCCGCCGAGCCGCGCCGCGAGCGCCCCCGGCAGCATCGCCCCGCACAGCGACAGGACGGAACCGAAGCGTTCGAGGAGCCGGTCGCCGACGGCGTGCCCCTGGGTGTCGTTGACGCGCTTGAGTCCGTTGAGGTCGCACACGACGAGGCTGACCACGACGCCCTCCCTGCGATGCCGGTCGATGGCCTCGTCGAGGCGCGCGTCGACGGCGCGGCGGTTGGCGAGCCCGGTCAGGGCGTCGGTGTACGCCAGCCGCTGGGCCTCCTCCAGACGCTCGGTCTGCGCGATCCCGGCGGCGACCACGGCAGCCAGGACGGTGGCGAAGTCGGCGTCGGCCCGGCCGAAGACGGGGGCGCCGGCCGGGCGCGCGACATACAGCTCGCCCCAGGCCCGCCCGTGCAGCACGACCGGGGCGACGACGCAGCAGCCCCGGCCGCGGCGGCGCAGGGCGGCGACGCGCTGATGGAAGTAGCCGGGTCGGCCCTCGGTGGGACCCTCGGCGTTCTCGACCCAGGCGTTGGCACCACCGCCGCCCGCCCAGCGCTCGTGCAGGAACTCGGTGATCTCCGGGAACTGGTGCACCGGATAGGCCTCGTCGTCCGGGAACTCCGCCTCGTCCGGCGCCCGCTCCCCCACGTTCACGAGGACCCTGAGCCGCCCCAGCTCCCGCTCCCACACCGACAGCGCGGCGAAGCTGCCGTCCAGCGCCCGGCACGCACCGAACGCTGCGGCCCGCCAGGACTCGGGAGGAGTGTGCGCCGCCGCCATCCCCTGCGCCAGCGCCACGACGTCCGCGAGCCGGTTGTCCTCACCCATCACTCCAGGTTAGGGACGTTCCGACCGAAACGGGGCATTGGTACGGCGAACAGGTGGACCAGCCGCAGCACCGAGCACTTCACTCGCCCGGCCACTCGGGCTTCCGCTTCTCGTTGAACGCCGCCACGCCCTCCGCCCGGTCCCCCGAGAACGCCACCGAGCGCCACGCCGCGTCCTCGACCTCCAGCCCGGCCCGCAGATCGAGCCCGTGCCCCAGCCGCAGCGCCCGCTTGGCCGCGCGCAGCCCGACCGGCGAGTTGGCGGCGATCCGGGCGGCCAGCGCAAGGGCCTCCGTACGGTCGCCGCCCTCCTCCACGACATGGTCCACCAGCCCCAGCTCTCGCGCCTCGGCCGCCTCCACCCGCCGCGCCGAGAAGATCAGCTCGGCCGCCCGCGCCGCGCCGACCCGCCGCGGCAGCAGCTGCGTGCCGCCGCCGCCCGGAATCACGCCGACGGACACCTCGGGCAGCCCGACGACGGCCGTACGGTCGGCCACGATCAGATCGCAGGACAGCGCCAGCTCGAACCCGCCGCCGAGCGCGTAGCCGTGCACGGCGGCGATCGTCGGCATCGGCAGCTCCAGCACGCCGGTGTAGGCACCCCGGGCAACCGGGCGCTGGCGCACCAGCTCCGCGTCACTGAACGAGTTCCGCTCCTTGAGGTCGGCGCCCACGCAGAACGCCCGTTCGTGCGAAGAGGTCAGCACCACCACGCGCGCGTCCCGGTCGGCGGCGAGTGCGGCGCAGGCGCTGCCGATGGACCGGGCCATCTCGCTGGAGACGGCGTTCATGGCCTTGGGCCGGTCCAGCACGAGCTCCGCGACGTGACCGTGCCGGCGCACCAGCACGAACTCCCCGAACCGCTCCTCGCTCATGACACCCTCCGGTTAACGCAGGTTAACTCTGTCTCCCCGATCATCGCAGCCGAGCCCTGCCGGGGAAAGTGCCACCCTGAATTCCCCGTTCGAGTGACATTTCGCCCGACTCCCATCCGATCGCACACGAGAACGCATAACGTGCGCTCCGCCATGACGCATTCGGGGGGCGCGGCGAAGCGGGATCCGGGGAGGGATCGCGATGACGAACAGGCGTACGGGGTCGGGTGGCGCTGCAGGCGGGAGCGCGGGCGCGTCACGCAAGGATGCGCCGGGGAAGCAGGATGCGCCGGTGAAGCCATCGTCCACCGGTGCCCCCTCGGGCGCCTCACGCGCGGAGACGCGCGCGGGTGCGGCGACCGCGTCCGGCACAACGGGCACGAACCCACGCCCCGGCGCACCGCGCACGACGCCGAACAACAACCCCGCAAGCAAGAACGCAGCCGGCCTGAACGCGCTCGCAGGCACAAACCCACGCCCCGGCGCACCGCGCACGACGTCCGACAAGAACCCGGCGGCCGAGAACCCCGTGGCCAAGAGCGCGGCCGGCAAGGGCGCGCCTGCGCCAGAATCCACCGCCCGAACCCGCACGGCACGTGCGGCAGCGAAGCCCCCGAAGGAACCCACCACCGGCACCGGCGCGCGTACGACCGCGTCCCGTCCCGGTGCTCGCCCCGTCGCGCCCCCCAAGACAGCCGAGCCTCCGGAGGCACCCGGGGCCGGAGCGCCGGCGCGGCGCGGGCGGCACCGTAAGCCCCGGCGCAGGACGGTTCTGCTCGCCGCTGGAGGCCTCGCGCTGGCCGCCGGGGTGCTCAGCCTCGTCCGTGTGGCGCCCGAGTCCGGGGTCGGCGCTCCGGGCACCGCCGAGGCGGAGCCCCGGCTGGATGCGGGCGGCGCGAGCGACCGGTCGACCCACACGAACGCCACCGCGGGCACCGTACCGACGGCCCCGCCCACGACGACTTCCGTGATGGGCAGCGCGAGCGCCACCCCGACGACCCCCGGCGCGACGAGCACCCGGCCGCTCGCGTCACCGACGCCAACGCCCACCGGGTCGCACTCAGCGGCCGTACCGCAGACATCCACCGTCCCGACGGCGACCGGCGCCGCCGGGCCGCCGCCGGCCACCGCGTCCTCCGCGCCGCAGCCGACCCCGACGCCGAGCCAGAGTTCCGGCGCCCCGGCACCGAACGACCCCGACGGCTTGTGCGTGCCGCTCATCGGGCTGTGCGTGGACCTGGACCTCTAGGCCGAGAACCAGCAGGCCGAGAACCCGTGACGGCCGGCGTCAGGCGTCAGGGCTCGCTGTCGCGTCGGGTGAGCAGCCACGGTTCGACGACACCGAGGCCACGGACCGGGCGCTGCCACATCGGCTGGAGCGCGAAGCGGTACGTCGGCGGTTCCTCGCCCTCCTTCTCCGCGGCGGCCTCCGCCTCGGCCGCCTCCGCCTCCGAGGCGGGCGCCTCACCGGAGCGGATGAGTTCCTCGGCGAAGGCGCTGTCGACCAGCACCGAGTCACGCGGCGCTATCGACGTCAACCGGGAGGCGAGGTTCACCGTCGTACCGAACACGTCGCCCATCCGGGTCGTCACCGTGCCGAAGGCCATGCCGACACGCAGCTCGGGCATCGTCTCGTCGTGCGCCATCGTCTCGATGAGGCGCAGGGCGATCTCGGCGGCCGTACCGGCGTCGTCGGCGGCGTAGAGCACCTCGTCGCCCAGGGTCTTGATGAGCCGGCCGCCGCGGGCGGCCACCAGGTCGGCGGCGGTCGTCTCGAAGGCCTCGACGAGTTCGCCGAGTTCCTCCTCCTCCATACGGCGGGTCAGCCGGGTGAAGCCGACGAGGTCGGCGAACGCGACCGCGAGCCGCCGGTCCACCATCTCCTCGTCGTCACCGGTCTGGACGACCCGGCCGGTCGCGGCAGCGAGCTGGCGCCGCCAGACGTAGACGAGGAACTCCTCCAGCTCGGGCAGCAGCAGCTCGACGAGGGGGTACGTCACCTCGGTGCGCGTCATACCCGGCTCGGGGGGCTCGGTCAGCCCCTCCAGGAAGGAATCGATCTGCCATTCAGCCAACCGGGCGGTCGTCTGTCCCGTGGACCGGGCCACCTGCACCGCCATGGCCTCGCTCAACAGCCCCGCCTCGACCAGACCGGCCAGGCGCCGCAGTGCCAGTACGTCGGCCTCCGTGAGGGCCTTGGCCTGGCCTATGTCGGCGAAACCCATCGCCCGCCAGAAGCGGGACGCCAGTTCCATGGATACGCCGGCGCTGCGGGCGGCCTGAAACGGGGTGTAGCGCCGCTCCGCGCCCAGGATGAGGGTTTCCAGGCGCAGCGTGAGCGGGTCTTCGCCTGAGTCGGCGGCGTGTGGATCCTCTCGCTCGAGCGCGTCCGAGGGAGGAGGGTCCACCCGGCCGTCCGCGCCCGCGCCGGAGCCCGTGTCGTCGACGGTCACGCCTGCTGCCCTTCCGATCTGCCGCGGTCACGTATCGACCGGCCTCAACTCTACGGCAGGTGTGCGCCAGCTCACTCCGTCAGGTTCGGCCGGGGGTTTCGCCTCCGGCACCGGTCCAGACCACGCGGTGCTGGTATGACCGCTCACTGGGGGCTGCCGCCCCCCAGACCCCTGCATCGGCCTGAACGGCCTCGTCCTCAAGCTCCCCCAGAGGGGGTGCCCCCAGATGGGCTGAGTCTGCTCACGCCAGTCGCAGGTGGACGATGTCTCCTGCGCCTACCGGCTCCTGCACCCCCGCCTCCGTGGCGATCACCAGCCTCCCGTCGCCGTCGACAGCAACCGCCTCGCCGGTGATCGACCGATCGCCCGGCAGTTCCGCCCGCACGACACGCCCCAACGTCGCGCAGCCAGCCGCGTACGTCTCCTGGAGGCCGCTCACGGCCGGGTCGCCGTCGGCCGAGCGCCAGCGGCCGTACCACTCCTCCAGGGAGCGCAGCACCGCCCTCAGCAGGGTGTCCCGGTCCGTGCTCACCGCTCCGGCCAGGGCCAGCGAACCCGCCTGCGGGACCGGCAGTTCGTCGGCGCGGAGCGTGACGTTGATGCCGACGCCGACCACGACCCCGTCGTCCCCGGCCCGCTCCGCGAGGATCCCGCCGGCCTTGCGCTCCTCGTCACCCACGGTCACCAGGAGGTCGTTGGGCCACTTGAGTGCCGTATCGACGCCTGCCGCACGGGACAGCCCCGTCGCCACGGCCACGCCGGTGAGCAGCGGCAGCCAGCCCCAGCGGGCCACCGGGACATCCGCGGGCCGCAGCAGCACCGAGAAGAACAGGCCGGAGCGCGGGGGCGCCGTCCACTGACGGTCCAGGCGCCCTCGCCCCGCCGTCTGCCCCTCGGCCACCAGCACCGCGCCCTCGGCCGCCTTGCCCTGCGCGACCCGGGCCACCAGGTCGCTGTTCGTGGAGCCCGTGCGCGGCACCACCTCCACCTCGGACCAGAGTCCACCCTCCCGGACCAGCCCCCGCCGCAGCGCGGCGGCGTTGAGAGGCGGACGGTCCAGGTCGGACCACCGGTTGCTGTTCGCGTCTGAGGCATCTCGCGGCGTCATGCAAGCCACCCTAGGTGTGTGAAACGCCGCACTGCCGATTGATGGGCACCCCACTACTCTACGGATGAGTAACAGTCCCCCCTTTTGAGCAGGCAGGGAGCCGCATCCCGATGTCCGAGCCGGAAGAGCGTCACGAGATCGACATTCATACGACCGCTGGGAAGCTCGCGGATCTCCAGCGCCGTATCCAGGAGGCGACGCACGCCGGCTCCGCACGCGCCGTCGAAAAGCAGCACGCCAAGGGCAAACTGACGGCCCGTGAGCGGATCGAACTCCTGCTGGACGAGGGCTCCTTCGTCGAGCTCGACGAGTTCGCCCGGCACCGCTCCACCAACTTCGGCCTGGAAAAGAACCGGCCGTACGGGGACGGCGTCGTCACCGGCTACGGCACCGTCGACGGCCGCCCCGTCGCCGTGTTCTCCCAGGACTTCACCGTCTTCGGCGGCGCCCTCGGCGAGGTCTACGGCCAGAAGATCGTCAAGGTCATGGACTTCGCCCTGAAGACCGGCTGCCCGGTCATCGGCATCAACGACTCCGGCGGCGCCCGCATCCAGGAGGGCGTGGCCTCGCTGGGCGCGTACGGCGAGATCTTCCGCCGCAACACCCACGCCTCCGGCGTCATCCCCCAGATCAGCCTGGTCGTCGGCCCCTGCGCGGGCGGCGCGGTCTACTCCCCCGCCATCACCGACTTCACCGTGATGGTCGACCAGACCTCGCACATGTTCATCACCGGACCCGACGTCATCAAGACCGTCACCGGCGAGGACGTCGGCTTCGAGGAACTCGGCGGCGCCCGCACCCACAACTCCGTCTCCGGCGTCGCCCACCACATGGCCGGCGACGAGAAGGACGCCATCGAGTTCGTCAAGCAGTTGCTGTCGTACCTGCCGTCCAACAACCTCTCCGAGCCCCCGGTCTTCGCCGAGGAGGCGGACCTGGCCGTCACCGCCGAGGACCTGGAGCTGGACACCCTCGTCCCGGACAGCGCCAACCAGCCGTACGACATCCGCACGGTGATCGAACACGTCCTGGACGACGCCGAGTTCTTCGAGACCCAGGCCCTGTTCGCGCCGAACATCGTCACCGGCTACGGCCGGGTCGAGGGCCACCCCGTCGGGATTGTCGCCAACCAGCCCATGCAGTTCGCCGGCTGCCTCGACATCAAGGCGTCCGAGAAGGCCTCGCGCTTCGTGCGCACCTGCGACGCCTTCAACATCCCCGTCATCACCTTCGTCGACGTCCCCGGCTTCCTGCCCGGCGTCGACCAGGAACACGACGGCATCATCCGCCGCGGCGCCAAGCTGATCTACGCCTACGCCGAGGCCACCGTTCCGCTCATCACCGTCATCACCCGAAAGGCCTTCGGTGGGGCGTACGACGTCATGGGTTCCAAGCACCTCGGCGCCGACCTCAACCTCGCCTGGCCGACCGCCCAGATCGCCGTCATGGGCGCCCAGGGCGCGGTCAACATCCTGCACCGCCGCACCATCGCCGAGGCGGACAGCGTCGAGGCCACCCGCGCACAGCTGATCCAGGAGTACGAGGACACCCTCCTCAACCCCTACATCGCGGCGGAGCGCGGCTACATCGACTCGGTGATCATGCCGTCCGACACCCGCCACCACATCGTCCGCGGCCTGCGTCAGCTGCGCACCAAGCGGGAATCCCTGCCTCCGAAGAAGCACGGCAACATCCCCCTCTAGGCCCCAGGAGCCTTCCCATGAAGATCAAGGTCGTACGGGGCAACCCGACCAAGGAGGAGCTGGCCGCCGCCCTGGCGGTGGTCCGCGCCCGCGCCGCGGCGGCAGCGACACTGCCCCCCGGCGCGCCCGGCGCACGCGACGCCTGGTCCGACCCGTCCCGAATCGCCTCGGCCCACCTGCCCAAGCCGGGCCCGGCGTCCTGGACCCGCACGTATTGGCCCAGCTGAGCAGCACCGGCACCAATTTGAGTACGCCTACTCAGGCGCCCTGTCCGGCCAAGCCTCACGCTGGTGGGATGTTGTGGTCCGACCCCGAGAACGAGCCGCCGAAGGAACTGCGCGACATGCAGGACATGTTGCGGCGGCTCGGTCTCCTCATGGCCCTGGCCATGGTCCTGGCCATGATCGTGATCGGCCTGAGGTGAGGACCGCACGCCGGCATGGCTAACCTGACCGCATGACTGCAAAGCCGCGCAGACGCCTCGTCCTAGCCTCCCAGTCCCCCGCCCGGCTGGCGCTGCTCCGGCAGGCCGGCCTGGATCCCGAGGTGATCGTCAGCGGTTTCGACGAGGACGCCGTCACCGCCCCCACCCCCGCCGAGCTGGCACTCGCGCTGGCCGAGGCGAAGGCCTCCGTCGTGGCGGCGCGGCCGGAGGTGCAGGGCGCGCTGGTGATCGGCTGCGACTCGGTGCTCGAGCTGGACGGCGAGGCGCTGGGCAAGCCCGCTGACGCGGAGGAGGCCACCGCCCGCTGGAAGTCGATGCGCGGGCGGGCGGGGACCCTCCAGACGGGGCACTGCATCTGGGACACGGCGAACAAGCGGTACGTGTCCGCAACGGCGTCCACGGTCGTACGGTTCGGTGAGCCGACGGACGAGGAGATCGCCGCGTACGTCGCCTCCGGGGAACCTCTCTATGTCGCCGGGGCGTTCACCCTCGACGGCCGCTCGGCCCCGTTCATCGAGGGCATCGACGGCGACCACGGCAACGTGATCGGCATCAGCCTGCCCCTCGTGCGCAAACTGCTGGCCGAACTGGGCGTCGGCATCACGGAGTTGTGGACACCGGCTGGCGGGTGACGAGGGCAGGGACGCCGTCCTCCGGCTCCTCGGGCCCGCCCTCGGCGCGTCCCGCCCCGGCCGCCACCCGCGACTCCTCGCCCGCCTCCTCGGGAGTGCCCTTGGCCTCCGGCGCGCCACCGCCCTCGGCGCCGCCGGGTGCGGCCTGTGCGGTGCCGTCCTGGCCGTCGTACGTCATGAGGAGCAGCATGACCAGCGCCAGTACGACGACCATGAACACGAACTGGGGCCAGCCGAGCAGCCCCCAGGCGAACGCGCCGAGGAGGCCGTGCACCACGGCGGCGCTGATCAGCAGGATGCGGCCGAAGCCCGCGGGGGCCCGGTCCCGGATCGCGACGAACAGCGCGACGAGCCCGCACAGGGCGAAGTAGAGCCCGAAGACCACTCCGCCGATCTTCGAGGACGTGGACATCATGTCCGGGTCGAGGCCGGCCAGCGACATGTCCTGCCGGTCGACCACCACCCCCAGGAACCAGTTGATCGCCGCTATCCCCAATGCTTCGGCGAACAGGACGACCGCCACGATCCACGCCACCGGTCTGCGCACCACCGGTCCCACCCACTTTCGACCTCAGCCCGAGCAAGGCTGCTGTTACCTGAAGTACGTTCGAGACCTCACGAACGCTACTAACGGGTAAACCGGGGGACAAGGGTTCTGCCGCCACCAGTAAATCGTTGGGCCATTCGTAGGGACTCAACAAAGAAACGAAGTGGGGCGCAGCACCCTCTCACAGAGACCTTGACCACACGGCCGGGCTAGGGTTTTCCGGAGGAGTCCTGCGTACCGAGGTGCGACAAGGGCTTTCGCGGGTCGAGCGAGCCTCGAATCACGCTCCGTGTGGGCAAGCTCACCATTGGGGACGGGTCGAAGTGCCGTGTCGGCAGTCCCTAAACTCGGCTTGTTTCAAGGAGGGAGCCTCAATCGTGCGCAAGGTGCTCATCGCCAACCGTGGCGAAATCGCTGTCCGCGTGGCCCGGGCATGCCGGGATGCCGGGATCGCGAGCGTTGCCGTGTATGCGGAACCGGACCGGGACGCTCTGCACGTCCGGGCGGCGGATGAGGCGTTCGCCCTGGGCGGTGACACCCCGGCCACCAGCTACCTGGACATCGACAAGGTCCTGAACGCCGCGCGGGAGTCCGGCGCGGACGCCATCCATCCCGGCTACGGATTCCTGTCCGAGAACGCCGACTTCGCGCAGGCGGTCCTGGACGCGGGCCTGATCTGGATCGGCCCGCCCCCGCAGGCCATCCGCGACCTGGGTGACAAGGTGGCCGCGCGGCACATCGCGCAGCGCGCGGGCGCCCCGCTCGTGGCCGGTACGCCGGACCCGGTGTCCGGCGCCGACGAGGTCGTGGCGTTCGCCGAGCAGCACGGGCTGCCGATCGCCATCAAGGCCGCCTTCGGCGGCGGCGGGCGTGGCCTGAAGGTCGCCCGCACCCTCGACGAGGTCCCCGAGCTGTACGAGTCGGCGGTCCGCGAGGCCGTGGCCGCCTTCGGCCGCGGCGAGTGCTTCGTCGAGCGCTACCTCGACAAGCCCCGGCACGTGGAGACCCAGTGCCTGGCCGACAGCCACGGCAACGTGGTCGTCGTGTCGACGCGTGACTGCTCGCTCCAGCGCCGTCACCAGAAGCTGGTGGAGGAGGCCCCCGCGCCGTTCCTCTCCACCGAGCAGCTCGACCAGCTGTACAGCTCTTCGAAGGCCATCCTCAAGGAGGCCGGCTACGTCGGCGCCGGCACCGTCGAGTTCCTGGTCGGGGCGGACGGCACGATCTCCTTCCTGGAGGTCAACACCCGCCTGCAGGTCGAGCACCCGGTCACCGAGGAGATCGCCGGCATCGACCTGGTCCGCGAGATGTTCCGCATCGCCGACGGCGAGGAACTCGGCTACGGCGACCCGGTGCTGCGCGGCCACTCCTTCGAGTTCCGCATCAACGGCGAGGACCCCGGCCGCGGCTTCCTGCCCGCACCCGGTACGGTCACCCGCTTCGACGGACCCTCCGGCCCCGGTGTCCGCCTCGACGCCGGTGTGGAGTCCGGCAGCGTGATCGGCCCGGCGTGGGACTCGCTGCTCGCCAAGCTGATCGTCACCGGCCGCACCCGTAAGGAGGCCCTCCAGCGGGCCGCGCGTGCGCTGGGCGAGTTCCAGGTCGAGGGCATGGCCACGGCCATCCCGTTCCACCGCGCGGTGGTCAAGGACCCGGCGTTCGCGCCCGAACTGACCGGCTCCACCGAGCCGTTCACGATCCACACCCGCTGGATCGAGACCGAGTTCGTCAACGACATCAAGCCGTTCACCGCCCCCGCCGACGCCGAGATGGACGAGGACGCGGGCCGTGAGACGGTCGTCGTCGAGGTCGGCGGCAAGCGCCTGGAGGTCTCCCTCCCCGCCTCCCTCGGCATGACCCTGGCCCGCACCGGCCTCGCGGCCGGCGCCAAGCCCAAGCGCCGCGCGGCCAAGAAGTCGGGCCCCGTCGCCTCCGGCGACACCCTCGCCTCCCCGATGCAGGGCACGATCGTCAAGGTCGCAGTCGAGGAGGGCCAGGAGGTCAAGGAGGGCGACTTGGTCGTCGTCCTGGAGGCCATGAAGATGGAACAGCCCCTCAACGCCCACAAGGCCGGCACCATCAAGGGCCTGAGCGCAGAGGTCGGCGCGTCGCTCACGTCGGGCGCGGTGATCTGCGAGATCAAGGACTGACCCGCACACCAGTCTTCGGGGCGCTCAGGCGCCCCGAAGGGGGGTTTGGGGGCGCAGCCCCCAAAGGGGGGCGGGGCTGTGTCGATATGCGGCTCCGCCGCGTGGGCGCGAGCAACCACAACGCAGCCGCAGCCAAAACGCACCCCTACGGCGAATAGGCACCGCCAACTCGCAAGAGCATTACCGTCGACGCATATCAGCAACGCGCCGCTCGCCTGAACCCTGCTCACCAACAACCGCGGCTGCCCGCAGAGCGCCTGGCACCTCCCGGCGCGGAGCGCGCGGTCCCGGCAACGGAGCGCGCCGCGCCGGGACATGATCACCCCCCGGGTTTCCCGACGCCCCGGCGACGGCGATCTGCACCCCCTGATCCGCCAGCGCCTGCAACTCCGTGCCCGCACGGTCGTCGTGCGCCGGCGGCTCATCGGTGACGAGCCGGGTGATCACGTCCGTGGGCACCGTCTGGAACATCGTGTCCGTGCCCAGCTTGGAGTGGTCGGCGAGGACGACGACCTCCGCGGCGGCCTGCACCAGCGCCCGGTCGACGGACGCCGAGAGCATGTTGGACGTGGACAGCCCACGCTCCGCGGTCAGACCGCTGCCCGACAGGAACGCCTTGGAGACGCGCAGGCCCTGCAGGGACTGCTCCGCTCCCGAGCCGACCAGGGCGTAGTTGGAGCCGCGCAGGGTGCCGCCGGTCATCACGACCTCGACGCGGTTGGCGTGGGCCAGCGCCTGGGCCACCAGCAGGGAGTTGGTGACGACGGTCAGACCGGGCACCCGGGCGAGCCGGCGGGCCAGCTCCTGGGTGGTGGTCCCCGCCCCGACCACAATGGCCTCGCCCTCTTCGACGAGCCCGGCGGCGAGATCGGCGATGGCCGTCTTCTCGGCGGTCGCGAGATGTGACTTCTGCGGAAAGCCGGATTCCCGCGTGAACCCGCCCGGCAATACCGCACCGCCGTGCCGGCGGTCGAGGAGTCCTTCTGCCTCCAGTGCGCGCACGTCCCGCCGCACGGTCACTTCGGAGGTCTGGACGACGCGGGCGAGCTCACGGAGCGACACGGCCCCATTCGCTCGCACCATTTCGAGGATCAATTGACGACGTTCTGCAGCGAACACGAAACTGACAGTAACCCCAACGACCGTCTGCTTTCAGCAGTTTGCGCCGAATAACAGAAGTTGTTCGCATGGCAGGACGCGAGGTGGTATAGGGCCTATCCGTCCCGCCTATGCCGCACGCATGCTCGACAACTCCCCGTGACCAGCGGGGAGTCGGAGCCGGACGTCAGAACTCGCCGGTCGCCTTGCGGGTGTGCAGCTGTCGGGCCACCTCGGCGATCGACCCCGAAAGGGAGGGGTACACGGTGAAGGCGTTCGCGATCTGTTCGACAGTCAGATTGTTGTCGACGGCGATCGAGATGGGGTGGATCAGTTCCGAGGCGCGGGGCGCGACGACCACACCACCGACGACTATCCCGGTGCCCGGCCGGCAGAAGATCTTGACGAAGCCGTCGCGGATGCCCTGCATCTTGGCGCGCGGGTTGCGCAGGAGGGGGAGCTTCACGGCCCGGGCCTCGATCTTGCCCGCGTCGATGTCGGCCTGGGTGTAGCCGACGGTGGCGATCTCGGGGTCGGTGAAGACGTTGGAGGAGACCGTCTTGAGGTCGAGCGGGGTCACCGCGTCGCCGAGGAAGTGGTAGATGGCGATACGTCCCTGCATCGCGGCGACCGAGGCGAGGGCGAAGACGCCGGTCACGTCACCGGCGGCGTACACGCCCGGCGCGGTGGTCCTTGACACCTTGTCGGTCCAGATGTGCCCGGACTCGCGGACCCTGACGCCCGCCTCCTCCAGGCCGAGACCCGCGCTGTTGGGGATGGCGCCGACGGCCATGAGGCAGTGCGAGCCGGTGATCACACGGCCGTCGGCGAGGGTGACCTCGACCTTGTCGCCGACGCGCTTGACGGAGGCGGCGCGGGAGCGGGCCATGACGTTCATGCCGCGGCGGCGGAAGACGTCCTCCAGGACGGCGGCGGCGTCGGGGTCCTCGCCCGGCAGCACGCGGTCACGGGAGGAGACGAGGGTGACCTTGGAGCCGAGGGCCTGGTAGGCGCCGGCGAACTCGGCGCCCGTGACACCGGAACCGACCACGATGAGCTCCTCGGGGAGCTCGTCGAGGTCGTAGACCTGCGTCCAGTTGAGGATGCGCTCGCCGTCGGGCTGGGCGTCGGGCAGCTCGCGTGGGTGACCGCCGGTGGCGATCAGCACCGCGTCGGCGACCAGGGTCTCCTCGGTGCCGTCGGCGGCGGTGACGACGACCTTGCGGGAGCCGTCCAGTGCCTGCATGCCCTCGAGCCGGCCACGGCCGCGCAGGACGCGGGCGCCGGCCCGGGTGACGGAGGCGGTGATGTCGTGCGACTGGGCGAGCGCGAGGCGCTTCACACGGCGGTTGACCTTGCCGAGGTCCACGCCGACGACCCGCGCGGGCGTGTCGATGTGCGGAGTGTCGTCGGCCACGATGATGCCCAGCTCCTCGTAGGAGGAGTCGAAGGTGGTCATCACCTCGGCCGTGGCGATGAGGGTCTTCGACGGCACGCAGTCGGTCAGCACCGACGCGCCGCCGAGGCCGTCGCAGTCGACGACGGTCACCTCCGCGCCGAGCTGCGCGGCGACCAGCGCCGCTTCGTATCCGCCGGGTCCGCCACCGATGATCACGATCCGAGTCACGTACCCCATTGTCCCGCACGCTTCAAGGTGCTACTGCCCGGGGGCGTGACTGGTGTGCTTTCCGTTATCTGTGGAAGCGGTGGGGTGGATGGGGGATGCGGAAGTAGTTCCCGGGGCGCGGGGGGCCGGAGTTTCCGCTGACGTACTCTCGAGCCATGTCGCTCTACGCCGCGTACGCCGGCAATCTCGACGCGCAGCTGATGTCGCGCCGCGCCCCGTACTCGCCGTTGCGCGCAACGGGCTGGCTGAACGGGTGGCGGCTGACCTTCGGCGGCGAGCAATTGGGCTGGGAGGGCGCGCTGGCGACGATCGTCGAGGAGCCGGGGTGCCAGGTCTTCGTCGGGCTGTACGACGTCGCGCCCCCGGACGAGGAGTCCCTGGACCGGTGGGAGGGCGTCGGACTCGGCATCTACCGGCGCGTCCGGGTGCGGGTGCACACGCTGGACGGGGAGGAGTCGACGTGGGTGTACGTGCTGAACGGGTACGAGGGCGGTCTGCCCTCAGCACGCTATCTGGGGGAGATCGCGGACGCCGTCGAGTCGGCGGGGGCGCCACACGACTATGTGATGGAGCTGCGTAAGCGGCCCTGTTGAGGTGTTTGCCGCCTTGTGTGGTTTTTGCGGGAGCCTCGAGAGGCCGGCGCGCGGCCGTTTCGGGACACCCTTTGCTGGAAACGAGAGGACAACGATCGCCATCCCGTGACCTCCATCATCTACGCGCGTAGGCCAGGACCGGATAGTCTCATCGCCGTGAACGCATCTCTTCTTCCGGGCGACATCCAGGGCGATCCCTATGCCGCCGCCGACGCCGCCGCCGAGCGCCTGCGCGAGCTCACGGGCGCCGAGACCCATGACGTCGCCCTCGTGATGGGCTCCGGCTGGGCTCCGGCCGTCGATGCCCTGGGCGCTCCCGACGCCGAGTTCCAGGTCACGGCGCTGCCCGGCTTCCCGCCGCCGGCCGTCGAGGGACACGGCGGCAAGGTCCGCTCGTACGCCATCGGTGACAAGCGTGCGCTGGTCTTCCTGGGCCGTACGCACTATTACGAGGGCCGGGGCGTCTCCGCGGTGGCCCACGGCGTACGGACCGCGGTGGCCGCCGGCTGCAAGACCGTGGTGCTGACCAACGGGTGCGGGGGGCTGCGCGAGGGCATGCGGCCGGGGCAGCCGGTGCTGATCAGCGACCACATCAACCTCACGGCGACCTCGCCGATCGTCGGGGCGAACTTCGTCGACCTGACCGATCTGTACTCGCCTCGGCTGCGGGCGCTGTGCAAGGAGATCGACTCCTCGCTGGAGGAGGGTGTGTACGCCCAGTTCCCCGGGCCGCACTACGAGACGCCGGCCGAGATCCGGATGGCCCGGGTGATCGGGGCGGACCTGGTGGGCATGTCGACGGTGCTCGAAGCCATCGCTGCGCGGGAGGCTGGGGCGGAGGTGCTCGGGATCTCGCTGGTGACGAACCTTGCGGCGGGGATGACGGGGGAACCGCTGAACCATGAGGAGGTTCTGCAGGCGGGGCGGGATTCTGCTGCTCGGATGGGGGCGTTGTTGGAACGGTTGCTGCGCAGGCTGTAGCCGGGGCTTTGCCCACCCGCCCGCCCGACTCGGTGGGCTGGAAAGCTCCCGCACCCCCGGGGCTCCGCCCCGGGCCCCGGCGGGGACTGCGTCCCCTGCGCCCCTCGCGGGGCTCCGCCCCGGCACCCCCGCCCCGCACCCGACACCGCACCCCCGCCCGGTCTCCACCTCCCAGCCCACCGAGTCGGGTGGGTGGGCGGAGCAAGCAACCAATACCGAGAGGTTGACCCCACGTGCATGCCGATCTCATCGCACGGGCCAAGGCCTGGCTCGCCGAGGACCCCGACGCCGATACCCGGGACGAACTCGCGAAGTTGATCGACGCGGGGGACGTCACGGAGCTCGCCGACCGTTTCAGTGGCACGTTGCAGTTCGGTACCGCGGGGCTGCGGGGTGAGCTGGGTGCCGGGCCCATGCGGATGAACCGGGCCGTCGTCATCCGGGCCGCCGCCGGACTCGCCGCTTACCTCAAGAAGCAGGGACAGGGCGACGGGCTCGTCGTCGTCGGGTACGACGCCCGGTACAAGTCCGCCGACTTCGCCCGTGACACCGCCGCCGTGATGACCGGCGCCGGGCTGCGTGCGGCCGTTCTCCCCCGGCCGCTGCCCACCCCCGTCCTCGCCTACGCCATCCGGCACCTCGGCGCCGTCGCCGGTGTGGAGGTCACCGCCAGCCACAACCCGCCCCGCGACAACGGCTACAAGGTCTACCTCGGCGACGGTTCACAGATCGTGCCGCCCGCCGACGCCGAGATCGCCGCCGAGATCGATGCCGTCCGCTCCCTCAACGACGTTCCGCGACCCGATCGCGGGTGGGACGTCCTCGACGACTCCGCGCTCGACGCCTATCTCGGTCGTACCGACTCCGTACTCGCCACCGGCTCCCCCCGTACCGCCCGCACCGTCTACACGGCCATGCACGGCGTCGGGAAGGACGTTCTGCTCGCCGCCTTCGCGCGAGCCGGCTTCCCGGAGCCCGTGGTGGTCGCCGAACAGGCCGAGCCCGACCCGGACTTCCCGACCGTCGCCTTCCCCAACCCGGAAGAGCCCGGCGCCATGGACCTCGCGTTCGCCAGGGCCCGCGAGACCGACCCCGACCTCGTCATCGCCAACGACCCCGACGCCGACCGCTGCGCCGTCGCCGTCAAGGACGGGAACGACTGGCGCATGCTGCGCGGCGACGAAGTCGGTTCGCTCCTCGCCGCCCATCTCGTGCGGCGCGGTGTCACCGGGACCTTCGCCGAGTCCATCGTGTCCTCCTCCCTGCTCGGGCGGATCGCCGACGCGGCCGGGCTGCCGTACGAGGAGACCCTCACCGGCTTCAAGTGGATCGCCCGCGTGGACGGACTGCGGTACGGGTACGAAGAGGCCCTCGGCTACTGCGTCGACCCGGACGGAGTGCGGGACAAGGACGGCATCACCGCCGCCCTGCTCATCACCGAACTCGCCTCCGAGCTCAAGGAGCAGGGCCGCAGCCTCCTCGACCTGCTCGACGACCTCGCCGTCGAGCACGGGCTGCATGCCACCGACCAGCTCGCCGTGCGGGTGGAGGACCTGTCGGTCATCTCCGACGCCATGCGGCGCCTGCGCGATCAGCCGCCGAGCGCACTGGGCGGTCTGGCCGTCGTCCGGGCCGACGACCTGAGCAAGGGCAGCGAGAAGCTGCCGCCCACCGACGGACTGCGCTACACACTCGACGGCGCCCGCGTCGTCGTCCGGCCCAGCGGCACCGAGCCCAAGCTGAAGTGCTACCTGGAGGTGGTCGTGCCGGTCGCCGACCACGCCGAGCTGCCGGGTGCCCGGACCCGGGCCGCCGAACTGCTCGACGCCGTCAAGCGGGATCTGGCCTCGGCCGCCGGTATCTGAGGCACGAGTTCGCTCCCTTTGGAGTGCACCGAAAACCAAGGGCACTCCAAAGGGTGATTTCGCGGCTACGGCTGACGCACCCGCCGCGCCGCGCCGCCCGTGTCCGGGACACGGTGATCCAGTACCGCCCGCCGAGTACTGGAGCCGCCGCCGTGCACTCGACCGCCCCCGACACCGCCCCCCGCGGGCACATCCCGGGCACCCGGCGACCTCTCACCCCCACCACCGCCATACCGCCATGCGTGCTGGGCAGCCTGCGGCGCGCGGCTCCCGCTCTGGGCGCCTTTCTCGCCGTACACCTGTGCACCCTGCTGTTCCTGGCCGTGTGGGCGCACCGGCGCCACCACGGTGTCTGGCCGATGCTGGCGACGCAGTGGGACGCCGACTGGTATCTCGGGATCGCCGACCACGGGTACACGCGGCGGCTCGGCAGTGCGTACGACTCGAACAACCTCGCCTTCTTCCCGCTCTACCCGGTGCTGGTGAAGGCGGTCGCCGTCGTCACGCCGGGCAGCCGGGCCAGTACCGGGCTGGGGCTCGCCGTACTCGCCTCCTTCTTCGCCGCCTGGGGTGTGTTCGCGGTGGGCGACCGGCTGCACGGGCGGCGGGTCGGGCTGCTGCTCACCGTGCTGTGGGGCGCGTTGCCGGTCGGGCTCGTGCAGTGGATGGGGTACACCGAGTCGCTGTTCACGGCCTTCGCCGCCTGGACGCTGTACGCGGTGCTCGACGGGCGGTGGGGCTGGGCCGGTGCCGGTGCGTGTCTCGCCGGGCTGACCCGGCCGACGGGGGTCGCGGTGGCGGCGGCGGTCTCCGTCGCCGCGCTGCTCTCGCTGCGCCGCAGTTTCTCCTGGCAGGCCCTCGCCGGCGCCGCGCTCGCTCCGCTCGGCTGGTGCGGGTACGTCGGCTGGGTGGGCCTGCGTCTGGGCCGCTGGGACGGCTACTTCGCCGTACAGCGGCTGTGGCGCAACGACTTGGATGGCGGCTGGGAGACCCTGCGCCGGTTGCGGGAGCTGCTGGGGCATGATCACAAGCCCGAGCTGTTCCTGATCATGGTGACGCTGACGCTGCTCGTGTCCGCCGTGCTGTTCGCCGTGTCCGTGTGGGACCGGCAGCCCGTACCGCTGCTCGTGTTCACCGGTGTCCTGCTGGCGATCGTCGTGCTCAGCGGCGGCGTCTACTTCCCCCGCGCCCGCTTCCTGCTGCCCGGCTTCCCGCTCCTGCTGCCCGTGGCCCGGCATCTGTCCCATGGCTCCCGCCGACACAGCGCGCTGGTCCTGGCGGCGGCGGTGGCGGGCTCGGCATACTGCGGCGCGTACATGCTGCTGGTCTGGCCGAGCGCCCCCTGATTCACGGGGAGTTGGGGCGTCGCATGCTTCCCGGCTGCCTGCTGCGGCCTCCGCCGTCCCATGTTGGTGGGGAGTGCGGTCGGAGTCCTCTCCCCCCTTGGACTCTTCCGCCCCCACCAGGTGTCCCGAGCCCCCTTCGCCCGAAGACGGGATGCCGAGCAAGGGCCGGACACGGGGTTCGGCCCGCCCCCCAGGCATCTGAACCCCGTGTCCGGCCCCCTCGCAGGCGCCGCAGCTCAGCCCGTGGGCGTGGCGGCGGCCTCGGTCGTGCTCGTGCCTTCGGCGGCCGGGGTGGTGGTGTCGGTCGGGGTGGGCTCGGGCTCCGGCGTCAGTGCGGGGGTCGGGGTCGCCGTGTCCGTGGGTTGTTCCGGGGCCGCTGTGGTGGGCGGGGTGGTCGTCGGCTCCGGGGCCGGGGCGGTGTCCGACGGGGGCGTGAGAACGGGCTCGGGCGTGGTCTCGGTGGGGCTGGGGGTCGGGTCGGCTGCCGGGGCCGAGGAAGGGCTCGCCCCGTTGGACGCCACCAGCCGCCAGCCGAACCGGCCCGCCCCGTCGAGGTCGATCAGACATCTCATACCCGTCACGGCCACGGCAGGTCTTGCCGTGCCACCGGACTGCTCCATGTCCCCACCCCAGCCGCCCATGGAAGAGTAAAATGCGCAGGTCAGACACTGGGGCGGCAATAACAATCTACTGAGCCAGGCGTGACGGCCGACAGGGGAAAGTACCTGCCATGGGCACGCTTCACGGCAAAGTGTTCCCTAGGAAACCCCCAGGAAAGGCAAAGGGAAGCGCTCGCTACGCGGGAGTCGAGAACGTCGCCCGGTCGGCCGGAAGCGCTCCCACGGGCACGCGACCGTCCAGGGGCCGTCCCCCGGACGACGACGCCAGGCCAGTCGCAGACCACCCCGTCGGAATCAGCCGATCGCCAGCAGAATGGCCACGAGAACCGCCCCGGCCACCACCGGCGCCACGACCTCGTAGGCCCAGCGGACCGTGACCTCGCCCTGCGCCGACTTCTCGTGCTCCCGGCGGGCCAGGGTCTCGCGCAGGTCGTCCATCACCTTGTCGGTCTCGGCCCGGACCGGCCCGGTGTCACCGGCGTCGCGCGCCCCGCCGAACCCGCCGAAGCCCCCGAACCCACCGCCGCCGAACCCACCCGACCGGCGTCCACCGCGACCCGCGGCGGCGGCCCGCGCCGCAGCCGCCGCCCGGGCCTCCCGTTGCGCCGCCCTCTTACGGGCCCGCAGCGACACGGGCACCGCCCACATCTGGTACTTGGCGCCGGACTTGGTGACGACCTCGTTGGAGTAGGCGGAGCGCAGCGACACGATCTCGCCCCAGGGCAGCGTGATCACCCGGAACGGGTTGCGGACGCGCAGCCGGTCGTCGCCGGAGAAGACGGCCGGGCGCAGCGTGAAGGCGATCACGAGCGGCACGACGAGGATCAGCCCCGCCAGCGCCAGCCACGGCGTGCGCCCATGCCCCTTGACCAGCGCGTCGATGCCCAGCCACAGGATGATGGCGAGCAACAGCACGCCACCCACGAGCCCGGCGGGCGATCGATAGATCCGGTCCTTGGCGGCGGGCACCGGGGGCTGGGGCGCGGGTGACTGGTGGTCCGGGGTCGTCATGCTGCCGATTCTGCCCCATGCCCGCGACGCGCGGACGGGCCGCCCGGTGCCGCCGGGTCCGGTAAGGGTGGAGAGCCGTGCTCCCGGGATGGAGGGGAAGTCGCGGCTCTCGTTTCGGGTCAGGCGGTTCGGCCGAGGTGGGTGACCAGGATGTGGATCACCTCGTTGTCGATGACGTAGAGGACCCGGTAGTCGCCGACGTGCAGCCGGCGGAGGTCGGGTGAGCCGTACACGACCGACCCCACGGGGCGAGGATCATGCGCCAGCTCGTCGATGGCGTCCAGGACCACAGCTAAGCCACTCGGGTCTTCCTTCAGGAAGCGGGCGGCGACGTCGAGCGCGTGCGGCTCGAAGTAGATCTCGTAGGTCACTTCTGTTCGAGCCCCAGTCGCCTTCGTACTTCAGCCATAGGGATACCCGGGCCGAGCGTCCCCTCCGCCTTGCGCCGCTGATAGTCGGCCACCGCAAGGGCGTCTTCCAGATCTTCTATGACCTGCGGTGACACGAGGAGAGCGGCGACATGACCGTGGTCGGTGAGGGCGATGGTCTCGCGACTGTGGGCGGCCCGGCGGACAAGGTCGCCGAGCTGGGAACGGGCGGCACTGATAGCGATCCGAACCATGTGCAAATGATTCCACAAGTTCAATCTTGTGGTCAATTCACGGAGTCAGGGCGGAGCACTCCGCAACCCTCACCCGCATAACGATCCACCCTCCTCGGGGTGTACAGCCGCTACGCGCGTAGATATGCTCGCCTGGTGACCATGCCCACCACTGCACCCACAGCTCACGCTCTGACGGACGTCACCGCGTCCGACAGCACGCTGCGCCGCTTCCTCCACGGGCTGCCCGGCGTCGACACGGTCGGCCTGGAGGCGCGCGCCGCCTCGCTCGGCACCCGTTCCATCAAGACCACCGCGAAGGCGTACGCGATCGACCTCGCCATCTCGATGGTCGATCTGACGACGCTGGAAGGCGCGGACACCCCGGGCAAGGTCCGGGCCCTCGGCGCCAAGGCGGTCCACCCCGACCCCACGGACCGTACGACGCCCACCACCGCGGCCGTCTGCGTCTACCCGGACATGGTCGCCGTCGCCAAGGAGGCCGTCGCCGGCTCCGGCGTCAAGGTCGCCTCCGTCGCCACCGCCTTCCCGGCCGGCCGCGCCGCGCTCGACGTGAAGCTGGCCGACGTGCGCGAGGCCGTGGCCGCGGGCGCCGACGAGATCGACATGGTCATCGACCGCGGGGCGTTCCTCGCGGGCCACTACCTCAAGGTGTACGACGAGATCACCGCTGTGAAGGAGGCCTCCGGCGCCGCGCGTCTGAAGGTCATCTTCGAGACCGGCGAGCTGTCGACGTACGACAACATCCGACGGGCGAGCTGGCTCGGGATGCTGGCCGGGGCCGACTTCATCAAGACCTCCACCGGCAAGGTCGCCGTCAACGCGACCCCCGCCAACACGCTCCTCATGCTGGAGGCTGTGCGCGACTTCCGTGCGCAGACCGGCGTCCAGGTCGGCGTGAAGCCGGCCGGCGGCATCCGGACCAGCAAGGACGCGATCAAGTTCCTCGTCCTGGTCAACGAGACCGCGGGCGAGGACTGGCTGGACAACCACTGGTTCCGCTTCGGCGCCTCCTCGCTCCTGAACGACTTGCTGATGCAGCGTCAGAAGCTGGCCACCGGCCGCTACTCCGGCCCCGACTACGTGACGGTGGACTGATCATCATGGCTTCCGTATTCGAGTACGCACCGGCGCCCGAGTCCCGCTCGATCGCCGACATCGCCCCGTCCTACGGCCTGTTCATCGACGGCGAGTTCACCGAGGCGGCCGACGGCAAGGTCTTCAAGACGGTCTCCCCCAGCACGGAGGAAGTGCTGTCCGAGGTCGCCCAGGCCGGCGCCGAGGACGTCGACCGTGCCGTGAAGGCCGCCCGCAAGGCCTTCGAGAAGTGGTCGGCGCTGCCCGGCTCCGAGCGCGCCAAGTACCTGTTCCGCATCGCCCGCATCATCCAGGAGCGCAGCCGCGAGCTGGCCGTCCTGGAGACGCTGGACAACGGCAAGCCGATCAAGGAGACCCGCGACGCGGACCTCCCCCTGGTCGCCGCGCACTTCTTCTACTACGCGGGCTGGGCCGACAAGCTCGACCATGCCGGCTTCGGCGCGAACCCGCGTCCGCTGGGCGTCGCGGGCCAGGTCATCCCGTGGAACTTCCCGCTGCTGATGCTGGCGTGGAAGATCGCCCCGGCGCTGGCGACCGGCAACACGGTCGTCCTCAAGCCCGCCGAGACCACCCCCCTCTCCGCCCTGTTCTTCGCGGACATCTGCCGCCAGGCGGGCCTGCCCAAGGGTGTCGTCAACATCCTTCCCGGGTACGGCGACACGGGCGCCGCGCTCGTCGCGCACCCGGACGTGAACAAGGTCGCGTTCACGGGATCGACGGCGGTCGGCAAGGAGATCGCGCGCACGGTCGCGGGCACGCGAAAGAAGCTCACGCTCGAACTGGGCGGCAAGGGCGCCAACATCGTCTTCGACGACGCGCCGATCGACCAGGCCGTAGAGGGCATCGTCACCGGCATCTTCTTCAACCAGGGCCAGGTGTGCTGCGCGGGCAGCCGCCTGCTGGTGCAGGAGTCGATCCACGACGAGCTGCTCGACTCGCTCAAGCGCAGGCTCTCCACCCTCCGCCTGGGCGACCCGCTCGACAAGAACACGGACATCGGTGCGATCAACTCCGCCGAGCAGCTGGCCCGGATCACCGCGCTGACAGAGCAGGGCGAGGCGGAGGGCGCCGAGCGCTGGTCCCCGGCATGTGAACTCCCCTCCTCCGGCTACTGGTTCGCGCCGACCCTGTTCACGAACGTCACCCAGGCGCACACCATCGCCCGCGACGAGATCTTCGGCCCCGTGCTGTCGGTCCTGACCTTCCGCACGCCGGAGGAGGCGGTCGCGAAGGCCAACAACACGCAGTACGGCCTGTCCGCCGGCATCTGGACGGAGAAGGGCTCCCGCATCCTGGCGGTGGCGAGCAAGCTCCGCGCGGGCGTCGTCTGGTCCAACACGTTCAACAAGTTCGATCCGACCTCGCCGTTCGGCGGTTACAAGGAGTCGGGCTTCGGCCGCGAGGGCGGCCGCCACGGCCTGGAGGCGTACCTCGATGTCTGAGAAGTCCGAAAAGATCGAAGAGCGACTTTCCGTCTTCAAGACCTACAAGCTGTACGTGGGCGGCAAGTTCCCGCGTTCCGAGAGCGGCCGGGTGTACGAGGTGACGGACCCGAAGGACAAGTGGCTGGCGAACGCACCGCTCTCGTCCCGCAAGGACGCCCGTGACGCGGTCGTGGCCGCGCGCAAGGCGTTCGGCGCGTGGTCGGGTGCGACGGCGTACAACCGCGGTCAGATCCTGTACCGGATCGCGGAGATGCTGGAGGGCCGCAAGGACCAGTTCGTGCGCGAGGTCGCGGACGCCGAGTGCCTGTCGAAGTCGAAGGCGGCAGCCCAGGTCGACGCGGCGATCGACCGCTGGGTCTGGTACGCGGGCTGGACCGACAAGATCGCCCAGGTGGTCGGCGGCGGAAACCCGGTGGCCGGGCCATTCTTCAACCTCTCCTCCCCCGAACCGACGGGCGTGGTCGCGGTCCTGGCCCCCCAGGAGTCGTCGTTCCTGGGCCTGGTCTCGGTGCTGGCCCCGGTGATCGCGACGGGCAACACGGCGGTCGTCGTGGCCTCCGAGAAGTCCCCGCTCCCGGCTCTGTCCCTGGGCGAGGTACTGGCCACCTCCGACCTCCCCGGCGGTGTCGTCAACGTCCTCTCCGGCCGTACGGCGGAGATCGCGGCCCCCCTCGCCGCCCACCAGGACGTCAACGCGATCGACCTCGCGGGCGCCGACGAGGCACTGGCGAAGGAACTGGAGATCGCGGCGGCGGACAACCTGAAGCGAGTCCTCCGTCCACAGCCTGTGGACAACTGGTCGACAACTCCGGACACGACCCGCCTGACGGCATTCCTGGAAACAAAGACGGTCTGGCACCCGACGGGCTCCCTGGGCGCCTCCGGCTCGTCCTACTGACCCGACACAGCCCGAGAGCCGCGCTTCCCCTCCGTCCAGGGGAAGCGCGGCTCTCGTCGTACGTACGTCAGCCCAGCCCGCCCAGCGCCCCCGTCACCTGCCCCACCACCGGCACCGCCCCCAGCGACTGCGCCTGGGCCACCGGCCCCGTCAGGGCCTGGGAGGTCAGGGGCTGGAAGTCCGCCAGCTGGGTGCCCACGCCGTTGTCGAGGGGGTCGGCGCCCGCGCCTGCGAGGGGGTTGGGCTTGAGGGCCTGGATCGGGCCCGTGACGTAGTGCACCGAGCCCGTGAGGGCCTGCAGGCCCGCCTGTGGGTCGATGTCGCCGAGCGACGTGGGGCGCGAGGGCACGTCGACGACCGGGCTCGCGGACGCCGTCGTCGCGCCCGCGCCCAGGGCCGCCGCTGCGGTCGCGAGGGCGAACAGGGCGCGCTGCGCGGGGGAGTTGAGGGGGGACGCGTGTCGGGCCATGGCTGGTGCCACCTTCTGGTGCGCAGGGTAAGCGGATCGACACGAAGGGTAGTTGAGGTGTGATGCGCGCTCCAAAGCCGACCCGCGGGGTCGGCAACGGGCGCACGATGCGTCAAACTGGTGTTCCGTGAGCATTCATCCCCCGTCCCCCGCCCGTGTCGTGCTGCTGTGCGGCCCCTCGGGCTCGGGCAAGTCACTCGTCGCCGCCCGCTGCGGGCTGCCCGTCCTGCGCCTCGACGACTTCTACAAGGAGGGCGACGACCCGACGCTGCCGCTGGTGGCGGGGAGTTCGGACATCGACTGGGACCACCCGGAGTCATGGGACGCGGACGTCGCGGTCGAGGCCATCATCCGGCTGTGCGCCACGGGGTCGACGGCCGTGCCGGTGTACGACATCGCGCTGAGCGCCCGCACCGGCGACGAGGCGCTGCACATCGGGCGCACCCCGCTGTTCATCGCGGAGGGCATCTTCGCGGCCGAGATCGTACGGCGCTGTCACGAACTCGGGGTGCTGGCCGACGCGCTGTGCCTGAGCCGCGGTCCGGTCACCACCTTCCGGCGCCGCTTCCTGCGCGACCTGAAGGAGGGCCGCAAGTCGGTGCCGTTCCTGCTCCGTCGCGGCTGGCGGCTGATGCGCGCGGAACGGGCGATCGTCGCCCGCCAGGTGTCGCTGGGCGCCCACCCCTGCGACCGGGACGAGGCACTGGGCAGGCTGGCGGCCGCGGCGGCGGGCCGGCAGACGCCCGCACGGACACAGACGTCGGCGTAGGGGCCGTACACACAAGCTCGTGCACACGAAAACGGGACTGGACGGACCCCCCGGCCCTCCAGTCCCGCTTCCTCGCTCCACCCCGTGTCCCCCGTGGCGGAGCTCCCCCGTGGGTCCCCCCGGACCCCCGTTTCCCCCTACCTTCAGGCGACGAGCTCGCCGAAGGCGTCCTCCTCGTCACGGCCGAAGCTGAGGACCTCGTCGTCGCGCAGCCGGCGCAGCGAGCGCCAGATGCTGGACTTGACCGTGCCGACACTGATGCCGAGGATCTCCGCGATCTCCGGGTCCGTACGGCCCTCGTAGTAACGCAGGACCAGCATGGTCCGCTGGAGTTCGGGCAGCCGGGCCAGCGCCTGCCACAGGACCGCGCGCAACTCGGTGCCACGCATCGCGTCCGTGTCGCCGGGCGTCTCCGGCAGTTCCTCGGTCGGGTACTCGTTGAGCTTGCGGCGCCGCCAGGCGCTGATGTGCAGGTTCGTCATGGTGCGGCGGAGGTATCCGCCGACCGCCGCCTTGTCGCTGATCCGGTCCCACGCCTTGTACGTCGAGAACAGCGCGCTCTGCAGCAGGTCCTCGGCCTCGAAGCGGTCGCCGGTCAGGTGGTAGGCGGTGGCGTACAGGGAGGCGCGACGCTCCTGGACGTAGGCAGTGAACTCCGCCTCCGTCAGCGAGCGGTGCTCCCCCGCGTCCTCCCCGTACGCGCTTCCCCCGTGGGCCCCCGTGACCCCCGTGTTGCTTCCCCCCGTACGAGCGTCAACCACCGACATCAACGTGGTGTGCTGACGCCCGGCGCCGCGAGCGCACCCCCGCCCGCTCACAGCACCGGACTTCTCCGAAGAACTCCGGGTGGCGTCGTGCAGGCGCGTGATCACTGCGCTGGTGCTCATGCCGTGCAGCGTGTTCATCTCGCGCCCCCCGTCGTGGACTTCCAGTGTTCGGTTTGCTTCCTTGCCTGTGCCGAAAAGCTTGCCCGGGGACCTTCATGGCCGTGTCCGTCGACTGTCACAGACCTGTCACAGGGGTCGCTCGTACGTACGGCACGGCCCGGTCACAGACAAGAGCGCTACGTGTACGTAGACGTACAGGTGTCGAATCCCGCCCAGCCATGGGCCAGAATGAGCCCGTGCCTTCCCTGTTGCTGATCGAGGACGACGACGCCATCCGTACGGCCCTGGAGCTCTCACTGACGCGCCAGGGACACCGGGTTGCCACCGCTGCCACCGGCGAGGACGGTCTGAAGCTGCTGCGCGAGCAGCGGCCCGACCTGATCGTGCTGGATGTGATGCTGCCCGGTATCGACGGGTTCGAGGTGTGCCGGCGCATCCGGCGCACGGACCAGTTGCCGATCATTCTGCTGACCGCGCGCAGCGACGACATCGACGTGGTGGTCGGGCTGGAGTCCGGCGCCGACGACTATGTCGTCAAGCCCGTGCAGGGGCGGGTCCTCGACGCCCGGATCCGGGCGGTGCTGCGCCGTGGGGAGCGAGAGTCCAGCGACTCGGCGGCGTTCGGCAGCCTCGTCATCGACCGTTCCGCGATGACCGTGACGAAGAACGGCGAGGATCTCCAGCTCACCCCGACCGAGCTCCGGCTGCTGCTCGAGCTGAGCCGGCGGCCCGGACAGGCGCTGTCCCGGCAGCAGTTGCTGCGGCTGGTGTGGGAGCACGACTACCTGGGCGACTCTCGGCTCGTGGACGCCTGTGTCCAGCGACTGCGCGCGAAGGTGGAGGACGTGCCGTCGTCCCCGACCCTGATCCGTACCGTCCGTGGAGTCGGCTACCGCCTGGACGCTCCTCAGTGACGGACGCGCAAGGGGGGTTCCGCGGCTGGGCCGCGGGTCGCAAGGGAGCACTGTCAGGGCTGCGTTTCACGAGCCTGCGGCTGCGGCTGGTCGTGGTCTTCGGGCTGGTGGCGCTGACCGCCGCCGTGTCGGCGTCGGGCATCGCGTACTGGCTGAATCGGGAGGCCGTGCTCACCCGCACCCAGGAGGCGGTGCTGCGCGACTTCCGGCAGGAGATGCAGAACCGCGCGGGTGCGCTGCCGGTGCACCCCACCCAGGACGAACTGCAGCGCACGGCGGGCCAGATGGCCAACAGCAGCCAGCGCTTCACCGTGCTGCTGGTCGCCCAGGACGCGGACGGCAGGACGGTGTACGGCAACTCGGGCGGCCTGAACGGGTTCGAACTGGAGGACGTGCCGAAGACGCTGCGCGCCGCGGTGAACAAGCAACAGGACGTGACCGACGGCAACAACTCGGCGTACCACCTGTACTGGCAGCGGATCGTGGACCACGGCACCCCGTATCTGGTGGCCGGCACGAAGCTGATCGGCGGCGGTCCGACCGGTTACATGGTCAAGTCCCTGGAGCCGGAGGCGAAGGACCTCAACTCGCTGGCCTGGTCGCTCGGTATCGCCACGGGGCTCGCGCTGATCGGCTCGGCTCTGCTCGCGCAGGCCGCCGCGACGACCGTACTGAAGCCGGTGCACCGCCTCGGCGTCGCCGCCCGGCGTCTGGGCGAGGGCAGGCTGGACACACGCCTGAGGGTCTCCGGCACCGACGAACTCGCCGATCTCTCCCGGACGTTCAACAAGGCGGCCGAGGCGCTGGAGAAGCGGGTCGACGACATGGCCGCGCGCGACGAGGCGTCCCGGCGCTTCGTCGCGGACATGAGCCATGAACTCCGTACGCCGCTCACCGCCATCACCGCCGTGACGGAGGTGCTGGAGGAGGAGCTGGAGTCGGAGGCGGGCGGCATGGACCCGATGATCGAACCGGCCGTACGGCTGGTCGTCAGCGAGACCCGCCGCCTCAACGACCTGGTCGAGAACCTGATGGAGGTCACCCGCTTCGACGCGGGCACCGCCCGGCTGGTCCTGGACAACGTCGACATCGCCGACCAGATCACCGCCTGCATCGACGCGCGGGCCTGGCTCGACGCGGTGGAACTGGACGCCGAGCGCGGCATCCACGCCCGTCTCGACCCGCGCCGCCTGGACGTGATCCTGGCGAACCTCATCGGCAACGCCCTCAAGCACGGCGGCTCCCCGGTGCGGGTGTCGGTGCGACCGACGGACGACGAGCTGGTGATCCAGGTGCGCGACCACGGTCCCGGCATCCCCGAGGACGTCCTCCCCCACGTCTTCGACCGCTTCTACAAGGCCAGCGCCTCCCGCCCGCGTTCCGAGGGCAGCGGCCTCGGCCTGTCCATCGCCATGGAGAACGCCCACATCCACGGCGGCGGGATCACCGCCGCCAACTCCCCCGAGGGCGGGGCGGTGTTCACCCTGCGCCTGCCCAGGGACACCTCGGACCCGGCGGAGCCTTCGGAGGAGACCGACAACAAGCGCGGCGGGCACGACAGTTCGGGCGGTCCGAGGAATGAGGCGTCATGAAGAGGATCGAGGCGTCATGAACGCGAGACGCCTGCTGGCGCTGCCCCTGCTCGCCGTACTCCTCACCGGATGCGGGATCCGGGCCACCGAGGTGCCCACCGACTTCGGCGGGGCGCCCTCCCGGGTGCCCTGTTCGCTCGCCGAGCCGGATCTGTCGGCGCAGTCCTCGCGGGGCGTGCCGGTGCAGGTGTTCCTGCTGTGCCGTTCCTCTCTGGTGACCGTCGACCGGTCGGTGCGTGTGCCGGACGGCACGGCGGACGCGCGGCGGCGGGTGATAGTGGCCCAGGGCCTGCTGGACCAGCTCGCCCAGACGCCTTCGGAGAGCGAGAAGAACGCGGGCTACACGACGTACGTGCAGGGCGGCATGAGCGTGACCGGGCCTCGCCGCACGGATCCCGAGGACACGCTGCGGCTGAGTACCGCGCCGGACCAGCTGACCGCGTACGCGCTCGCCCAGATCGTCTGCACGTTCTCCGACTCGGCCGCGGCCGAGGGCGACGGCTCGGTGGTCCTGGGCGGTCCGGGCGACGACCGGCCGCGCCGCTACGAGTGCACCGACGACGTCCGTTCCCGCCCCGGGGCCGTCCGGCCGCCGTCGACCGTGGTGGCGGCCGAGTGATGTGTCGCATGCCTCACTCACGGGTACGTGCCGGATCCGGAACCGATCGTGCACGGCGGCGCGTCTAGGGGGGCGTGCAGCGTCAAGGCTCCATCGGCGGCAGCGCCGCGATCCGTATCCGTGTGACAGGAGGTGTCCTCCTCGTCGCGCATCTCGCGCTCGTCGCCTGGCTCATGCTGCGGCCCCTGGACGTCCCCTGGGTGACGCCCGCCAACCTGCGCCCCTTCGCCGGTATCCGGGCCGACCTGGCGCTGGGCTGGCCCCAGGCGGCGCGGCGGATCGGTGAGGGCCTGGCGCTGCTGGCACCACTGGGCGTACTGCTGCCGATGACGCACGGCAGGCTCACCGCGTCCCCGCTGGCCTCCCTGCTCCGTACGACCGCGGCGGCCGCCCTGATCTCCCTGGGCATAGCCCTGCTGCAGACCGGGGTACCGGGCCGGGTCGTGGACGTGGACTCGCTGCTCCTGAACACCGCTGGCGTGGCCCTGGCGCATCTGGCCGTCGTACCCCTGGGCCGCCACCGCCTCCGCCGCAGGGGTGAGCGCCGCCGCCGCACGGCAGCCCTCCAGGAGGAAGCACCTCAGGGCCGGACCCCGACGATTGCCAGGGTCGGAATAGCACCGTAGAGCGACGCTTTGTCCGCCCGGGTTCCGTAGCGTGAAGGGCAGATGGGCAGCCGACCGGCGGCCCACACCAACCAACAGCCAGGGCCCACCAACCCCCACTGGTCCCACGCGCCGGCCGCGAGGGAGCCGTAGGGGCGCGCCGGTGTCGAGAGGCCGACCGCGCGGAGGCCCGAAGGGTCGAGCACGATCGGTCTCTCGACACCGGCTGAGAGCGCCCCGAAGGCGAAGGAGCAAACAGAGATGCGCGACATTGTCCGCCCCACCCACGGCCGCATGATCGGCGGAGTCTGTGCAGCGCTGGCGCGGCGCTTCGGTACCTCCGCAACGACGATGCGGGTGATCTTCCTGGTCTCGTGCCTGCTGCCGGGCCCGCAGTTCCTGCTCTACATCGCGCTGTGGATCCTGTTCCCGTCCGAAGACAAGGCCCGTACGGCCTGGTGAGAGGTACGGATACGCCGGTGGGGCGCACCCCGGGAGGATGGGGTGCGCCCCACCGGCGCGGCGTGGGCTGCGGCTCAGCCGAGCGGGATGCCGTTCAGCGGCAGGCCGTGCGTGGGCAGACCCTGCAGCGGCAGTCCGCCGAGCAGTCCGGCGACCGGGGCGGTCGGTCCGTCGGCGAGCACCTTCTGGACGGCCGGCTGGGCGGCGGCGAGCCCGGAGCCGACCGCGCCGGTCCCCTGGGTGAGCGCATCGCCGGCGCCGGGAAGTGCCTGGGCCACGTTCTGCGCCGGGAGCGTCCGGGCGACGCCGAGCGCCTGGGTGGCGTCCGGAAGGGCCGGGGCCGCGTCGGCGGCGCCCGCGCCGGCGGCGGCGAAGGCGGCACCGAGGGCGGCGACACCGAGGGTCTTGGCAGCAGACTGCTTCATGGTGAATGCGTCCTTGAATGCGATGACGGGGATCAAACCGAACCGAGCGGTCCATGACCGTAAACACGGCAGACCGCCCGCCGCAAACATGAAAATGCGGACGGATTGTGAAGCCCGTCCGCATTCCGTGCGCCCGCCCCGCGCGCGCTCAGTCCTCTCGCTCGACAGAACCGCTGGTGGACGCGGCCTGCCGGAACAGCCATTCGGATTTCAGTTCGGCGTATCCGGGCTTGACGACGTCATTGATCATGGCCAGTCGTTCATCGAAAGGAATGAACGCTGATTTCATCGCATTGACGGAGAACCACTGGAGGTCGTCGAGCGTGTAACCGAATGCTTCGACGAGATGCTCGAATTCCCGGCTCATGCTGGTGTGCGACATCAAACGGTTGTCCGTGTTCACGGTGGCCCGGAAGTGCAGTCGGCGCAGCAGCCCGATGGGGTGCTCGGTGTACGAGGCGGCGGCCCCGGTCTGGAGGTTGGAGCTGGGGCACAGCTCGAGCGGGATGCGCTTGTCCCGTACGTACGAGGCGAGGCGGCCGAGCTTGACCGAGCCGTCCTCGTGGACCTGGATGTCGTCGATGATGCGCACCCCGTGCCCGAGCCGGTCGGCGCCGCACCACTGCAGGGCCTGCCAGATGGAGGGCAGTCCGAAGGCCTCGCCGGCGTGGATGGTGAAGTGGTTGTTCTCGCGCTTGAGGTACTCGAACGCGTCCAGGTGCCGGGTGGGCGGGTAACCGGCCTCGGCGCCGGCGATGTCGAAGCCGACGACGCCCAGGTCTCGGTACCGGTTGGCGAGTTCGGCGATCTCCAGGGCGCGGGCGGCGTGCCGCATGGCGGTGAGCAGGGCGCCGACGCGGATGCGGTGGCCGTTCTCGCGGGCCAGCCGCTCCCCCTGCCGGAAGCCCTCGTTGACGGCCTCGACGACCTCTTCGAGGCTGAGCCCGGCTTCGAGGTGCTGTTCGGGGGCGTAGCGCACCTCGGCGTAGACGACACCGTCCTCGGCGAGGTCCTCGGCGCACTCGCGGGCGACCCTGATGAGCGCGTCGCGGGTCTGCATGACACCGACGGTGTGCGTGAAGGTCTCCAGGTACCGCTCCAGGGAGCCGGAGTCGGCGGCCTCGCGGAACCAGACGCCGAGCTTGTCGGGGTCGGTCTCGGGGAGGTCGGAGTAGCCGGTCTCCCGGGCGAGTTCGACGACGGTGCCGGGGCGCAGGCCGCCGTCGAGGTGATCGTGCAACAGAACCTTGGGGGCCCGGCGGATCTGGTCCGGCGTCGGGACGTGCCCGATCGGTGCAGTCTGGCTCGTCATTTCCGCACTCTACCTCCTACGCGCGTAGATTACGCCTCGCACGCAGGTGTCGATACGGAATGGTGACCGCACTGACGGGTCGAGTACACCGCTACTTCTGACACTGTTCTGTCATGGCACAGCAAGCGACGCCGATGCGAACGGCCCGATTGGGCAGGCCGGTCGGGCAGGAGCCGACGGCGGTGAGCGGAGTGGTGCTGCTCCTGCCCGCGGGTCAGGAGGTGTCCGCCCGCAGGCCGTCCCCCGTATGGGCGACGGCCTCCGTACGCGCGCTCGGCCGGAGCCTGGCCCGCGCGGGACGCGGCGAGGGGCTGGCCACGCACGCCGTCCACTACCGCTACCGCGGCTGGAACGGCAGTGAGGCACATCTCGCCGGGGACGCGGTCTGGGCGGTCGAGGATGTCCTGCGGCGCTACGGCGACGTGCCCGTGTGCCTGGTCGGGCACGACATGGGCGGCCGTGCGGCGCTGCGGGCCGGCGGTCACGACGCGGTCAACTCCGTGGTGGCGATCGCCCCTTGGCTGCCGGAGGACGACATGGCGGCCCCGCCCGAGCCGGTACGGCAGCTCGTCGGACGTCGGGTCCTGATCGTGCACGGCACGAACGACGAACGAACCGACCCCGAGCTGTCCTTCCGGCTGGCGGCGCGGGCGAAGAAGGCGAACCGGAACGTGTGCCGCTTCGAGGTCCACACGGACGGCCACGGGCTGCACCAGTACCGCGACGAAGTCCTCGCGCTCACCGCGGACTTCGTGATGGGAGCCCTGTTCGGCCACCACCTGTCCCGCCCGCTGGAGGATGCCCTCGCCGCACCGCCGCCGCTGGGCCTGCGCATGCCACTGGCGGCGGGGTTCGGGCGGTCGCTGCGGGGCGGAGTCGGCTAGCCGAGCGGGTAGCGGGGTGCCTCGTGAGCCAGCAGGTTTCCGCGCCTCGACAGCAGGAACTTCTTGAATTCGGCGACAGGGGCGGTGTCCGGGTGGCCGTCCAGCCAGGCCACGCCGATCTCTCGTACCGCCCTGGGGGCCGTGACCGTCAGTTCCACCACTCCCGGGCGGGGTACGGTCGGCGGGGGCAGGAGTGCCACGCCCAGGCCTGCCGCGACCAGGCCGCGCAGGGTCTCCGTCTCCTCCCCCTCGAAGGCCACCCGGGGCCGGAAGCCCGCCTCCTTGCAGAGGTCGTCGGTGATGCGGCGCATGCCGTAGCCGGGTTCCAGGGTGACGAACGTGTCGTCGGCCGCCTCGGCGAGGCGGATGCGGCGGCGGCCGGCGAGGCGGTGGTCGGCGGGGACGACCAGGCGGAGTTTCTGCTCGTCCAGGCGCCGGGCCACGAGGTCGGGCGCGTCCGGGATCGGTGAGATCAGGCACAGGTCCAGCTCCCCCGCCCGCAGCCCTTCGAGCATCGCCTCGCCGTAGTTCTGGACGAGGCTGAAGCGGACCCGCGGATGGTCGGCGCGGAAGGCGTGGAGGAGGCCGGGGACCGTCTCGGCGCCCATGGTGTGCAGGAAGCCGAAGGCCACCTTGCCGGTCGCGGGGTCCGCGTCGGCGCGTACTTCCTCGGCGGCGCGTTCGATCTCGGCGAGGGCGCGTTCCACGGAGGTGAGAAAGGTGCGGCCCGCGGGGGTCAGGGAGACGGTGCGGCCGCGGCGCGCGAAGAGGTCGACGCCCAGGTCCTGTTCGAGGCGGACCATGGCCCGGGACAGCGTCGACTGCGGCACCTGGAGCTCCTGGGCGGCCCTGGTGACGTGCTCGGTGCGGGCGACCCCGGCGAAGTGGGCGAGCCGGGGTGCGAGGAGCGCGACGATGTCGTCCCGCATGTCTTTTGTGTCACTGGACGGTGACAGTCGAGCCTGTGACCTCTGCTGATGCGCCATGGGAACGATTATGGCGATTCCATGCATTGGACGCATGAGTGCGGGCTGTTTAGGTTCGAAGCATGCCTGCCAGTACCGGGGCGTCCACCACCGTGGGCGCCGTGCCGTCCCCTTCTTCTTCCTCCGACACCCGGCTGACCCCGGGCGGCCCCGGCTATCGCCGGATGAGCTTCGCCCTCTTCCTCGCCGGTGTCGCCACCTTCGCGCTCCTCTACTCCACGCAGGCCCTGCTGCCGCTGATCTCCGGTGAGTTCGGGGTGGCCGCGAGCGCGGCGAGCTGGACGGTGGCGGCCGCGACAGGCGGTCTGGCGCTGTTCGTGCTGCCGATGAGCGCCCTGTCCGAGCGTTTCGGTCGCCGTACGGTGATGACGGCTTCGCTGGCGGTCGCGGTGACCGTCGGTCTGCTGGTCCCCTTCGCGCCGTCGATCGGCACCCTGGTGGCGCTGCGGGCCGTACAGGGCGCGGCCCTGGCCGGGCTTCCGGCGTCGGCGACGACGTATCTGGCCGAGGAGGTCAGACCGCGGGCGCTGGTCACGGCGATCGGTCTGTTCGTCGCGGGCAACAGCGTGGGCGGGATGAGCGGCCGGATCGTCACCGGCTGGGTGGCGCAGGAGTGGGGCTGGCGGGTCGCGGTGGGCGTGATCGGCGTGATCTCGGTGGCCTGCGCGGTGGCGTTCCGGATGCTGCTGCCTGCCCCGAAGCACTTCACACCCGGTTCCCTGCGTCCGCGCGTCCTGGCGCGCACGGTCCGCGACCATCTCGCGAACCCGCTGCTGCGGCGCCTGTACGCGATCGGCGCGCTGTTCATGACGGTGTTCGGCGGCGTGTACACGGTGATCGGCTACCGGCTGACCGAGGCGCCGTTCTCGCTCCCGCAGGGCATCATCGGCTCGATCTTCCTGGTGTACCTGGTCGGTACGGTGTCCGCGTCGACTGCGGGCCGGCTCGTCGGCCGGCTGGGCCGCCGGGGCGCGCTGTACCTGGCCGGGGGTACGACGGCGACAGGTCTGCTGCTCTCCCTGGCCACGTCGCTCCCTCTGGTCCTGCTGGGCCTGGTGCTGATCACCGCGGGCTTCTTCGCGGGGCACGCGGTGGCGTCCTCGGCCGTCAGCAAGACGGCGACCCAGGGGCGGGCGCAGGCGGCGGCGCTGTACCAATCGGCGTACTACATCGGCTCCAGCGCGGGCAGCACGGTCGGTGCGATGGCCTTCCACGCGGGTGGCTGGGCCGGCACGGTCGGGGTGGGCCTGCTCGCTGTCATCGGCGTCGTGACGATCACGGTGTTCGGCTCGCGCGCGGCCCGGCTCGCCGCGGGCGCGGATCCGGTGCCCGCCCACTGAGCTCGGCCCCTCGGCACCCCCTGCCCGGCATCGGCAGGGGGTTTCGTGTCGTACGGGCATCCGATCATGTCCGTACAGCAACCCGCCTGATCTGGGCTTTTGTTGACTCCGGGGGCCATTGTCAGTGGGCTGCGATAGCTTCCGAAGTGCTGGGCGCGACGGAGCGCGACAGGAACGGCCACAGGGGTGGACGATGGGCGACAGCACGGCTACGACGACGGACCTCGACAGCGCGCTGGAGAAGCACCGGGTCGAGCTGACCGGTTACTGCTACCGCATGCTCGGCTCCTCCTTCGAGGCCGAGGACGCGGTGCAGGACACCCTGGTCCGCGCCTGGCGGAGCTACGACAAGTTCGAGGGCCGCTCCAGCCTCCGCTCCTGGCTGTACCGGATCGCGACGAACGTCTGCCTGGACATGCTGTCGGCGGGCAACAAGCGGGCGCGCCCGGTGGACCTCACGGATTCGACCCCCCTGGCCCAAGCCGCCCTCTCCCCCCGCCCGGACAACACCTGGCTGGAGCCGATGCCGGACGCCCGGGTGCTGCCCACGGTCGACGACCCGGCGGAGGCCGCCGTCGCCAAGGAGTCGGTCCGGCTCGCCTTCATGGCCGCTTTGCAGCAACTGCCGCCCAAGCAGCGGGCGGTGCTGATCCTGCGGGAGGTGCTGGCCTGGCGGGCGAGCGAGGTCGCCGAGCTGCTCGGCACCACGGTCCCGTCGGTCAACAGCGCCCTGCAGAGGGCGCGGGCGACGCTCGCCGAGCGGGACGACAAGGGCGCGGCCGCGGCGGTGTCGGATCCCCTGGACGAGGAGCAGCAGAAGCTCCTGGAGCGCTATGTGAAGGCGTTCGAGGGATACGACATGACGGCGCTCACGGCGCTGCTGCACGAGGACGCCATCATGACGATGCCGCCGTTCGACCTGTGGCTCACCGGGCACGCCGACATCACGGGGTTCGTCACCACGCTGGGCGCGTCCTGCGAGGGCTCGCGTCTGCTGCCCGTGCGGGTCAACGGTCTGCCGGGCTTCGCGCAGTACAAGCCGGACCCGGAGGCGGGCGGGTTCACGCCGTGGGCGATCCAGGTCCTGGAGATCTCAGACGGACGGCTGACCGGGTTCCACTTCTTCCTCGACACGAAGCGCTGGTTCCCGCTCTTCGATCTGCCCCTCCATCTCGAACCGGAGGCCGACGAGGTCGAGGAGGGCGTGTAGCGCGGGATCCGGCTCCCGCAGCCGGATCCGCCCCCCGGCCCGCCGGGCGGCCAGCTCCAGCCGCGCGAGCAGATCGATGTGCCCGATCCCGGGGGGCCCGAGCCCACCCACATCGCAGACGACGACCCCGCCCCCGGTGCCACCGAGGAGCGCCCGCACCTCGTCGACCAGCCCTGCCACCTCGTCCCGGGTGACAGGGCCGGCGAGCACGAGCACGGCGGGTGTCTTGTCGTCCACGTGCTGTAGACCCCGAAGGCCGATGGAATTCATCGGCCTCCGCCGCTCACGAACTCAGGCGATCCGCTCCAGCACCACCGGCGTCGCCGAGAACTCGGTGCCGGCCGGTGCGATGTCGTACGAGCCCTCCACGGCCTCCAGTGCGTATGCGAAGCGTTCCGGGGTGTCCGTGTGGAGGGTCAGGAGGGGCTGGCCCTCGCGGACCTCGTCGCCCGGCTTGGCGTGGAGTTCGACGCCCGCCGCCGCCTGGACCGGGTCCTCCTTGCGGGCGCGGCCCGCGCCGAGGCGCCAGGCCGCGATGCCGATGTCGTAGGCGTCGAGGCGGGTGAGGACACCCGCCGACGGAGCCTTGATGACGTGCTGTTCCTTCGACGTGGGCAGCGCGGCGTCCGGGTCGCCGCCCTGTGCCGCGATCATCCGGCGCCATACGTCCATGGCGGAGCCGTCGGCCAGGGCCTTCGCGGGGTCGGCGTCCTTGATGCCCGCCGCGTCCAGCATCTCGTGGGCCAGGGCGAGGGTGAGCTCGACGACGTCCGCGGGGCCGCCGCCCGCCAGGACCTCCAGGGACTCGCGGACCTCGAGCGCGTTGCCCGCCGTCAGGCCCAGCGGGGTCGACATGTCGGTCAAGAGCGCGACCGTCTTCACGCCGTGGTCCGTGCCCAGGCCCACCATCGTGGACGCCAGTTCCCGCGCGTCCTCGATCGTCTTCATGAAGGCGCCCGTGCCGACCTTCACGTCCAGGACCAGCGAGCCGGTGCCCTCGGCGATCTTCTTCGACATGATCGACGAGGCGATCAACGGGATCGCCTCGACCGTGCCGGTCACGTCGCGCAGGGCGTACAGCTTCTTGTCGGCGGGGGCCAGGCCGTCGCCCGCGGCGCAGATCACCGCGCCGACACCGTCCAGTACGGACAGCATCTCCTCGTTGGACAGCAGCGCGCGCCAGCCGGGGATCGACTCCAGTTTGTCCAGCGTGCCGCCCGTGTGACCCAGGCCCCGGCCCGACAGCTGGGGCACGGCGGCCCCGCACGCCGCGACCAGCGGGGCCAGCGGCAGCGTGATCTTGTCGCCGACGCCGCCCGTGGAGTGCTTGTCCGCCGTCGGACGGGACAGCGACGAGAAGTCCATGCGCTCGCCCGACGCGATCATCGCCGCCGTCCAGCGGGCGATCTCACGGCGGTTCATGCCGTTGAGCAGGACGGCCATGGCGAGCGCGGACATCTGCTCGTCGGCGACCACACCGCGCGTGTAAGCGTCGATGACCCAGTCGATCTGCTCGTCGCTCAGCTCACCGCGGTCCCGCTTGGTGCGGATGACGGAGATGGCGTCCATGGCCATGGGGTGCGTTCCTTCCGGGGGGTGCGAAACCCGCGGCCCCTCCGGTGACCGTCGATGAGATCGACTCGGAGGGGCCGCAGGGGAGTTACTTGGAGAGGTGGTCGGGCCCGAAGGCCTGGGGCAGCATCTCCGCCAGTGGCAGGACGCCCGCCGGGGTGTCCAGGAGCAGGCCGGGCCCGCCGAACTCGTACAGCAGCTGCCGGCAGCGGCCGCACGGCACGAGCAGCTCACCCGTGCCGTCCACACACGTGAAGTGCGTGAGCCGGCCGCCCCCTGTGCGCCGCAGCTCGGACACCAGCCCGCACTCGGCGCACAGGCCGAGCCCGTACGAGGCGTTCTCGACGTTGCAGCCGGAGACGGTGCGCCCGTCGTCGACGAGGGCCGCCGCGCCGACCGGGAACCCCGAGTACGGCGCGTACGCGTGGGACATGGCGTCCCGGGCCTCGGCCCGCAGCGCCTCCCAGTCGACCTCGGCGGGCCCGGTCACTTGCCCTGTCCCTTCCGGTACGGCAGACCGTCCGCCTTGGGCATCCGCAGGGACTGCGCGGACAGCGACAGGACGAGCAGGGTGACGATGTACGGGGTGGCCGTCACGAGCTGGCGCGGAACCTCGTTCGTGGAGACGTACCAGACGAACATCAGGGCCGAGATCGCCAGCGTGACCAGGGCGGGGACGTACCTCTTGCGCCAGGCGAGGTATGCCGCGCCGAACACCAGCAGGATCGCGAGCAGCAGGATCAGCGCGTGGACGTTCACGGTGCCGCCGCGCAGGTTGAGACTGTCGGTGTAGCCGAACAGGCCCGCGCCGAGCGCGAGTCCGCCCGGCATCCAGTTGCCGAAGATCATCGCGGCGAGACCGATGTAGCCACGACCGGCGGTCTGGCCGTCGAGGTACACGTTCGAGGCGACGATCGACAGGAAGGCACCGCCGAGGCCGGCGAAGCCGCCCGAGATGATCACCGCGATGTACTTGTACTTGTAGACGTTGACGCCGAGGGACTCGGCCGCCACCGGGTTCTCACCGCAGGAGCGCAGCCTGAGGCCGAAGGCCGTGCGCCACAGCACCCACCAGGTGGCCGGGACGAGCGCGACCGCGATGACGGTCAGCGGCGACAGGTCGGTCACCAGACCGCCGAGCAGGCCGGCGATGTCCGAGACCAGGAACCAGTGCTTCTGGTTGAGGGTGTCCAGCCAGCCGGACAGGCCCGGAATGTCGAAGCTGCCCAGCGAGTCGATCGGCGGGGACTGCTTGGCCGAGCCCTGCGGGGCGTCGGCGAAGGTGAACTTCGACAGATAGCGCGTGGTGCCGAGCGCCAGGATGTTGAGGGCCACACCGGAGACGATGTGGTTGACGTTGAAGGTCACGGTGGCGATGGCGTGCAGGACGGCGCCCAGGGCACCGCCGATGATGCCGAACGCCACGCCGGCCCACGGGCCCCACTGGTAGCCCGCCCAGGCGCCGAACCAGGTGCCGAGGATCATCATGCCCTCGAGGCCGATGTTGACGACGCCGGAGCGCTCGGACCACAGGCCGCCGAGGCCCGCGAGGCCGATCGGCACGGCGAGGCGCAGTGCGGTGGACATCTGGCCGGTCGAGGTGATGCCGTCCGCGCCGGTGATGAGGCGGACGATCGAGGTGAGCACCAGCACGCCCGCGATGATCAGCAGGAGCACCGGGAGCGACATACGGCGGCTGCCCTTGCCGGGCTGCTGCGCCTTCGGCTTCGCGACGGTCGCGGTGGTCATCAGGCCGCCACCTCCTTCTTGGTGTTCTGGGCGGCGGCCGCGGCCAGTTCGGCGCCGACCTGGCGCTGCTGGCGGCGCAGACCCCACTGGCGTACGGCCTCGTACGAGATGACGACCGCGAAGACGATCAGGCCCTGCATGATCGTGGCGATCTCCTTCTCGTACGCCACCGGGGTCGCGTAGTCGAGGGCGGGCGAGGCCTTCTCCAGGAAGGCCCACAGCAGGGCGGCGAGTGCGATGCCGCCGGGGTTGTTGCGGCCGAGCAGGGCGATGCCGATGGCGGTGAAGCCGACGCCCGTGGGGAAGCTCAGGCTGTAGGTGTGGGTGTCGCCGAGCAGCAGCGGCAGACCGGCCAGGCCCGCGACTCCGCCGGAGATCAGCATGGAGATCAGCACCATGCGCTTGGCGCTGACGCCGGAGGCCGCGGCGGCGGACTCGGAGGCGCCGGTGGCGCGCAGGTCGAAGCCGAAGCGGGTGCGGTTGAGGACGACCCAGTAGGCGATGCCGAGCAGGATCGCGAGGAAGACCAGGCCGTAGATCTCACCGACGTCGGAGCCCAGGTTGATGCCGGGGAACCAGCCGGACTCCTTCATGATGCCGGTCGTCATGTTGTTGCCGACCTGCACGCCCCACACGTTGGAGAGGGTGACGTAGCCGATGAGGGCGGTCGCGATGGAGTTCAGCATGATCGTCGCGACGACCTCGCTGACACCCCGGGTGACCTTCAGGACACCCGCGATACCGGCCCAGAAGGCGCCGGTGAAGACGGCGACCAGCAGGAGCAGCGGGATCTGCAGGAAGCCCGGGAGCGCCACGTTGGCGCCGACCACGGCGGTCATCACCACGGCGAGCCGGTACTGGCCGTCGACGCCGATGTTGAACAGGTTCATCCGGAAGCCGAGGGCGACCGCGATGGCGGCGATGTAGTACATCGACGCCTGGTTGATGATCAGTACCTGGATGTCGGAGTAGGGCAGCTGCTCCAGCATCAGGCTGTACGGCTCGATCGGGTTCTTGCCCGACGCGATCAGTACGACCGAGGTCAGCACGATCGCCAGGACGAGCGCGATGACCGGGCCGGCCACCGCGAGGAGCACCCGCTCCTTGTCGAACTTCTTCATCGGGCCTCGTCCTCCGGACCGGCGGCTTCCTCAGGGGTTTCCACATGCTCAAGGTGACCGGACGCGGCACCGGTCATGGCCGAGCCGAGCTCCTCCGGGGTGACGGTGGCCGGGTCGGCGTCGGCGACCAGACGGCCGTCGTAGATCACCCGCAGGGTGTCCGACAGGCCGATCAGCTCGTCCAGGTCGGCGGAGATCAGCAGCACGGCCAGGCCCGCGCGGCGGGCCTCGCGGATGCGGTCCCAGATCTGCGCCTGGGCGCCGACGTCCACGCCGCGGGTGGGGTGGGCGGCGATCAGGAACTTCGGGTCATGGCTCATCTCGCGGCCGACGATCAGCTTCTGCTGGTTGCCGCCGGAGAGGGAGGCCGCGGTGACGTCGATGCCGGGCGTGCGGACGTCGTACTCCTCGACGATCCGGCGGGTGTCGGCCTGGGCGCCCTTGGGGTCGAGCCAGAAGCCCTTGGCGTTGGGCTTCTCGGTGACGTGACCGAGGATGCGGTTCTCCCAGAGGGGGGCCTCCAGGAGCAGGCCCTGGCGGTGGCGGTCCTCGGGGATGTAGCCGACGCCCTGCTCGCGGCGCTTGCGGGTGGGCCAGGGGGTGATGTCCTCGCCGAGGAACCGGATCGTGCCGGAGTCGGCGTTCTTGGTGCCGATCAGCGCGTCGATGAGCTCGGTCTGGCCGTTGCCCTCCACGCCGGCGATGCCCATGACCTCGCCGGCGTGGATGGTGAAGGTGACGTCGTCGAGGACGCGCTTGGCGTCGCCGGGGGTGGCGGCCTCGGTGAGGACGTCGCCGCCCGCAGCGGCGCCGGCCGCGCCGGGCGTCGCGGTCTCGGCGAGCGCGCCGACCTCTCCCAGAGATGCGCCGCCGCGGGCGAAGACGGTGAGGCCGCGGACCTCGATCACGGCCCGGTCGGTGACCGTGGACTCGGCGGTCTCGGGGGTGGGCAGCTCGCTGCCGACCATCATCTCGGCGAGCTGACGCGAGGTGGTCTCGGCGGGTATGGCCGTACCGACCGTCGTCCCCCGCCGTATGACGGTGATCTCGTCCGCCACGGACAGCACCTCACCCAGCTTGTGCGAGATGAAGATGACGGACAGGCCCTCGGACGTGAGCTCGCGCAGGTTGTCGAAGAGCGCGTCGACCTCCTGCGGGACCAGAACGGCGGTCGGCTCGTCGAGGATCAGGATCCTGGCGCCGCGGTAGAGGACCTTGAGGATCTCTACGCGCTGCCGGTCGGCGACGCCGAGGTTCTCGACGAGCGTGTCCGGGCGTACGCCGAGCCCGTACCGGTCGGAGATCTCCTTGATCTTCTTCCGGGCGCCGCCACCGATGCCGTGCAGCTTCTCGCTGCCCAGCACGACGTTCTCGAGGACGGTCAGGTTGTCGGCCAGCATGAAGTGCTGGTGGACCATGCCGATGCCGCGGGAGATGGCGTCGGCGGGGCTGCCGAAGCTCACCTGCGCGCCGTCGACCGCGATGGTGCCCTCGTCAGGCTTCTGCATGCCGTAGAGGATCTTCATCAGGGTCGACTTGCCCGCACCGTTCTCGCCGACGAGGGCGTGGACGGTTCCTTTCCGGACAGTCAGGTGGATGTCGTGGTTGGCCACGACACCCGGGAATCGTTTGGTGATCCCCGCCAGCTCGACCGCGACTGTCGACTCTGCGGTGAGCGGAGGGCTGCTGGACGCGTCGATGGCGCACACTCCTCGGAAAAGGGGCCGCTCTACACGCGTAGCACCCCTGCTTTAAATAGTGCCCGGACCTGATCGATCTCTTTCAGCTCTCGATCCGTTCCGAGCATTCTGCCGCGCGGACGGGGCGCAGGCGGCCCCGGCGCCGAATTCGCGTCGTCCGCCCGCAGGGCGGGCCGGTCGGGGTCTGGTGCGTGCGATCGCAAGGCGCCGGATGGTCCTCGTAGCGGAACTACTAGGGCCATCCGGCAACGCCGCGAGCGCGCGTGCCAGGCGTCGACCGGCGGGCGCGAGTTCGGCGCCGGGGCCGATCCTTCCTACGCCCCGTCACGTGGCCGTAACGGTGTCATTACGGCGCACTTTTGGCCATGCCTGGGGCAGGCCCATGACGCTCCGGTCAGGAGGTCTTGACCTGGATGGTGCCGTTCTTGATGCCTTCCTCGGCCTTCTTGAGCGCGGCCTGGAGGTCGGCGTTGTTCTTGAAGGTCGGGTTGGACTCGGAGATGCCCACACCGCCCGAGTTGAGGTCGCCGCGGATCTCGCCGGACAGCGGCTTCTTGTCCTTGAGGACGGACTTGGCGAGGTCGTACACCGCGCCCTCGACGTTCTTGAGGGCCGAGGTCAGGATGGAGTCCTTGTACTTCGCCAGCGCGGACTGCGCGTACTGGTCGGAGTCGACACCGATCGCCCACACCTTGTGCTCGGCGGCGGCCTGGATCACACCCTGGCCGGACAGGCCGGCCGCGTGGTAGACGACGTCCGCGCCGGCCTCGATCTGCCCGTTGGCCGCGTCCTTGCCCTTGTCGGGGCTGGAGAAGCCACCCTCCTGGGGGGTCTGGGTCAGGTACTGCTTCTCGATCTTGATCTTCGGGTTGACCGACTGCGCACCCTGGATGTAGCCCGCCTCGAACTTGTGGATCAGCGGGATGTCCACGCCACCGATGAACCCGATGTGGTTCTTCTTGGTGGTCTTGGCGGCCGCGACACCGGCCAGGTACGAGGACTGCTCCTCGTGGAACACCATGTCGGCGACGTTCTTCGCCTGGATGGTGTTGTCGTCGATGATGCCGAAGGTGATCTTCGGGTACTTGGCGGCGACCTCCTTGACCGCCGGCGCGTACACGAAGCCGACGCCGATGATCGGGTTGTGGCCCGTCTTGGCGAGCTGCTCGAGCCGCTGCACCTTGTCGGCGTCCGTCTCGCCGTCCTGCGGCTCGATGTCCTGGCCGCTGACGCCGAAGTCCTTCTCGGCCTTCTGGAAACCGGCGTAGGCGGCATCGTTGAAGGACTGGTCGCCCTTGCCGCCGATGTCGTACGCCAGGCCGATGCCCTTGGACTTGCCGCTGTCGGAGGAGGAAGAGGTGGACGAGCTGCCACAGGCGGAAACAGTGACGGCAAGGGCTGCGGTTGCAACGCCTGCAACCGCTATACGGGACACCCGGCGCATGGAACGAGACTCCTTCGTGCAAGCGCCCATACCAGGCGCTGGTTCCGCCGCAGCGTAACGCGCGTAGACCGGACGGAAAACCCCTTCTGTCCGGTCCGTTACCGAGCTGTGGCCACACTCACGCCCCAGGCTACGGACAGCTGAACGCCCCTTGCGCGAGGCAAGGGGCGTCCAGGCTGCGACGATGCGCGTGCGGCCGTACGACCGCGGTCAGACCGTGCGGATCACTCGGTGTTGACGGTGATCTTGCCGGAGATGATGTCCTCCTTGGCCTTGTCGACCGCGGAGACGACGTCGGTCATCGCCTTGTACTTCGGGTTGGTGTCGGCGAAGCCCACGCCGCCCGACTTGAGGTCGCCGCGCACCTCACCGTTGAGCGGCTTGCCCTCGACGACGGACTTCGTGAGGTCGTAGACCGCGCCGCCCACGTTCTTCAGGGCCGAGCCGAGGATGGAGTCCTTGTACTTGGCCAGCGCCGACTGCGCGTACTGGTCGGAGTCGACACCGATCGCCCACACCTTGTGCTCGGCGGCGGCCTGGATCACACCCTGGCCGGACAGACCGGCCGCCTGGTAGACGACGTCCGCGCCGGCCTCGATCTGCCCGTTGGCCGCGTCCTTGCCCTTGTCGGGGCTGGAGAAGCCACCCTCCGCGGGGGTCTGGGTCAGGTACTGCGACTCGATCTTGATCTTCGGGTTCACGGACTTGGCGCCCTGGTCGAACCCGGCCTCGAACTTGTGGATCAGCGGGATGTCCACGCCACCGATGAACCCGATGTGGTTCTTCTTGGTGGCCTTCGCCGCCGCGACACCGGCCAGGTACGAGGACTGCTCCTCGTGGAACACCATGTCGGCGACGTTCTTCGCCTGGATGGTGTTGTCGTCGATGATGCCGAAGGTGATCTTCGGGTACTTGGCGGCGACCTCCTTGACCGCCGGCGCGTACGCGAAGCCGACGCCGATGATCGGGTTGTAGCCGGACTTGGCGAGCTGCTCGAGCCGCTGCACCTTGTCGGCGTCGGACTCGCCGTCCTGCGGCTCGACGTCCCGCCCGCCGATCTTGAACTCGGTCTGGGCCTTCTGGAAGCCGGCGAAGGCGGCGTCGTTGAAGGACTGGTCGCCCTTGCCGCCGATGTCGTACGCCAGGCCGATGCCCTTGCCCGAGTACTTGCCGGATTCGTCGGTCGAACCCTTGGACTCCGAGCTGGACTTGCCGCACCCGGCGGCCGCGAGGGCGATGACCGCGACGGTCACCGCAGCTTGGGAGAACCTCGTCCTCCGAAAGTTCAGACGCACAGCAAGCACCCCTTCATCCCCACGGCACCGTCACCGGCCCGCTTCCCCATGTGCCGCCTCTGGTGGCGATTCGGCGCACAGTAACGCGCGTAGAAGGGGAGGGGAACGGGGTTTCTCCGTGCCGTTATCGATTCGTGCCGCCCGCGCGTTACAACCGGCCGCCCCGGGTTACACACGGGTGACACAAGCGGACGAAGGAGCGCCAACCGGCGCCCCTCCCCCAGCACCTCTAACGCTCGGCGTCGAGCAACACAGCCGCGGTGAACAACTCCACGCCCACGGCGATGGCGGACTCGTCGGCGTCGAAGTCCCCTTGATGCAGATCCCGCACCATCCGCTCACCCGGCGCCCGCACGCCGAGCCGGGCCATGGCCCCCGGCACATGCTCGAGATACCAGGAGAAGTCCTCACCCCCGAGGCTCTGCTCCGTCCCCTCCACGGCCTCGACTCCCCGCCGGGCGACCATGGCGTCCCGCAGCAGCTCGGTCATCGCCGGATCATTGACGACGGGCGGCACGCCGCGCACGTAGTTGATCTGCGACTTGGCCCGATGCAGCGTCGCGACCTCGTCGATCGCGGCGTGCACCACGTCCGGAGCGGTCCGCCAGGTCTCCAGATCCAGACACCGCACGGTTCCCGACAGCTCGGCGTGCTGCGGAATCACGTTCGGCGCGTGCCCCGACTCGATCCGCCCCCAGGTGACGGCGAGCCCACTGCGACTGTCGACGCGCCGAGCCAGGACCGCCGACACATCGGTGACGACACGAGCGACAGCGGTCACCAGGTCCGTCGTCAGATGAGGCCGGGCCGTATGCCCGCCGGGGCCGTCCAGCGAGACCTCCAGCCGGTCGCACGCGCTGGTGATGGCGCCCACCCGCAGTCCGATCTTCCCGGCGTCGACCTTCGGATCGCAGTGCACGGCGATGATCTTCCCCACCCCGTCGAGCGCCCCGCACTCGATGACGTCGGCGGCACCGCCGGGCAGCACCTCCTCGGCGGGCTGGAACAGCAACCGCACGGGCCGCGGCAGCCGCCCCTCCCGGTGCAGCTCGGCGAGCACGAGGCCGGCCCCCAGCACCACAGCCGTATGCACGTCGTGCCCGCACGCATGGGCCCGGTCCGGCACGGTCGACCGGTACGCGCACTCGGTCTTCGTGTCGGGGATGGGCAGCGCGTCGATGTCGGCCCGCAGGGCGAACAGGGACCCCTCGGCCGTGCTCCCCTCCTCCGCACCGATGTCACAGACGAGCCCGGTTCCGAGGTCGAGGACGCGGGGTTCGAGCCCGGCCTTCTCGAGCCGCGCCTTGATGGCGGCGGTCGTACGGAACTCCTGGTTGCCGAGCTCCGGGTGCATGTGCAAGTCGCGGCGGAACGCCACGAGTTCGGCGTGCAGCGCCTCGCTGAGCACGCCGGGGAGCACGGCTTTCCCGGGCAGATCGGCCTCGGACTCTCGGGACATCAATTGGTTCACCCTCTGAAGGGTAGGACGCCGGTACGGTCAACTGCCTGGCGATCAACAAAACTTCAGTCCGTTAGGGGAAGAAAAACTGACCGTCGGGCGCATAGCTATCAACTGAGATGGGTACACTCGCCCGACTTCCGACCGAGTCGATCACGGAAACCCCCGAAGCGCCACCCACGCGCACCCGGGCACCCATCCCCCAACGGATACCACGCCCGGCCCAAGCCCCACTGGAGCCGTCCACCCACCGAAACCCGGCGTCCTTCGGTAACGTCCGCCGGTGTGACCCACGCGCCTTTGGACTTCCTCCGCGCCACCAGCACGTCCTACGACGCCATAGCCAAGGACTACACGGCCCTCCACCCCGACGGTCTGGCCCACCACCCCCTCGACCGCAACCTGATCACCGTCTTCGCCGAGCTGGTCAGGGCCAACTCCGACGCCCCCGTCGCCGACCTCGGCAGCGGCCCCGGTCACGTCGCCGCCCGGCTGCACGCGCTCGGTGTCCCCGTGTTCGGGATCGACGTCTCCCCCGGCATGGTCGCCCTCGCCCGCGAGGCGCACCCCGCGCTCCGCTTCCACGTGGGGTCGATGACGTCCCTGGACCTCCCGGACGAGAGCCTGGGCGGGATCCTCGCGCTGTACTCCACGATCCACGTCCCGGACGACCACCTGCCGACGGCGTTCGCGGAGTTCCATCGCACGCTCGTCCCCGGCGGCCATGTCCTGCTGGCCTTCCAGTCGGGCAGCGAGGACGGCCACCGGCGGCTCACCGAGCGCTTCGGCCACGAGATCGACCTCGACCTCTACTGGCGCACCCCGGAAACGCTCGAGGCCCGCCTCACAGAGGCGGGCCTCGAACCCCGTACCCGGATCCTGCGCGAGCCCCACGGCGAGGAGACGCTCCCCCGCGCCTTCGTCTACGCCCACAAGCCCGCACACGAACCGGTGCGCCCGTCCTAACCCAGGCCCACCGCAGCCAGCCGAGTGACGTCCCGGGCCGTCCCCGTGACCCCCGACAGGAAGCCCTGTGCCCGGGGCGAGGCGTTCTCCGTGAGCCACCCGGGGTCGATGTCGCACACCGCGACCCGGACCCCCGTGCCGGCCAACGCGAGCGGCAGCGTGTGCACGACAGTCGAGGGGAAGCTCAGCACCGTACGCCCGATGGGGCCCCGCCGCGCGATCAGCTCGAGCGGCAGGTCGGGCCGTACGATCTCCAGTCCGGTCTGGGTCGCGAGCCGGTGGAGTTTCTCCGTGCTCTCGCGGCGGTGGGCGAAGTAACGCGTCGCCCCGTGGGCCTTGGCCAGGGTCTGGACGGCTTCCAGATACCGGTCGCCGTCCACCACCCCGGTCTCGACCAGGGACGTGCCCACCATGTCCGCGCCCTTGGTGATGCGGGGCGGGCCGAAGCGGGCGCGGGTCCACCCGAAGTCGTTGGCCGTGACCGTGACTCCGGGCGGGGTCTCCTCCATCGGCATGGAGGAGAACACCTCCACCCGGCGGCCGCCCTTGGGGGTGAGCCGGCGCCGGGCCGAGGAGGAGACGGGCGCGAACAGCAGGTCGCGCGCGCCGGGGCGGCCGCCCTTGCGGTGCCAGCGCACGAGGCGCTCACCGCGGGCGAGCTGGGCGACGAACTCCATCGTCGCCGTGCCGTCGTCGACGACCACCAGATCCTTGGCCCGGGTGATCGTCAGCAGCAGTTGCACGTAGCGCGAGAACGGGTCGCCCATGACGATCCGGTCCGCGCGCCGCAGTGCGCCGGCGAGTGAGCCGATGGTGTGGAAGGGCGCGGTCGTACCGCCCCGCGCCTCCTCCCAGCGGACCTGGTGCCCCTCGTCCCGGGCCAGGTCGGCCATGCGGCGCAGCTGGCCCCGGGTCATGGGGTCGGTGGGTGACAGGACGACGACCAGGAGTTCCGCCGCACCCCCCGGCAGCGCGCGCAGGTGCGCCCACTCCAGGACGTTCAGCAGCTGGACCGGGCTCTCCACGAAGGCGAGCGTGCGGGGGGTGGGGCCGGTATTACCGGCGCGGCGGCTCATCGACGTACGACCGTCCCGTCGTCGTAAGGCGTTCAGGATGCTGAGGTCGTTCAGACCGTGACGGGCTCGCCGGCCGCGGCCGCGATCTCCGCCTCGGCGACGACACCGGCGACGCGGCGCAGCTTCTTCATCGGGCCGAGCTCGGAGTCGTAGACCTTCTTGACGCCGTCACCGAGGGAGGCCTCGATGGTGCGGATGTCGCGGACGAGGCGCACGAGGCCCTGCGGCTCGACGGAGGCGGCCTGGTCGGAGCCCCACATCGCGCGGTCGAGGGTGATGTGACGCTCGACGAAGGTCGCACCGAGCGCGACCGCGGCGAGGGTGGTCTGCAGGCCGGTCTCGTGGCCGGAGTAGCCGATCGGGACGTTCGGGTACTCCTGCTGCAGGGTGTTGATGACGCGCAGGTTGAGCTCCTCGGCCTTGGCCGGGTAGGTCGACGTGGCGTGGCAGAGCAGGATGTTGTCCGAGCCGAGGACCTCGACCGCGTGGCGGATCTGCTTCGGGGTCGACATGCCGGTGGAGAGGATGATCGTGCGGCCGGTGGCGCGCAGGGCCTTCAGCAGCTCGTCGTCCGTGAGGGAGGCGGAGGCGACCTTGTGGGCCGGGACGTCGAACTTCTCCAGGAAGGCGACGGCCTCGGTGTCCCACGGGGACGCGAACCAGGAGATGCCCTTGTCCTTGCAGTACGCGTCGATCTGGCCGTACTCGTCCTCACCGAACTCCACGCGGTGGCGGTAGTCGATGTAGGTCATCCGGCCCCAGGGGGTGTCGCGCTCGATGTCCCACTGGTCGCGCGGGGTGCAGATCTCCGGGGTGCGCTTCTGGAACTTGACGGCGTCGCAGCCGGCCTCGACGGCCACGTCGATCAGCTTGAAGGCGTTCTCGAGCTCACCGTTGTGGTTGATGCCGATCTCGCCGCAGACGTAGACGGGCTGGCCGGGGCCGGCGGTACGCGAACCGAACTGGCGCAGGCGGGAGTTGGTGCTCATGGCAGAAGATGTCCTTACTTGGTGAGGGAATCGAGAGAGGGGCCGAGGATCCAGCTGGCGATCTCTCGGATCGCGCCGTCGCCGCCAGGGACGGTGGTGACCGCGCGTGCGGCGCCGCGCACGACGTCGTGGGCGCTCGCGACCGCCACGGGCCAGCCGACGAGGGCGAAGCACGGGAGGTCATTGACGTCGTTGCCGACGTAGAGCACGCGCTCGGGCGCGATGCCCTGCTCCTCGCACCACTGCTTCAGTGCGAGGTCCTTGCGGTCGATGCCGTGCAGGACCGGGATCTTGAGCTTCCGGGCCCGGGCGGCGACGACCGGATTCTGTTCCGAGGACAGGATGAGCATCGCGAGGCCGCTCCTGCGGAGGGCGGCGATGCCGAGTCCGTCCCCGCGATGCACGGAGACGAACTCCTTTCCATCGGCGTCGATCAGTACCCGGTCGTCCGTCTGGGTGCCGTCGAAGTCGAGGACGACCGCGTCGATGTCGGCGGCGGTCGGGAGGGCGCCGGGCCTGTCCGCGTCGAACAGCGGGGCCAGGGCGCGGGAGCGGGCGAGGTCGTGCGGGTCGTCGACCTCCAGCACGCGCGCGGGGTCCGTGCGGACGAGTTCCGTACGGCCGAAGAAGCGGTGCTGGTGCTTGCGGAAGCCGACCGCGTCCATCGCGTAGGCGGCGCCGGTCTCCAGCAGGTCCTGGGGGCGGTCCTGTCGGCGCGGGCGGAACGACTTGTCGTGGTTGACGCCGTAACCGCCCTCGGTGACCGTCGAGTTGGCGACGGCGACCGCTCCGCCGACGGCGGCCTGGGCCTGGGTGTCGACGACCGCCGGGTCGTCGCCGGCGTCGCGCCAGATGAATCCGTGGAAGGGCGCCACGGTCACCGCGGTGTCGGCGCCGTTCTCGACGACGGCCGCGGCGACCCCGTCCACGTCCTCGCGGACTAGGAACGGGCTGGTGCACTGCACGAGCAGCACGACGTCCACGGCCGAGCCGTGCAGGGCCTCGTGGGCGTCCATGGCGTGCAGGACGGCGGCCTCGGAGGTGGCGGTGTCGCCGGCGATGGCGGCGGGCCGCAGCACGACCTCGGCGCCGGCCTGGCGGGCGGCGGCGGCGATGGCCTGGTCGTCGGTGGACACGACGACGTCGGTCACCAGGCGGGAGGCCCGGCACTCACGCACGGCGCGGGCCACCAGGGGCACGCCGCCGACGGGGGCGAGGTTCTTCGCGGGCACACCCTTGGAGCCGCCGCGGGCCGGGATCACCGCGAGGACGCGGCGCACCTCGGCGCCGTGACCCGCTTCGGGGTGGGACATGGGCTCTTCTCCTTGAGGCGACTGACGCGCCTGACGCGGAATCCGGTCGCTCACAGCTCTCCCATTCGGCGGATCACGGGGGCCACCCGCTGGACGCCGTGGCGGTAGGCGCCGCGGGCGGCGCGGCGCACAATCTGGCGCACGGGTCCCGGCGCCTTGTCGGGGGCGGGCGCCCCGGGCAGCGGGGAGCCGTCGGGACCGAGGTGGTGGCGGGCGAGGATCCCCGGCAGATAGCCGGGCGCGGTCTCGGTCGTGTAGTAGGGGTTCAGGGGCGGCAGGCCACCGGGGCGGCCGAGCAGCTTGGTGATCCGCTCGCGCGCCGCGTCGAACGACGAGCCGTAGGAACCGTCGGCGGCGACGCCCTGCCGGGCGACCCACTGCTCGTCGGGCACGGGGCGGTGTCCGGCGTCGAGCTGGTCCCAGGAGGCGAGGCAGCCGGATCCGACGAAGTGGTGGTTGCCGAGCGCCTCGCGGATGCCGAGGTCGCTGAGGACGACCGTCGGAATACGGCGGTGCAGGGCTTCCAGCGCGGCCGTCGAACTGACGGTGACGAGCAGGTCGGTGCGGTCGAGGACCTCGCCCATGTGCCCGTACACCAGGCTGAAGTTGGCGGGCAGGTCCTTGCCCTGCGCCAGCTTCTGATAGGGCAGTTCCTCGATGTGGGTGGTGTGTTCGCCCGGCCGGGAGCGCAGCTTGAGCAGCACCTCGCGCTCGGGGTGCTTGCGCGCGTGCTCGATCAGCCGGTTGAGCAGGTACGTACGGTCCTTGCGGCTCTCCGGCACGGAGGGCTGGGCGGCGAACACGACGGTGTACGGCTCGTGTTCGCCGGCGTAGGGCGTGCCGCCGAGGAACGGCAGCGCGACCTCGGTGACCGACGAGGCGTCGGCGCCCACTCCTTCGTACACGGCGCGGAAACGCTCCGCGTCCTGGCGGGAGTTGGCGAGGACGAGGTCGGCTCCGTGCCGCAGCAGGAGTCCGTCGGCGAGCTTCTCGTAGACGACGCCGACATAGCCGGTGACGACGACGGGACGCGGGCCGGTGCCCCAGGCGTTCCGGAACCCGTGCAGCATCGCCTGGACGCCGCCGCCGACCAGCGCAAGGACGAGAATGTCGTACGACTCCTCGGTCATGGCGCGCAGGAACTCGACGCCGGTCACTTCGCGGAGGGAGTCGGCGCGGACGCCGATCTCCCGCAGCTGGCGAGCGGTGGGGGTGGCACGACCCCGCAGGAGGTAGCCGTCGAGACGGATGTCCGAAGCGGCGGAGTCGTCCGAGGCTATGCGGCTCGCGGTGAGCGCGCCCCACTTCCACCGGGTGTCGGAATCCGCGAGGACGGCGATCCTGAGGGACTTCGTTGCACTGGCTGACACGTCGAAGACGCTAGGAAGGTATTCCTAGGATCTGCCCAACCCAAACACAACAAACGGTTAACAGCACATCTCCGAATGGCGAATCAGCCCGGGATAAGGCCGGAAAATCGCCTGGTTCACAGGTTCGCCACGCGTCGTTCACCTGGTATCAAGCAGACAGTCAAGACTAATGACGGGCGCCCCCCTAACGTCCAGTACGTGGTCAAGCTCTCCGTCATCGTGCCGTTCTACAACGTGCAGCAATACGCCCCGGACACCCTGAGGAGCCTGCGCGCGAACGCGCGTGAGGACTTCGAATTCATTCTCGTCGACGACTGCTCGAGCGACGGGACACCTGAGATTCTGGCGCGCGCCGAGCGCGAGCTGCCAGGCGCAGTCAATGTCAGACATGTGAAGAACGGGGGACTGGCCACCGCGCGCAACACCGGCATCGACCGCGCGCGCGGTGAGTACGTGACGTTCCTGGACGGCGACGACTGGCTCGCCCCCGGTTACTACCCCCAGCTGGTCGCCGCCATCGAGGGTCTGGGCTGCGACTTCCTGCGCACCGACCATGTGCAGACCACGGCGCGGGCGCGGACCGTCCACCGTGTGCCGCACGGCCGACGGAACGTGGTGATGAACCCGCGGGAGGCGATCCTGCCCACCGACCGGACCACTTCGGTCGACTACGCCTACGCCTGGGCGGGCGTCTATCACCGCCGGCTGATGGACAAGGGCCTGCTGCACTTCACCGACGGGCTGCGCACGGCCGAGGACCGGCCGTGGATCTGGAAGCTGCACCGGGAGGCGGATTCCTTCGCCGCGGTGAATCTGCTCGGAGTCTTCTATCGGCGTGGCGTCGCCTCGTCACTCACCCAGATCGGTGACGTGCGACAGCTCGATTTCATCCGTGCGTTCGACCAGGTCATCGAGGAAACCGCGCAGGACCCGGAGGCGGACACCCTCCTGCCGAAGGCCGTCCGCACCTACTGCGCAATCATTTCCCATCATCTGGGATCCATCGAAAGGTTCGAGCCCGCGGTGGCGAAGAAGCTGAAATCAATGAGTGCCGCGGCACTGCGGCGCATGCCGCAGGGCGTGCTGGACGACGCCCTGGACTCCATGGACCTCCAGCGCGCCACGAAGCTGCGCCGGCTGCGCCGCCGTCCGGCCGCCTCGGGGGTCGCCGCGTGACGACCCAGATCTTCCAGGCGTCGACGCTGTATGGCGCGGCCACGCTCGCCGCCGCCCTGGACTCGGGCTGCTTCGGTCCCGCCGACCGCCGCATCCTGCTGGTCTCCAACAACGCCGCGACGCCCGAGACGACCCCGGGCCTGGACGAGATGCCGGGCTTCGAGCGGCTGCGCGACCGCTTCGACGACGTGCTCTCGTACAACGAGACGATCTTCCCCTTCCACCCCGGGGGCTGGGCGCCGCGGCTGGAGGACCTTCCGCTCTGGGAGCGGTATCTGCGCCTCGCCTGGAAGCTCGGGGACGACGACGTCGAGTTCGCGGTCGAGTCGATCCAGGTCAACCCGTCGCTCAGCCTTACGCAGATGTTCACCGGCGCGCCGGTCACCGTGTACGCGGACGGCCTGATGAGCTACGGCCCGACCCGCAACAAGATCGACCCGCTGGTCGGCACCCGCGTGGACCGGCTGCTCCACCTCGACCTGGTGCCGGGCCTGAAGCCGCTGCTGCTCACCGAGTTCGGCGTGCCGGCGGAGATCGTGCCGACCCCGGCGTTCACCAAGGTGCTGGCCGAACTCGTCTCCAGCGGTGACGACCTGCCCGACATCGAGGAACCCGCGCTGCTGCTGGGCCAGTACCTCTCCGCGCTCGGTATCCTCAGCGCCGCCCAGGAGGAGGACCTCCACGTCCGCATGCTGAAGGGCGCCCTCGCACTCGGCCACACCCGGATCGTGTTCAAGCCGCACCCGACCGCGCCGGCCCGCTTCACCCGCACGCTGGAGCAGGAGGCCGAGAAGCTCGGTGCCGAGCTGACCGTCCTGGACACCCCGGTCCTCGCCGAGGTGCTGTACCAGCGGATGCGTCCCGCGCTGGTCGTCGGCTGCTTCTCCACGGCCCTGCTCACCGCGTCGGCGCTGTACGGCCTGCCGACCGCCCGCGTGGGCACGGACACGCTGCTCGACCGGCTGTCCCCCTTCGAGAACAGCAACCGTGTCCCGATCACCGTCGTGGACGCACTGCTGCCCGAGCTGTCGGACCGCGCCGCGGTCACCGAGCAGCGCCGGGGCATGGACGTCGACGCGCTCGGCCCGCTGGTGCGGGCGGTGGGTTTTGCGATGCAGCCGAAGATCCTCCCGCAGCTGCGGGAGGAGACCGAGGCCTATCTCACCAAGAACCTGAACGAGAAGACCCTGCGCTACTTCAAGCGCAAGCGTCTGACGTCCCTGGCGCTGCCGGGCGGGGTGCCGTCCCAGCTGTCGTTCCTGCCGCGCAACGCGACGGTCCGCCGTATGGCCCGCAAGGCGCGCAATCTGCGCCGGGTCGTACGTCGCTGAACTCACCCCCCTTCGCATCCGACACCGCTTCCCGGGCGCGGGGGGGGGGGGGGGGGGGGCCCCCCCCCCCCCCCGCGGGGGCCCCGCCCCGGGACTGTGGGTTACGGGCCGGTTTTGGGGGGGGTGCCTGGAAACCCCCGCCCGGGGGGGGGGGGCGCGGGGCCCC